>DXGR01000065.1 GCA_019113825.1 Candidatus Stackebrandtia excrementipullorum | reverse complement strand
ACGACGGGGTGCGTAGCACGGGGACGTCTCGTCGTGCCGCCCGATCGACCAGGGGAAACCCGTCAACCCTCACCCCGGCGAACCACAAGGAGTATTCGATGACCGGTCCGTATCCGCCACCGTCCAACCAGCCGGGCGACGGTACGTGGCAGGGCGGTGACATCAATTCGCCGTTCGGTTTCGGTGACGCCACGCAGGGACCCGACGCGGATCCAGGCCGCTCTCAGCCCGAAGAAACCTCGCCGTACGAAGGCGTCCAGTACGAGCTGGAAGGGCCCGCGGGACGGCAGCCGGGGTACGACCCGCACAGCAATCCCGTGACGGGTGTGCCGATGACCGGACCGCCCCACATGTCGGCACCTCACATGTCGGCGCCTCCCATGTCGGGACCCGGATATCCGCCGCAACAGCCCGGCTACGGTCAACCGCCGCCGTTCCAGCCCGGCGTTCCGATTCCCTCCAGTAGTGGTGGTAACGGCTGGCTTATCGGCGGCGTCGTTGCGGGCGTCGTCATTCTGCTCGCCGTGGCAGCAGTCATCGTCGTGATAACCGCCGGCGACGACGACTCGGGCGAGACCACAGCCGATCCGACCACCAGCCAGACCAGTGAGGAACCGGACGAGGACGATCCCGAGGACGATCCCGACGAAGACCAACCGGGAACCTCCGGCACGTACCGCGTCAGCAGCACCGTGTGCGGCGATATCGATCTCACCGGGTTCACGGAGCAGGACCCGGAGCTGGACTCCCTCGAAGAGGGTGGCTACGACCAGCGGGCCGAATGCACTCGGGCAACCGAGGCCGGCGATCTCTACATGATGATTGAAAGCCACCCCGACAACGCCACAGCGCAAGACGACTTCGAATTCATGTCGGACCTGTGGCTGGCCAGTCGTGAGGACTTCAGCGAACCCAGCGGCCCATGGGAGCTGATGGTCCTCGGTGAGGAGAACGAGCAATCCTCCTCGGCCGACTATGCGCTCTCCGCGGTCGCCATCGACGGGAACCTCGTGGTGACGATCAACTGGTATGCCTTCGGAGCCCCCGGAGACCAGGCCGGCGCGGTCGACACGGTGCTGGCGTCCGTCGAAGAGATCATGCAGTTGACGAGCACGTGATCGACGGAGACGGCGGCGCCGGTTCCATGTCCGGTTCGGCCGTCTCCGCCCAAGGTCGAGTTCAGCGACTGCGGCACAACCGATACGCTGCGGTGTCGACGATCGCGTGAGCAACGATCACGTCCGATCAAACGACTCCAGGATGTTAAAAGCCAACAAACGAGGTGGCGACGTGAGCAACCCGCGCCCCTACGGTGACGACCCCCGCCGTAGTGATCCGTACGGACGTCGGCCCGGCCCACATGGGCGGGACCAAGGCCCCCCGCAGGGGCCGTCCGGTGGCGGTTGGAACGAGCAGCCGCCCCCAGGTCGACACGGACGACCGCAGGACCATCGTGAACCGCCCATGGGCCGGCCGGAGTCCGGAGGCAGGCAACCCAACGACTGGACCTATGAGGAAAACACCCGGGTCATCGGGAAGTTGGGGTACGTGCCGCCGGAAGCACGGCAAGACGCACCCGACAAATTCGACGTCGATCGAATGTCGCCGCAGGACAGAGCAAAGTTTAAGACCCGCAGGCGGGCGCGCAAGACTTCTCCGCTGGTCAGGATCGCCGTCATCGCGGGGCTCGTTCTCGTCGTGGGAGCGGTCGGGGTCGGCATCTGGTCGTTGACCGGAGGTGAAGAGGCCGAGCCGGAGTCCGAGTTGGCGTACCAGGCACTCTCGGCGCCGTGTGACCCGCTTGACGTCGGTTCTCTCGAGGACCTGTCCACAGAAGTCACCCCGATGATCGAAGACATCTCCGAGATCGGTTCCAAGACCGAGCAGCGCTGCGCCATTCAGGTGGGTAACGAGCCCGGAAGTGGCGCCGATGTCGAGGTGACGACCACCGTGTTCGGCTTGAACGCGGGCGCCCGCAACGAATACGAGCACGTACAGGGCAAGCTCGCCGACACGGAAGGGTATGCCGAGATCTCCGGCGTTGGCGAGGCGACGTTCGTGGTTTCGCGTCCGTGGAGCGACGACACCGGTACCGCCGACTACAGCCTTCACGCGTGGGACGGCAACGCCTACCTGTATGCACGAGTCGTGCTGTACACCGAGATCAGCGAGGACGAGATCGCCGAGCGGGCCGCCACCATCGCCGACGCGTACTTCGACAACTGGCGTAGCTGAACATCCCGACAGACAAACGCCGCGGGGCCCCACACGTTCACCGTGTGGGGCCCCGCGGCGTTCGGTCGTTACATGTCGCGCACGGGCTCACCGAACATCTGACGCTCTATCGAGGTCGCGTTCGCCCATACGTACCGTTCCTTGGCGCCGATACGCAACATGGCGAACATGTCGTCGTACAGCATCTGGAACAAGCCCAGAGTCTCACCACTGACCCGCAACGAAGCGGTCGCCGCGGGGACCTCATCGGGGGTCAGGCGTTGCAGGATCGTCACCTGTGCTTCTTCCAGCGCTTGCGAACCGTACAAGGTGAGTTTGGGAAGGATCGTCAGTTGAGTCCGCCACGGCCCGAGAATCGGCGTCGTCGTCGTACCGTGTTCACCCACGTCGTACACGTACAACGCCGGTGAGTGCGGGTTCGCGTCTACTGTGACCGGGCGGTCGCCGTGGAGGACGGCCAAGCGGTCGTCGCGGCCGGTCGCCCCGCGGCCGAGCCCTTCCCACAGTTGCGGTCGGGTCGTGCACACGGCGACGCGGGCTCCCACGGCAAGCGCCCGAAACACCACCAGACGCGCCACGAACGGACCGCCTATGACCGCGGCCTTGACGGGGTCGGGCCGGAACAGGGGTGCCACTACGGGACTCTGCTCCGCGTCACGTCCCAGCATCAGACCTGCGGGTGGCGCCGGGGTGGCCATGAGCTCCAAAGCCCGTGCATTGGCCTGGAATCCGAGCGGCCCCACCGGGTCGACCGGACGTCCCATGGTGGGAACGACGGTCGGCGCGTCGTCGTTCATCGGGAGCCCGTACACCGTGCCCGATGTCGGTGCCGACGACAGCGGCCGTCCCAGAGGGCCGGAAGAGAACGGGGAAGCCGATGTTTGGGCAAAGGGGCTGCCCGACGCGGGTGAGCCCGACACCGGCGGACTGGAGAACGGACCGGGCGCGGGAGAGGTCGGCTGCGCGCGTCCTGCCGAAACCGGTCGGCCGGGAGGACCCGAGACCGGAGGAGCCGATGCCGGGGCCGCCGACACCGGACGCGCCGTCGGAGGACCCGAGACCGGAGGAGCCGATGCCGGAGCGGCCGACACCGGACGCGCCGTCGGAGGACCCGAGACCGGACGCGCGGTCCCCGCGGGGCCCTGGCCGGTCAGGGAGATCTTGTCGGTCGGTCCTTCCGAGCTCACCGGCTGAGGTGGCCCGGCCGCACGTTGCACCGGCTGGGATCCGGGCGGAGGGCCCGATCCGCGGCCCGGAGGGGTCGGGGGCCTGGACGTGGGGCCCGGAGGCTGCGGCGTCGCCGGGCCCGATGCCGGCGGCTGCTGCGACGGTGGCGCCTGTCGAGACGGTGGAGCGGGTGGCTGCTGCCGGGGTGTCTGTTGTGGAGCTGCTGCCTGTTGGGGCCGGGGAGCCTGTCGAGGGGCTCCCGGGGGCTGATATCCGGGCGGCGGGTTCTGCTGTTGCGGGGACGCAGACGGTGGGCCGGACGCCGGAGCCTGCGCCGACCGTGAAGCCGACGGCCCCTGTGGCGCAGGTGGGCCCGACGCCGGA
>DXGR01000064.1 GCA_019113825.1 Candidatus Stackebrandtia excrementipullorum | reverse complement strand
CGAGGACTGCGCCTCCACCGGCGATGTGTACCGGAACCATTGCCCTTTCGCGGTGGACGCCGTGGCGGTGGATGCCCTGATCGGAGTCGAGTACATGAACGACGTGCGGAACCTCGACTGGGAGGTGACGGAGTACCCGCAGGTAGATGTGACCTATCAGGATGGACGTTTCCGGTTGACCGATGTGCAGCCGGGAGAGATCGAAGTGTCCGGTACGGGGACTGAACGATTGTGGGACAGCCAAAAGCGCAAGTTTTACGACGGTGAGGACATTGACTTCACACTGGACTGCCGTATCGAGGCGCGTTGGCTTGAATTGACTGTGGAATTCGATGGCGGATGGAGCGTCCACCATTTTGCGCAGTCCGGCCAAGGGCACGACTGGCGTCCCGGTTCCGTTGTCGAGACATGTGGAGCCGTGTACGTATTACGGTAAAAAAGTAGGGCGACCACCTGGTCGCCCTACTTTATGCTGGAGGATCAGTTGCGGGCCGTCCAGCGGTCCAGGATCATGTCCCCGAGGTTGTCACCGCCGAATGTGGTGACCCCTCCCGTCGTGTCGACATCACACAGCGCCGCGTTCAAAAAGTTGCCCATCGCCGCAGCAAGTTGTGGGTTCGGATCGAACTGGTCGTCGACCAGGTAGGTGAAGGTCAGTTGCCGTTCACCGTCGGGGGAGTGGAACGAGAAGGACGATGCCCCAAGCGCACCGCCGGTGTGTCCGAAGGCGACACCGTCGGGAAAGTCGTCGCACCCGCCGACGGGCAGGGCCTGGAGCCCCAGACCGTAGGTGCCGCCCGACTGGGGTGAGAGGGTGCGCATCGTGGCCAGCGATTCCCGAGACAGCAACGTTCCGTCGCTCAAAGCGGCGTAAAGGTTGTTGATGTCGCTCACCGGTGCCACCGCGTGACCTGCACTCCAGAAGATGCTCGGATTCATCTCGGTGGTGTCGTAGTACGGTTCCTCCGAGTAGCCGGTGGCGAACTGAGCCCGAGGATGCGGACCCATGATGAACGGATTCCATGTCGGCAGTTGGGTCTTGCCCATGCCCGCGGGCTGTAGAACCCGGGTCTTCAGCTCACGTTCCAGAGAGTTACCCGTGATGTCTTCGATCATCAACCCGAGGACGACGTACCCGGTGTTGGAGTAGGACCACATTTCACCCGGCGTGAAGTGAAGCGGTTGGTCACTCACCGAGTCGATGAGCTTTTCGGGCGATACGGGAAGCCAACGTTTCCATTTCACGTCATCGGGCTTGCCCTCCCAGAAGGACGGGAAGACCTCGGGAAAATAGTCGGGAATGCCGCTGGTGTGCCCCAGCAGATTCTCCACCGTGATGGGTTCGGTGTAGGGGACGAGGCCGGGCACGCGGTCCTGGACCGTGTCGGAAAGGTGCAGGTCTCCCGACTCCACAAGCTGAAGGACGACCGTGGTCACCATGGACTTGGTGATGCTGGCGACTCTGACCAGGTCGGTCGACTTGGTGGGCGTCTTGGTCCACTTGTCACGTTCGCCCGACGCGTCGGCCCAGACGTCGTCGCCGTCGCGAACCTCGGCGATCACCGAGGGCGCGCCGGCGTCGGTGATCGCGTCGAGTGTCTTCGACAGCAGTTCCGGATCCAGGGTTGTCTGCGTCGTATCGGTGGCGGGGGCGGCCACCGCGGCGGCCGGCAACCCCAGAAGACCGATCATCGCCGCGGTGGCCAGGAGGAGAGGTCTACGCATGTGAATACGGTATGCGTCTGCCCGGCATGCGCCCTCATGCGTCCGGGCGAACCGAGTCCTCCTACCAGCGGCGCCTCGGCTAGTCCTCAAGGAGGAGTCCGTGGCACATCGACGGTAAACGGTGACTCGCAGTCACCCGAGATCTTCCGAATCCACGATGGTGTAACCGTAACCCTGCTCCGCGAGGAAACGCTGCCGATGCGCGGCGTAATCGGTGTCGACCGTGTCGCGGGACACGACCGTATAAAAATGAGCGGTGCGACCGTCCGCTTTGGGGCGCAACACCCTTCCCAACCGTTGAGCCTCCTCCTGCCGGGAGCCGAACGACCCGGACACCTGGATGGCGACCGCGGCTTCGGGCAGGTCGATCGAGAAGTTGCCGACGCGGGAAACGATCAACGTCTTCAGCCGCCCACTACGAAACTCGTCGAACAGCTCCTCCCGTTGTGCCGTGCGAGTGCTGCCCTGAATCAGTGGAGCGTCGAGTCGCCGCGACAAGGCCTCCAGCTGATCGAGAAACGCGCCGATGACCAACACCTGTTCGCCTTCGTGTCGCCTGACGAGAGCCTCTACGGACGGATACTTGCTCTCCATCGTGGCGGCTGCGCGATACCGGTCGCTCTCCTCGGACATGGCGTAGGCCATGCGTTCGTCCTGCGTCAAAGTGACGCGCACTTCGACGCAGTCGGCCGGGGCGATCCAACCTTGTGCCTCGATGTCGCGCCACGGAGCGTCGTAGCGCTTCGGGCCGATCAGCGAGAACACGTCCGCCTCGCGGCCGTCCTCACGAACCAACGTCGCGGTCAAGCCGAGCCGTCGGCGCGCCTGGAGGTCCGCGGAGAAACGAAAGATCGGTGCCGGGAGCAAATGGACCTCGTCATAGACGACCAGACCCCAATCCCGGGCGTTGAACAGGTCTAGGTGACGAAACGCCCCTTTGGACCTGGCGGTCATGACCTGATAGGTCGCGATGGTGATCGGACGGATCTCCTTGCGTTCGCCCGAGTACTCGCCGATCTCGTCCTCGGTCAAACTGGTTCGCGCCACGAGCTCTTTACGCCACTGATGAACCGAGACGGAGTTGGTTACCAGGATCAAAGTCGTGGTGGCGGCCTGCGCCATGGCCGCTGCACCGACCAGGGTCTTACCCGCCCCGCACGGCAGGACCACGACCCCGGAGCCACCCGCCCAGAAGGCGTCGACCGCCTCCTGCTGGTAGGCGCGCAGATTCCAGTCGTCCAGAGACAGTTTGATCGGGTGTGACTCGCCGTCGACGTACCCGGCGTGGTCTTCGGCTGGCCACCCCAGCTTGAGCAGTGCCTGCTTGAGCCTCCCGCGTTCGCTGGCGTGGACGATCACGGTCTCGTCGTCGACGGCAGTGCCGAGCATGCCTGTGAGTTTCCTGCTGCGGCTGACCTCGGTGAGGACCGCCTTGTCGAGTCCGTGGAGGACCAGTCCGTGTGCAGGATGCTTTTCCAGGCGTAGCCGTCCGTACCGGTCCATTGTCTCGGTGACGTCGAGCAGCAGCGCGTGAGGAACCGGGAAGCGTGCGTAGGTCAACAGTGCGTCGACGACCGCTTCGGCGTCGTGGCCGGCGGCGCGGGCGTTCCACAGACCCAACGGGGTCAACCGGTATGTGTGAATGTGTTCGGGGGCGCGTTCCAGTTCGGCAAACGGCGCTATCGCCATACGACAGGCGGACGCCTGCGGATGGTCGGTCTCGAGTAGGAGCGTCTTGTCGCTTTGCACGATCAGCGGTCCACCGGTCAACGCGTCCTCCTTACTCCGCGGTGGGCAGGCGGTCGGCGACGCCGGTGGCCACGATGTTCACGCCGCCGACGTCGGATTGTGTGCCGAAGGGCGGGGAACCCGTGCTTCGGCATCGTTACCAGTCTGTCACGTCGAACCGCCGATCGCCGATCGCCGATGGCACGAGATGGGGAGTCAAACTGTTCGGCAGTCGTGCAATATAGGCACGACTGTAAATCCCTCGGTAACGGTTTTGTCACGGCGGCAACTAAAAGCGCCCGAATGTCGTCTGATTCAACAAGCCCGAAGGTTCGTGTGGGGAGTGAGTCTCATGGTGAGACGTCGGCCGGTTCTGTTGTCCGTGGTGTTGTCGATGGCCATGGTGTTCGGCATGGGGACGTGGGCGTGGGCGTCGGGGAAGGATTCGACCGCGGTTTTCGCCGAGCCTGTCGCCGAGGCCACTCAAACCGCTCAGGAAGACGAGCCGGTGGAGGAGACGCCGGTGGAGCAGGAGACCGCGACGCCCGCCTCCGACCACAGTTGTGGCGACACCGGTGATTACCAGGAGGAAGTCGAGGAGTTTTTGGCGGCTTTGGGTGAATACGGTGACGTGTTCATCGACGGGGAGCAGTCGAAAGAGGATTGCAAGGCCATCAAGAAGTTTCAGAAGCGCATGGGAATTCAACCGGCCGAAGGTTATGCCGGTGAGCTCACCCGCAATGTGGCCGAGCGGTTGGTGGAATCCGATCTCGCCGCTTGTGACCCTGGTGGGCAACTGGTCGTGTGCATCGACCTGACACACCAGACGCTGTGGGTGACGAGTGTCGGGGAGATCGTCTACGGGCCGACGGTGGTGCGTACGGGCATGGCGGGCGGTTACAAGACTCAGACCGGCAAACTGACGATCACCAACAAGAACGTGTCCGAATGGTCAAAGCCGTACAAGGTGTGGTTGCCGTACTGGCAGCATTTTTACATGGGCCAGGGGCTCCACGAGACGACGACGTACATTCATGATTCGTTCGGCTCGCACGGGTGCGTCAATCTGTTGCACGAAGACGCGGTGGCCCTGTTCGACATGCTCGACGTGGGTGACGTGATGCATATTTTCGGAAACCGCCCCGGCACCTGACATCGTTCGACGAACCCGTCGGCCACCCGGACGCAGGTGGGCGACGGGTTTTTCGTGTTTCGAGGACGCACTCCCATCGCAGGCGACCCGTGAGGTCGGCTTGTGTGGCCTTTTTGGAGCACACCGACACTTAAGACCGTTGCCGTGCCACGGGTGATGCGCGTCGATGAGCCCGTTGTTCAGTGCGAAGCCGTACTCGCCGTGGTACATCAAGCGGACGGGAACCGTCGCAGTGTCGGCCGACCCATGTCGATTCCACGGCCACGGCAGTGCATAGAACTTGTGTCGGGTGCCCTGTCGTATTGGGGTCGGGCTTTCCAGGTCGGTCGCCCGGCCTCACCCGGGCGTCGGTGGTTTGACCTGCCCGTCGATCATCTTCGAACTATTCGCCTTCGCCGAGCCGTCGTTCCAGGAAGGCGACACGTTGTTCGGCGGCAACGGCACGGGTCTCCGCTTCGATCGCTCGAGCTTCAAGCTCGGCAACCTTCTTTTCGGCGAGGTCGGTGGCCCGTTTGTCGATGTGGTCGGACATGTTGACGGTGATGGCGTCCAGGTCCCGCACCGCCGAGGCGATCTGATCGGCGGCCTCGGCGAGTCTCCGGTGTTCGGCCATGGCTACTTCCTGTCGGTTGTTGTTGACACCGATCACGGCCCCACGGATCACCGGTTGGGTACCGCTGAGCTGAAGAGGTGTCGCCTTATGGGGTTTGTGTCCGGTTGGGCTGCGTGCCCGGGATTTCCGGAGCCCAGAGCCTCCGTTCGGACGCTCGAACGTGACTCTACCGGTCGGTAACAAATCGCCGTGTGGTTGTCGGTGTGACAATGGGCCCATGACGCGACCCTCCGATCGTGAGCTCCCGGACGACGTCGGCGGCATGGGAACGGCGTCGCGGGACGGGGTCACGCCGTTCCCGCCGTTGACGGGACCGGCGCACCCGGCCGGCGAAATCGACACCGCCGAGATGCCGGCGTTGGACCTGAGTCCGCCGACGCCCGCCGTACGTCCGACACCGTGCCTCGAGGTGACGGATTTGGCGGTCGACCCGTTTTTTCGCGGCATGTCGTTCACTGCCGGTCGAGGCGAACTCGTCGCGGTGGTCGGCGACGCGGGGACTGGCCGCACAAGTCTGTTGTTGTCGATCGCGGGGCGCTTCAGGTTCCACCGTGGCCGTGTCGCGGTCGAAGGTCGAAGCGACTCGGGCCATGTGAGGCGTCGAGTCGCGGTGGCGCGAGCGGGTGTGGCCGTGCGGCCGGACCCTGAGCACACCGTCGGCCGTTTGATGGCCGAAACGGTGCTGGCGGGGTGTCCGGCCAGCGTCGACGACATCCGCACGGTGGCGAGGATGCTCGGTGTCACCGTCGATACGGGGGAGATCTTCGGGCGGCTGCCTGCGGTCGACCAGACACTGCTGGCGATCGCCTTCGCGGCTGCGGAGCGAACTCCGCTGCTTGTTGTCGACGACGTCGACGCCGGCCTGGGAAACACCGCTGCGGCGTGTGTGTGGGCGGCGCTTCGAGTACTGGCCGACAACGACCACGTGGTGGTGGCCACGTCGCTGCGACCGGATCTCAGTCCGGACGTCATCGTCCGTGTCGGACAAAGCCAGGCCCGGGTCGCCACAGTCGGACATCACTTCGACACCGCCGTTTTGGCGGTGACCACTCGACGGTCGCCGAACGACGAATCCGTATATGAGGAGCCGATATGACCGCCTTCCGGTTGGCGATGCTGGAACTTCGCCGATTCACCGGACATCCTCTACGCCGCGCCGTTTTGGCGGGATTGCTTATGGTGCCCCTGTTGGTGGGTGCCCTGCACCTGTGGTCCACATGGGACCCGTATGGTGAGTCGGAGCACGTCCCGGTCGCGGTGGTGAACGAGGACAGGGGTGCGGACGTCAACGGGCGGCGGATCGACGTCGGAGCGGAGTTCACCGCACAACTGGCCACCACACGAACCTTCGAATGGCACTTCGTATCGAGTGAGACGGCCGCATCCGGAATCGACAGGGGCGATTACTACTTCGCGATCGTCGTGCCGGCGGACCTGTCCGAAAAGCTGGCGGGCTTGTTCGGCACCGACCCCCGTCGAGCACATATCGCACTAAATCTGAACGACGCCAACGGCTACCTGGCGACGGTCATGGCGAAATCGGCACGTGCCGAGCTTCAGAATCAAATCGACACCGCCGCGTATGTGACCTTGGCGAAGTCCATGATCGGAGACCTGACCGGGCTTGACGACGAGCTGACCGACAGCGCCGTGAACATGACGCACCTGGCCGGGGACGCCGCGCGTGTTTCGGACCGCGCCGCCGATGTGAACACCGGGCTGATCGACCTGGAGGCCGCGTCCGGTGAGATGGTGCGCAGTATTGAGCAGCTGGGTGGCGCCGTTCCGTCGGTCGGTTCACGGGGTGCGGGGCGCTGGTCGGACATCCAGTCCGGGACGCAGAACGTCGCCGACCTCACCGACGGTTTCAGCCGACGTCTGGACGACGCGTATGCCGCGTTGTGTGCCGAAACCACAGGAACGGAAGGTTGTGACGATCTGCAGGCGGCCATGTCGGACGCCGAGGAGATCACCGGCAGTGCCGCCGACGTGAACGCCGCCGTTCAAGATCTGTCACATGACGACTTTTCGTCGATTGAGGACCGAATGAGGGAACTCACCGAGATGGCCGAACTGGTGTCGCTCGGAGTGGGGGACGTGGCCGAGGACGCCGGTGAGGTGTCGGGCTGGGCGACGGAACTGGCCGACGACACCAACGACGCGGCGACCCGCCTCGAGGGGGCCGCATTGGCGGTGCCGTCGGCGGAACCGGCGGCGAACGCGTCGGCGGCCGCGCTGTTCGCCTCCCCTGTGGATATCGAGGAAAGTAACGCTCACCCGGCGGGAATGTATGGGAGGGCCCTGTCGCCGCTGTTCTTCGGTATCGCATTGTGGATATTCGGAATGATCGCGTACATGGTGATCCGCCCCGTCAACCCGCGTGCGCTGGCCGGCCGGATCTCCGCGTTCACCGTGGCCGTGGCCGGATGGCTCCCCGCACTGGTCCTGGGCGTTGTCGGCGCGGTCGTACTGTTCTGTGTCGTTGACGTCGCGTTGGGACTGAATGCGGCGTACCCGGTCACGGGGATCGGAGTCGTGATCACCGGCGTCTTCGCGTTCACAGCGCTGGCCCACCTGCTGCGTTTCGCGTTCGGTGTGGTCGGCGACGTGGCGATGTCGGTGGCGCTGATGCTGCAGTTGACGGCTGCGGGCGGGATGTACCCGGTGGAGACGGCTCCGTGGTTTTTTCAGGCCTTGAACCCGTTGATGCCGATGACGTACTTTGTGGATGCCATGCGCATCGCGATATCGGGTGGGGACGTGACCCGCGTGTGGTGGAACGTGACCGTTCTGGCGGTGTTCGGACTCGTCGCGATCGCGGCGTCGGTGCTGGTCGCCCGGCATCGGAGACAATGGACTGTATGGCGACTCGACGCGGCGGCGCGAGGCTGACGAGTGTCCGGGCACCCGAACGCCGTCTATCGGTCCACGATCACCGAAACCGCCAGTCGAGTGAGCTCCTCGACGTGATCTACACCGGATCGAAAATCGTCGTGGCCGAAGGTGAGCACGACGATGTGTATGGGGGTTGGGCCGTCGACGACGCCCATGCTGTGAACCAGCCAACCGTCGCGGTCGTCCCAACCGTTCTTGAGCCACACCTGTTGTGAGTCGTTCGCAGCCGCGCTGACTCCCCACGCCTGTTCCGGGACGATCGCCGCCATGAACTTCTTGACCACGTCCCGGCTTTCCGTGGTCAGCCGCTCGGAGTGGAAAGCCGCGTGCAGGACCGGCAACTGTTGCTCGGCGGTCGTCGGGTCGTGCCCCCAGTAACCGTGAACGGTGCAGGCGTCCACCCCGCCGGGAATGTCGTCGGGGGCGGTGAGCCCGACAATGCTGAGGCACAGCCGGTTGGTGGCATCGTTGTCGCTGACGGTCATCATCTGTTCGGCGAGCCGGTATTCCTCGGCGGGGAGACCGTCGTCCTGCCGGGCCAGCAGCCACCGCAGCAGAATCTCGACCTTGACGATGCTCGCTGTTTCGAACGCGATGTCGGAACCCGCCGACAGTTCGTGTCGACCGTCGGTCAATGCCACGGACGCCTGTAGACCCTCGTGCGCGTCCAGGTGGCCGTCGATCAGTTCCTCGAACCGTTCCCGCAGGTCGGGTTTGATCTCGCCGAGTTCGACGACCGGGTCCGGCGGGGGCGTCACGCCGGGAAGCAGGAGCCCCGGGGTGCGGACGGAAGTGGCGACGAACGAGGCGACGAGCCCGACGATCATCGCGGTGACCGTCAGCACGACGACCGGTCGTCGGAACAGGGTTCTGTTGTCGGTTCTGATCGGTTCGGGCCTTGTCGAGGGGGAGGGGTAGGGCACCACCACTGTGAGGTGCGAAGGCTCGTCGCGTCAAGGTTTTCGAGGGCCCACTCTCGGTGCGCTCCGGGGGAGGCCGCGAAACCGTGTACCGAAACGACGTGGCCGCTCCCGAATCGTCAAAGGATCGGGTAGCGGCCTCGTTGGGAAACCGGATGCGTTCCGGTGCCGTGAGCGTTACTGCTCCAATTCGCGTGCCACCGCGTGCACAACCTCGGCGATTTTGCCCGTCTGTTTGCGATCGGGGTGGCGACCACGTCGAAGCGGCGGCATGACCTGGTCCTCAAGCACCTTGATCATGTCTTCGATCAGGCCGTGTAGTTCATCGGGAGAACGACGTTGCACGGCGACTTCGGACTTTTTAATCCGTTGTGGTGCCTCGACAAGCGTGACCGACATGGCTTGGACACCACGCCGCGTGTCGACGATGCCGTATTCAAGTTTCTGTCCGCTCTTCAACTCGGTGACGCCGTCGGGAAGCGCATCACGGTGCAGGAAGACGTCGCTACCGCCGTCGTCTCGAGAAACGAACCCGAAACCCTTTTCGGCGTTGTACCACTTCACCCGACCGGTAGGCACAGCCAAACCTCAACTCGTGACGCAGGGACCAAATACATTCGCAGCCGGTGTATGACTGCGCGCTCTAAGCGTAACCGTCGCACGATAAGAGCCACGAGGCTGTTACACCATGCGTCGACTCGCGACAGGTGGTACCGACGAAGGCCGTTATCGGCATGTTACGACGTCCATACGCGAACGGCCGTCCATGCCGAAACACCGAATCGGCGCGGATCACACGCGGGGGACCAGGCCGGCGTCGGCAGCACGCGTCAACAGTGAGTCCACTGCGGCGTGGCCCGCCGTGCCCAGGTCTGCGGTGAACTCGTTGACGTACAGATCGATGTGTTGGCGAGTCACCTCGGACGACATCTCCTGGGCGTGCTGAGCCACATAGGCGGCACCGGCCTCCGGGTTCTTCCACGCATACTCGACACTGGCGCGTATCCATCGCGTGATCCGGTCGGCGTCGAGTTCCCGCTTGGCCAGGATCGCGCCCAACGGGATGGGGTGCCCGGTCTCGTGCTCCCACCACTGCCCCAGGTCGGCCAACATGGTCAGACCGTGTTCCCGATAAGTGAATCGAGCCTCGTGGATGACCAGGCCCGCGTCAAACCTGCCGGCCGCGACACCCGGCATGATCTGTTCGAACGGCACCACGTCGATGTGGGCGGGGGCGAAGGCCTGCGACCACAGCCGGAACAGCAGGTATGCCGTCGTCTTCTCACCTGGAACGGCGATCCGTGCACCCGCCAGGTCGGTGGGGTCGCGTCGATCGCGCGTCAACACCAACGGACCGCACCCGTGCCCGAGTGCTCCTCCCGTCGGGAGCAACCGGTACTTGTCGAGCAGCCACGGTAGCGCGGCGTAGGAGACCTTGACGACGTCGAAGGCCCCCGACAGTGCAGCCGTGTTGGTGACGTCGACGTCGGCGAACGTCACGTCGACCGGGGGCGCGCCCTCGATCAGGCCGTGCACCCATGCATGGAACACGAACGTGTCGTTCGGACACGGTGAGAAGGCCAGTTTCATGTATTCCCCTTCGGTAGGGCCGCGGCCGCCGCCGCGAGGGCGGTGAAACCGGCGGTCCAGTCCCACCCCGATACGTCCCGGTCGCCGACGGCGTTCGACACGGTCCGGATCTCCGCGAACGGTAGCCCCGCGTCACGCGCGGCGGTCGCCACACCAAAGCCCTCCATGGCCTCGGCCAGTGCATCCGGGTATCGCCCTGCCAGTGACGTGGCCAACTGGGGCGTCCCCGTGATGGTCGCCAACGTCAGGATGACACCGTGACGGCCGGCCACTCCGGTGGTCAAGGTGGGATCGCACGCGATCGTGTTCGTGCCGAACCCGAGTTCGTCGAGAGGCTGAAACCGATCCGGTAGCGCGACTCCCAACTCGCCGGAGAGCGCGGCGGTACCGATGACGGTGTCGCCGATGGCGACACGGGAGTCGAGCCCGCCTGCCACGCCGGCGTTGATCACGCCGTCATAGCGTTTCCCGCCGGCGAGTAGGCGGGCGGTACCGGCTGCGGCCGAGGCGGGACCCACCCCGACGACGGCGATGTCGTGGTCGGCCGACAGCCCGCGGCGGACGGCGTCCGCTTCGGCGGCGACGGCGGTGACGATGAGGAGCTTCACGGATCCCGACGCTACTCGCCGGGTCTACCACCGCGCCGACGTGGTGCGGTGTCGGTGACCCGACACATTCATCGCCCGAGTGACTGATTCACAAGGTTCGTCGTATCCTTGATCTTGTGTCGCAGTCATCAACCATTACCCGGCGTTCCCGCCTTGATCGGCTGTGTGCTGAAGCGGTCGAGCAAGCCCGAGAAGCCGCGGAGGAAACCGGCGAAGGAGTCGGTGAGCACCTGAAGGTGGTCGCCGAGGCGGACCGTGTGGCGACGCATTTCTTCGAATGCCTGTTGCCGGGGTATCTGGGCTGGCGTTGGGCCGTTGTCGTGGCCCGCGCACCTCGAGCCCGTAACGTCACCGTGTCGGAGATCGCGCTGCTGCCCGGCGACGACGCGTTGGTGGCGCCGGTGTGGGTGCCGTGGTCGGAACGGCTACGCGCCGGCGACGTCGGTGTCGGCGACCTACTGCCCACCGACGAGTCCGACGAGCGGCTCGAGCCGGCGTACGTCATGTCGGACGACGACGCCGTGGAGGACGTCGCCTTCGAGCTCGGTGTCGGACGCGCGAGGGTCATGAGCAGGCTTGGTCGCATTGAGACCGCGGACCGTTGGTACGACTCCGAGCACGGTCCCGGAGCGGATATATCCACGTCGGCACCCGACGATGCGCGGTGTGGCACGTGCGGGTTCTATCTCCCGTTGGCCGGATCGATGCGCCAGCTGTTCGGCGCCTGCGGCAACCTTTACGCCTCCGACGACGGCCGTGTCGTCTCCGCAGATCACGGGTGCGGAGCGCACTCGGAGGTCCTCGGTGCCGGAGCCAACACCGACGACGGCAACGTCGAACACCTGGAGACCGTGTACGACGACAATCTTGTCGAACGGATCGACACCTCAGAAGAGGACCCGACCGAGGAGACCTCCGATGTCGCCGCGGACGCGACGATCGTCGCGCCGTCTCCGGAGGAGGCCAAGGAGGCCGTCGCCGATCCCGTCGAGCCCGCCGCGGTAACCGAGGAGAAGGCTTAGTTCAGGGCGCGGCCGCGGCACGTATTGCGCCGCCACTCACCTTAAAGACCGTCCGCAAAGCACGACGGAGGGCGCTACTCGGCGTTCTCGGCTCGACGACGTTTGCGGCCGCGATCGTGAAAAATCATCGTCACGATGCCCGGAATGCCTGCGGCAGCTCCGTAGAGCGCGCAATGAATCCACCAGGTCCGACCCGTTGCGGCCAGTTCCTCAGAGAACAGCGACAGCACGCCGGCGGCGGCCAACCAAAGAAGCGTTCCTCCGACTGCCAACGGGGTCATCGGAAAGTCGACCGCAGGTGGGAGAAGACGAGTCTGTTCTGTGGACACACGACCAATTTACCCGGGAACCCGACAAACGTCCTCGGCCGTGGTGCCAAAACCAGGTGATATTGGCGATCTTGCCATCGTTGAGGCCACAGAGACGGGTGTTGTACCTGTACCGTGGAGCGTATTGTCAAGTGGTGTTGGTGTAACGCGCGTGATCGCCGTTGTCCACCGCTTGACGGCTGTGATGCCGAGACCGCGAAGGGGTGCGTGGGAGATGCGACCGGTACGCTTCGTCGCCCTGTCGGAAGACGGCCAGGCCCTGGTACTGGCCGATGAACTGGGGCGCCTACTCGGACTGCCGATTGACGAACGGGTCAACTCCGCGGTCCGCGGCGAGGATTCCGACGAGGATTCGGCGACCGCCCATCAAGGAGAACGCCGCATACCGACGGTGTCTCTGTCGCCACGAGACATTCAAACGCGGATCCGTTCCGGGGAGTCGGCCGAGGACATCGCCAAGGGCGCCGGTGTGCCGGTCGACAGGGTTCTGCGATACGCCGGCCCGGTTCTTCAGGAACGCGCGATGCTGGCTCAGGCCGCCAGGAGGGCTCGACTGTCGACGTCCGACAAGGGTGAACGGATGGCCGACGTCGTCGACCTGAAGCTTGGTCAGCACGGCGTGGATTCGGCTGCCGTCTCGTGGGACGCGTGGCGTCGTGAGGACGGGACCTGGCGGGTCCAGGCCACGTGGACCAGTGGTAAATCGACCGCGAAGGCGATGTGGGAACTGGACCGTAGCCGGCAAACCGTGGAACCGCACGACGAGATGGCTCAGTTCCTGTCGACGCCGGCTCCGGTGGCGACGCGGGCCGAACAGCCGGAGGCCATCGTCAGTCGTGCACCGTCGTCGGCGGCGCCTCGACCCTCGCGGGACCCGCTGTACGGGGTGACTCGGCGTGATAAGCCCGAGCAGCAACCGGAACGTCAAACACCGACGGCGAAGCCGGACCCGCTGCGTCGAGATGCGTTGCGTGCGGCGTTGGAACGTCCGCTGGGGGAACCGGCTCGTAGCGAACGGCAACCGGCCCAACTGGGGTTGCCGGGCTCGGAACCCGCAGAGGTCCGCGATACGCCGAGTGTTCCGTCGCTGGCCGTTCTGCGGCCCCGGCGCAGTGACTCGCCGGTCGACGAGGCGGAGGACGACCAGGACAAGGTACCGGCGGTCGCCGGTGTGGGGAGCAAGCCGCGGAATCGTCTCCCCGCCTGGGAGGACGTGTTGTTCGGGACCGACACGACGCCCAGGTCGTCGAACCCGTAAACGTGGTTGTGGGCCCGTGCATCGACAATGTCGATGCACGGGCCCACAACCGTGTGTCACGCCGGTTGTTCCACCGCGGGGGTGGAGTGTTCGGTTTCGATAAGCCGTATCCGTAGCCGGGGGCGTACGTTGACACGGACGTGCACACCTCGCCGGTGGCACCGGACGGCGAATGCGACGGCTGCGGCGGCAAGGCCGGCTGCGCCACCGATCCACAGGCCGGAACGAGGGCCGATGACTTCGCCGAACCACCCGATGAGGGGGGCGAACAGCGGTGTCGAGCCCAGGAAAACCAGAATGTACAGCGACATGACCCGACCTCGGAACTGTGGCGAGACGCCCAGCTGCACTCGCTGGTTCGCGGCCTGCGCCACGTAGATCATGAAGAACCCGGTGGGGATGAGCAGCAGCGATGCCGCCCAAAAGGTCGGCGAGAACGCGACGACGATCTCCAGGATCCCGAACATGGCTGCTGCTCCTATGACGACGTGAGCGGTCGGTCGTTCACGTCGTTTGGAGCTGGCAAGGGCACCGGCGAGCGCACCGACGGCGAGCATGGTGCTCAGGACACCGAAGGTTTCGGGGCCGGTGTTGAACACGGTTTTGGCCAGGAGGGCAAGCGTGATCGGGAAGTTGAAGCCCAATCCGCCGATGACGAACATGAGCGCCAGGGGGAGGACCAGGTCGGACCGGCGCATGGTGTAGCGGACGCCTTCGCTGATACGCGTGTCGGTGGGGCGGACGGGACTGCGGTGCAGTTGGTCGACTGCCATCATGAGCAGGCAGATCAGCGGGGCGACGTAGGCAATGGCGTTGATGGCGATGACGGTGCCGCTGCCGAACACGGCGATCAGGACGCCCGCGAGAGACGGCCCGATGATGCGTGCGGAGTTGAACGTGGCAGAGGAGAGTGCCAGGGCGTTGGGCAGAAGCTCCGGCTCGACCATTTCCGACACGAAGGCCTGACGGACCGGCGTCTCCAGCGCGTTGACGGTTCCCAACATCCCGGCGAACACGAAGATGTGCCACAAGGCGGCCGCTCCGGTCAGCACGAGCGTGGCCAGACCGGTCGAGAGGGCGAGCCAAGCGATGTTCGCGATCAGAAGGAGGAGCCGTTTGTCGTAACGGTCGGCGAGTTTGCCACCGACCAGGGAGAGCAACAGCACCGGCATGAACTGGATCGCCATGACGAAGCCCAACGCCGTCCCTGAATCTCCCGACATCTCCAGGACCAACCAGTCGATGGCGATGATCTGCATCCAACGGCCGACGAGTGATACGACTTGGCCGGATGCGAAAAGTCGGTAGTTTCGAGTTTTCAGAGATTCGAACGTGCTGGACAGCTGTAGTCTCATGGGCTGCGGGTCGGCCTCCTGCGGCAGTGGGGCTGTAAGGAGCAGAATCGCATTTGACCCTAACTCGCTTTGTGGGATACCGCTAGCAACTGTGTGGTAAGTCGCTGGCGTGTCGCCTGCGTGTGTCGGGATGTGTTCTGCG
>DXGR01000063.1 GCA_019113825.1 Candidatus Stackebrandtia excrementipullorum | reverse complement strand
GACGTGGCGGCCGAGCTCGACGCCAAACGCGCCATCGACCAGGCCACCGCCGTGGCCGTTGCGCTGTAAGGAGCCGTCGCCGAGCCGCAGCCCCGACTGCCGCGCCTCGGTATGCGCAGGCCCTCCTCATCCGACTGAACGGGTCGCGCGTTACGAATGTGCTGGTGCTGTTTGTGTCCATTCCATCGCGGGATCGACTGGCGGCCTTGCGTCTTGTGGTTCGTGCCGTTAGCGGCCGATAGGCACGACGCCCGTGGTGCGCGGTGCGCCCGGATGGAAGACACGACGTCGTTTGGTCGGCAACCGCCGACTTTTCGGGTCGATGTTCTCGCCTGAAAGGCGTAACCGCCACACCGTGTGAGCGTGGACGGAAAAAGTCGCACATTTTGTCCGTCGACACGCCGACGCGGTCGGGAGAAAGTTCTCTTGTGGAGAAAATGTGGGGCCCGAGTTCTCTTTCGACTGGGGCCCAAGCCGTCTGGGGCAAATCTAAAAAGGGCTCTGACGATCGGCTCCCGCTGTGGAGGCATCTGGCCGATGCCGGACAGGTCGCCGGCCTTCTGTGGGACCACTGGGTGCCGGAGCGGGCACGACGGCTCGTCGCCGAGAATCTGCCCGACGGCACGGCCGACGCACGTCGGCTCGTGGTCTGGCTCGCCGGCGTCCACGACATCGGTAAGGCGACCCCGTCCTTCACCCGCCGGGTACCGAAGCTCGCCGAGGAGGGAGTCGGCCACGGCCTGATGTTTCATCCGGGTCCACGCCATTACCCGTCGGCCGCCCACCACACGGTCACCGGCCAGATCATCCTGGACGCCTGGCTGGAGGACCGCCACGGTTGGGGCCGGAGGATCTCGCAACAGTTCGCGGTGGTCGTCGGCGGTCACCACGGATTCCCGCCGACGGGGGAAACGCTACAGCTGGTTCGACACGACGTCGTCGACGCAACCGGGTCGAGGGACGCGCCCTCCCCGTGGCGGCGCGTCCAATGGGAACTGTTGGACTGGGCAGCCGAAGCCTCCGAAGTCTCGGACCGGCTGCCGCACTGGGGCAGCCTGAAACTTCCGCAACCGGTGCAGGTGCTGCTCACCGCCGTGGTCATCGTCGCGGACTGGGTGGCAAGCAACGAGGAGTATTTCCCGTACCTGTCGGTCGGTCGGCAGCCGGCGAAGGACCGCGTGGCGTCGGGCTGGCAGGCCGTGGCGTTGCCCGCCCGATGGCAAGCACACGAGGTACCGGCGACGACGTCGGATCTCTACCGGGCTCGTTTCGACATCACAACCCCCCGGCCCCTCCAGAGCTTGGCCGTCGAGTTGGCGCGAGCCGCGACCGGCCCGTCCCTCATCATCGTTGAAGGCCCCATGGGAGAGGGGAAAACCGAGGCGGCGTTGGCTTCGGCCGAGGTATTGGCCCAAAAGAACGGCGACGGCGGTGTCGTCATCGCCCTACCCACCAGGGCCACCAGCGACAGCATGTTCAAGCGGTTCAACTCGTGGCTGCGACGACTGCCCACGCAGGCCGACGCGGTCCTGGACGTCGGTCTGGGGCACGGAAAGAACCGCCACAACCCGGAGTACATCTCCCTGTTGAAGGCGGGGTTCTCCTGCGTCGACGCCGATTGGCGACCGGCCGGACAGGACCGTGGTTCGTCGCGGTCGGCCGGGCGTCCCGACGTCGCGGTCCACCGGTGGTTGGCCGGGCGAAAACGGACCATGTTGTCCCAGTTCACCGTGGTAACCATCGATCAGGTCCTGTTTGCGGCGCTGAAAGCGAAACACGTTGTGCTGCGACACCTCGGCCTGGCGGGCAAAGTCGTCATCATCGACGAAGCTCATGCCTACGACGTTTACATGTCGCAGTATCTCCACCGGGTCGTGGAATGGCTCGCCGAATACGGCTGCTCGGTGATCGTCCTCTCGGCGACCCTGCCCGCCGACAAAAGGGTCGAGTTGGTCAACGCCTATCAGGGGCGGGCCACCGGGCACGTTCACGACGAGTTGACCGGCGACATCGGCTATCCGGCGGTGACCGTGGCGGATCGTTCGGAGACGGTCGAGGTCCGGACGTCCGCCGCCGCCGAGGGACGGCAGGTCGGTGTCGATGTGGAGTACCTGCCCGACGATTCCGACGCGCTGACAAGGGAACTGGAGTCCGCTCTACGCGAAGGCGGGTGCGCTCTGGTCATCCGGAACACGGTGTCGCGGGCGCAGCAGACGGCGCATGACCTGCGACGGTATTTCGGTGAGCGGATTTCGGTGCGATTGATGCATTCCCGATTCATCGCACCGGACCGTTCCCGCAACGACGAATGGCTGCGGGACAAGTTCGGAGCCGACCGCGACGACGCGACCGCACCGTTCATTGTCGTCGCGACCCAGGTGGCCGAACAGAGCCTCGACATCGATTTCGATCTGCTCGTCACGGACCTGGCGCCCGTGGATCTACTTCTTCAACGCATGGGGCGGCTGCACCGGCATCAACGAGGCATCGACCAGTCGCGCCGCCCGAAGCCGGTGCGGCGGGCCCGATGCCTTCTGACCGGAGCCGACTGGTCGAGCGAGCCGCCGAAGCCCGTGGCCGGGACGCTGAGAGTGTACGACCGTTATCCGACTCTACGAGCTGCAGCGGTGTTGCACGATCACTTGCAGGACACCGGTTCGCGGCTGTCGTTGCCGGGCGACATCGCGCCCCTGGTGCAGGACGCGTACGGCCCCGGCGACGTCGGTCCCGCCTCCTGGCAGGGCGCCGTCACGGAGGCGGCCGAAAAGTTCGTATCGACACAGAAAAGAAGAGAATCCGAAGCGGACCGATTCAGGCTCAAACGAGCGGGCCGACCGGGAAAGGCACTGACCGGGTGGCTGGACAGTGGAGTGGGCGAGGCCGAAGAGACCGGCTCGGTGACCGGTGAAGCCCGTGCCGGCCAGGTCGAGGAGATGGACGATTCGACCACCGGACACGGTCAGGTGCGCGACGGCGAAGATTCCATAGAGGTCATTGTGCTTCTGGAACGGGACGGCCATTGGTATCTACCGCACTGGCTGGAAAAACACGGCGGCGACGAGGTGACCAGACTGGCGGAACCCGACTACGCCACCGCCCGGGCCGTCGCCGAATGCACGATATCGCTGCCGTTCTGGCTGAACGCCGACCGCATCATCGACGCACTGGAGCGAGAGGACACCTCGGCCTGGCAGAACATCCACTGGCTCACAGGTGAACTCGTGCTTCCGTTGAACGCCGACACCCTGACCGCGACGATCGCCGGCTACGAGTTCCGTTACACCCCCGACGACGGCTTGACGGTGGTGAAGGCACAGGAGTGACAACACTGTGGGGTGAGGCCGTCCGTCGGGTGGGCTTGCATCGGCCCTGACGCGGTTTGCGCAGATCAACATGGAGCGTGAGCCAATATGTGCAAATCCATTGAGAATCAATATGTCCCGCCCTTCATCATCCATATTGGCGGTACTCGTGCCCCGCGCGTTGCCATGGCCGAAACGGACAGTGCTTTTCATCCTTACGGTCGGTGACGAACTGCTCTTTGCCGACTACTAATTCATACGGGAACTAATGGAGGTTCATGTGGAATCGACGGAGACTTTTTCCCTGCTGTCCGAACCGTGGATTCCCGTGTCGGACGCCGACGGGGGGATCAGCGAGGTGTCGCTGCGGTCGGTGCTGGCCGACGCCGATCGTGTGGTGTCGATCAAGGGTGAGTCATCGACTCAGACTTTCGCCTTGATCCGGCTGCTGCTGGCGATTGTGCATCGCGCGATCGACGGGCCGAAGGATTCCGATGCCTGGGTTGACCTGTATGAAACCGGTCGGCTTCCGCAGAAGGAGATAGCCGCCTATCTGGATCGTCACGCCGAACGATTCGAGCTTTTTCATCCCGTGACGCCGTTCTACCAGGTGCCGGACCTGCGTAGTGGCAAGAACGAGGTCTCGACTCTGGAGAAACTGTTGGCCGATGTCCCCGCCGGCGGCCGATTGTTCACGGCGCGATCGGGGGAGGCCCTTGCCCGTATAACGCTGCCGGAGGCGGCCCGATGGTTGGTCCAGGTGCAGGCCTACGACGTGTCGGGTATTAAAACCGGCGCCGTAGGCGACCCACGGGTCAAGGGCGGCAAGGGGTACCCGATCGGTACCGGGCATGCCGGTGCTCTCGGGGGGATTTATGTCCACGGTAAGAATCTGACCGACACTCTTCTGCTGAACATGGTGTCGGACAGAAAGATCGGTACGCCGGTGTGGGAACGTGAGCCGCACACCGCCGCTCCGGAGGGGCACGCCGAGGTCTTGCGAGTGCCGACGGGCATCACCGACCTCTACACCTGGCAGTCGCGGCGGGTGCGTTTGATTCGGGACGGCGATGACGTCACCGGTGTGGTGTTGACCAACGGGGACAAGATACTCGCACACGAAACCTATCCGCTTGAACCGATGACCATGTGGCGGCGCAGCCCCATTCAGGAGAAGAAGCTCAAGAAAAGACCGGTCTACTTCCCGCGCACTCTTGACCCACGTAAGGCACTGTGGCGTTCCGCCGAGTCGCTTCTGCCGTTGTCGCATTCCGGTGGCACCACCGGCGAGCCCCCCGCCTTTCAGGCGCCGGGCGTGATCAAGCATCTGAGAGCCCGGATGGAGGACGATCTGGACGAGTCCGTCCGGCTCACCGCTCGAGCGGTCGGAGTGCAGTACGGCACACAGAACGCCGTGGTCGACGAGGTCATGGAAGACGAATTGTCGTTCTCCGTGGCGGTTCTTGCCGATAATGCAAAAATCAGCGCCCTGATCAGCGGCGCCGTCGAGTGCGCAACCCAAGCCTGTAAAGCCGTGGGGCTGTTCGCCGCCGACCTTGTACGCGCCGCCGGAGGTGACGGCGACGTTCAGGTGGCTCGCCGCGACACTGCACGGGAAAACGCCTACGAGGCCATCGATCGACATTTCCGTTCGTGGATAAGTGGTCTCGACGCATCCACGGACCTTCTGTCGAGCCGCACCGCATGGCAACGGGCCGCTCAAAGTGAGCTGGTGCTGCTTGCCGACGATCTCGTCAAGACGGCTCCACCGGCAGCATACATTGGCAGAGTGGACGGTGACATTAGGACCAATCTTGCCACCGCCCGTCGTCGTTTCGACAGTCGCCTCAGAAAGGCGTTGCCTGCCGCCTACGAATCCATCGACGCCGAAAGGGCCACAGCATGACCACGACGACCGATGCACCGTCGTACCCCGCCAACTGGCGAGAACAACGGGAAAAACTGGCCGATTTGGTGGGACGGCGCGTTTCCGCGCTGCAAACCCAGTATTGCCGGACCGACCCGGTGCCGAGCGCCCGCGCCGCTTTGGCGCAGTTGCGGCGTGCCGCGCTCGGTTTGGGAGCAGCTGGCGCCATCACGAGCACCGACGTCTTCGCCGTCGACACGCACACCCACGTGCCCGAGGACTGTTACCCGCTTAACGCGCGGGGAAACCCCATCGTTCTCGATGACGAACCGACCCGGGCCGAACGGGCCGTGCACACCGCCATGACGTTGTACGCCGTCCATCAGCAGTCACGAACCGAAAAGATGCACGGTGTGGGCGAGAGACCGGGCATGGCCTTCGCCAAGCTCGCTTGGCGGGAGAACACGAGTGAAGAGGCGGTGCGACGTCGCTTCGGCGCGTTGGTCACCGCAACGACGTTTGCCGCACTGTCTCATCACCTCCGCACGATGACACGACTTCTTCGAGACGGCAGGGTGCCGATGGACTATGGACGGTTGGCCTCCGACCTGTTCACGTGGCAGACGACCCGAGGACGTGACCGGGTTCGACTGTCCTGGTCCCGTGACTTTGAAAACCACATTCAGCCGCGTTCCGACAAGGACAAACCAAAGGAAGATCAATGAGCCGCACCATTATCGACGTGCACGCCATCCACACCGTCCCGCCGTCCAACCTCAACCGTGACGACACCGGGTCACCCAAAAACGCCGTCTACGGTGGAGTGAACCGTGCCCGTGTTTCCAGCCAGGCGTGGAAACGGGCCATTCGCCTGGAGTTCCACAAGGACCTCGACACCAGTGACCTGGGTCGGCGCACCAAACAGGTCGTCGACGGGCTGGCCAAGCGCATCATTGACCTCGATTCGACACTGGAAACCGAATCGGTGGAGCTGGCCGTTGCCGCCTTCAAGGATGCCGGAATCAAGATCGAGGCAAAGAAGAACACAAAGGATGACGGCTCGACGACCGTCTCCCACGAGTCCGGTTACCTCCTGTTCCTGTCGAACAATCAGTACGACAAGCTGGCGCGTGCCGTCGTCACGGCCGCGCAAGCCGAAGAAAAACCCGACAAGAAGCAACTGAAAACCATCATCAACAGCGATCATTCGGTGGACATCGCGTTGTTCGGCCGTATGGTCGCCGACATGAGCGACATCAACGTGGACGCGTCCTGTCAAGTGGCACACGCCATCAGCGTGCACGCAGTCTCCAACGAGTTCGACTATTACACCGCCGTCGACGACGCCAAGAAAGACGCCGCGGAATCCGGCGCCGGCATGATCGGCACCGTCGAATTCAACTCATCCACTCTCTACCGTTACGCAACCGTGGACGTGGACCGACTGCACGTTAACCTCGGCTCCGAAGCCGCGACGGTACGAGCGGTGAAAACGTTCGTCAAGGCCTTCATCACCAGCATGCCCTCGGGTAAACAGAACACCTTCGCCAACAGGACCCTGCCCGACGCGGTCGTGGTCAGTGTGCGCGACACACAACCCGTCAACTACGCCGCGGCCTTCGAGGTCGCCATCGAGGCGGAGGACAAGGCCAGCCGGATCAGCGCGGCAGCCGAAGCACTCCGGCGGTACGCCACCGACCTGGTCGACACCTACGACGACCTCGCGCCGCTCCAGACATGGGTCATGCACGTCGGCGACACCACGTCCGCGGTCGCCCAACTCGGGGAGTCCGTGACACACAGCCGGCTGTTGAGCGCGGTGGAGGCGGCGGTGACCGAACGGGTGGCCGAGTCGTGAGCACCCTCCTTCTGCGGCTTTCCGGGCCACTACAGTCCTGGGGGGTTCGCAGCAAGTACACCCGGAGGGACACCGCACGTGAACCCACCAAGAGCGGTGTCATCGGCATGCTGGCGGCGGCTCGCGGCGTGGAACGCACCGATCCGATCCCCGACGACCTGCTGAGCCTGCGGTTTGGGGTGAGAACCGACCAACCCGGGACGATCATGAGCGATTTCCAGACCGCCCGGAGGCTCGACGGGTCCTCGTTGCCGTTGTCGTACCGCCATTACCTGGCCGACGCGAAATTCCTCGTGGCGTTGGAAGGCGACGGCGACGTGCTGGAGGACCTGAAACGGCAGCTCCTTCGGCCCGCGTTCCCGTTGTACCTGGGGCGGCGGTCCTGTCCGCCCGGTGCACCGGTGATCGGCACACTCGACGAGCGCGGGTTGGCCGATGTTCTGCAACAGCACGAATGGATCGTCGGCGACGCATACGCAAGAACACAGCCGAAGAAAGTCGTGTTGTCGATCTCTCGGGACGTCCTCCCGGAAGAACTGGCGACGGGAAACATCGGACGACTGGGGGCCACGGTTCGTGACGTCCCCATCAGCTTCGCGCCCGAACATCGGCGGCACGGGTGGCGAGTGGTTGTTCCGGACCGTGTCGAGATCACCAACCCACTGGGACGCAATATTTCAGACCGGCAGTCGGCACCGCCTCACGAGCCGGCAGCATTCGGAGATTGACATGTACCTGACCCGATTTCGCATCAACCCGCAACGCCGCGACACCCGAAAGCTCCTGGGCTCGCCACAGGCCATGCACGCCGCCGTGTTGTCCTGCTACCCGGATCCCCCCGAACCCACAGCAGAATCACGCATCCTATGGCGCACCGACGTACACGGCCCCCAGGCGACCCTGTACATTTCGGGCCCGGCCGAACCCGACCTGACCGCGCTCAAAGAGCAGGCGGGCTGGCCCACACTGCCGGGCGGCTGGGACACCACCGACTACACGGCGTTCATCGACAAGCTCGAAAAAGGCCAAACGTGGGTGTTCCGGTTGACCGCCAATCCGGTCCATTACGGCCGCACCAAACACCACGACTCGACCGTCGCACTCGGACACGTCACCGAGGCGCAGCAACGCACGTGGCTACTCGACCGCGCCGACGGCAAAGGTTTCACAGTGGAACCGGAAAGCGTGGTCGTTCAAGAGTCTCGGCTCCGGCAGTTTCAGCGGCAGGGCCGACAGGTAACGCTTCAGATGGCGACGTACGACGGTGTCCTGACGATCAGCGACCTGGATGTCTTCCGGCGCACGCTGTGTGCGGGCATAGGACGCGCCAGAGGCTACGGTTGCGGACTCATGACCCTGGCGAAGGCGACCTGATGAACGCCGTCGGCGCCCGCCCACCCACGGCCGTCGAACTGCCGCGTGTCAGCGATCGTGTCAGCTTCCTCTACCTCGAGCGTTCCATTATCGACTGTGATCGGAACGCCTTGACGGTCCGGGACGAACAGGGCGTTCGCCATGTCCCGGGCGCGACGTTGGGCGTGCTGATGCTCGGGCCCGGAACGAGCGTGACGCACGCGGCTCGCCGGATGCTCGCCGACAACGGTGCGACGTTGGTCGACGTCGGTGAACAAGGCGTCCGGTACTACCTGCACGGCAAACCGTTGTCGTCGTCGACGAGACTGCTCGAAGCACAGGCGGCGGCGGTGTCGAAAGAGCGGCGCCGACTGGCGGTCGCCCGAGCAATGTATGCGATCCGATTCCCCGGCGAGGACGTCTCGGGGTTGAACATGCAGGCGTTGCGCGGTAAAGAGGGCACGCGCGTCAAACGGTTGTATCGACAGGAGGCCGACCGGGTCGGGTTGGCATGGGGGCGGCGCGAGTACGACACGGCCGATTTCGAGTCCGGAACACCGATCAATCAGGCTCTGGCGGTCGCCACTTCCTGTTTGTACGGTGTTGTCCACGCGGTGATCGTGTCACTGGGGATGTCGCCCGGGCTCGGGTTCGTCCACACCGGCTATTATCCGGCCTTTGTGCACGACATCGCCGACCTGTATAAGGCCGAGACCGCTTTTCCGGTGGCGTTCGACGTCATCGCGGGCGGTACCGACAACATCTCGGCAGACGTTCGGTACCGCATGCGCGACCGCTTCCGGTCGGGAAAACTACTCCAACGGTGCGTCGAGGACGTCCAACGACTGATACTTCCCGACACCGACCCGTCGAACGCCGACTGGACGACAGTAGACCGCTCGTCACTGTGGGACGACGAGGCCGGGGTCGTTCCGGGAGGAATCGACCATTCGCGGTTCGACGAGGACTTCTGATGGTTGTAGTTGTTCTCACTCTGTGCCCGGTTGGTCTGCGGGGACACCTGACTCAATGGCTGATGGAGGTTGCCCCTGGGGTGTTCGTCGGCACGGTGACCGCTCGCGTGCGAGAACACCTGTGGGAACGGGTCGTGGAATTGTGCAAGGACGGACGCGCATTGCTGGTGTACCAGTCCCACAACGAACAGGGGCTCGCGGTGCAGACCCATCACCACGATTGGGAACCGGTCGATGTCGACGGGGTGACGTTGATGCTTCGGCCGGGACGCACCACCAGCCGCGGCGGCAGACGCCAAGGCTGGAGCAAAGCATCGAAATATCGCAGATACGGCCGGGGTGGTCGGTGGGAAGGGGATGCAGGCTAAATGATCATGATGCAAAATCCGGTTACCCACCGGTAGACCACCAGGTCGCGAAGGGTGCTCCCCGCGCACGCGGGGATGGTCCCGCGTCCAGTCGTTGTGGTGGCTGGGATGCCATGTGCTCCCCGCGCACGCGGGGATGGTCCCCTGGCCAAGGACCGGCGGGAGGTGACGTCCCTGTGCTCCCCGCGCACGCGGGGATGGTCCTCAGAGTGTCCTTGGCAGCCGTACTGTCCGGACGTGCTCCCCGCGCACGCGGGGATGGTCCGCATCCGCCTACCCGCGCACAACTAGCTGTACTGACCGGACACGTTGATCAATCGTGTGAAGGGCGGCTGATTGGCGCAGGCAGTGTGGGGCCGATGGTGGTTGTAGTGGTGCAGCCACGCCTTGAGCGCGTCCCGGCGCTCTTGCTCTGACTGGTAGCAGCGGGCATAGGCCCAGCCGTCGGCCATCGTCCGATGGAATCTCTCGACCTTTCCGTTTGTCTGCGGCCGGTATGGGCGCGTGCGCTTCGGTGTGATGGCGAGGGCCTCACAGGTGTCGCGCCACAGGAAGGACCGGTAGGCGCCACCGTTGTCCGACAGAATCCGCTCGATCGTGACGCCGAGTTCGGCGAACCATTCCACAGCGCGATGCAGCACCCCGACGGCCGTGACGGTGGTCTCGTCGTCATGTACCTCGGTGTACGCAACGCGTGAGTGGTCGTCGATGATCGTGTGCACGAAGGCATATCCGAGCTTCGGGCTGCCCCACTTGCTCTTCGGCTTGTCGGGGGTGGCCGAGCGGTTCTTTTCGCCTTGGCGGCGACCGACGTAGCGCCACCCGCCGCCGTCCGGGATGTTCCCTAGCTTCTTCACGTCCACGTGCACCAGCGAGCCGGGGTGGGGGTGCTCGTAGGCGCGGATGGGCTCCCCGGTGGCACGGTCGACGTAGGACAGCCGGCTCAGCCGCGCCGCGGTGAGGATGCGGTGGACCGTGGAGGGTGCGACGCCCAGCCGGGATGCTAGCTGGACCGGGCCCTCCCTCAATCGCATCCGCAAGCTGATGCAGCGCATAGTTACGGCCTTGGGCGTCTTGTTCGGCGAGGTCTTCGGTCGCGACGAGCGGTCATGCATGGACTCGGCGGCAAGGTAGCGACCCACCCAGCGCTTCACGGTGGGCCAGGATACCTGGAAGCGGGCGGCGACTTCGCTGATTGGCCACCTGTCGTCAACGACGAGTCGCGCGACTTTCAGACGGTGACGTGGGGTGAGGGCGGCGTTCGGATGTGACATGGTTGGGCTCCTGGACAGGTCGAAGGGCCGACCAGCGGGCGTGGCCGGCCCTTCGAGGGCGAAAGAAGTGGGCGGGGTTCGTGCGGGTCAGTCCACCGGGGAGACCCGGATGAGATTGCCGTCCGGGTCCGTAACCACGAACGTGCGGCCGAAGACGTCGTCGTGCGGCTCCTCCACGACCTGGACGCCCTTTGAGACCCAACTCGTGAAGGTCTCGTCGACTGCGGACGCCGGGCCGGGCACCATCAGTCCGAGCTCGCTCGTGCGCGGGGTGTTCGGGACCGCGTGCTCGTTGCGGCCGGTCCACAGCGCGAACAGGACTCCGGGGGCAACTTCGAAAGCCACGTAGCGGGGACTGGTGAAGGTCGGTTCGATCTCGAACAGGTTGCTGTAGAAGGCGGTGGCGGCCTCGGCGTCACTGACGTAGATCAGGAACAGGTTGGGTGCGGGCATGGAGCGCTCCTCCGGTTGATGGGTCTCGATACAGGATCAGCAAACCACCGAATCACGACAAGACCTGTCATCTTTTCTGCGAGGATTGGTCGGCATGAAGGCTTCGAGGTTGCTGCATCTCCTGCTGCTCTTGCAGACGCGCCAGCGCATGACCACGACCGAGCTCGCCGAGCGTTTGGAGGTGTCCCGGCGGACGGTGCTGCGGGATGTCGAGGCGCTCTCGATGGCAGGTGTGCCGGTTTATGCCGAACGGGGGCGCAACGGCGGGATCGTCTTGCTCCCCGGTGCACGGCTCAATGCCTCGCACCTGGAACCTGGGGAGCTGGAGGCACTGTCCGTCGCTGGTTTGGACGGCGAGCATCTCGAGCGCCTCGGACTGACTGCGGTGCATGAGACGGCCGCACGCAAGATCGCTGCCCGTCAGGCCGCGGCGCCCGGGGCTCCGAACTTGACGCGATTGGCTGACCTGGTCGTGGTGGACAGCAGCGCGTGGCTGGCAGATCCGCGGGCGGAGGTGGACGTCGCCGAACTTGCGTGGGCGCTGCGTCACCGACGTCGGATGCAAATCCAGTACCGGCGCAACGCCGAGGGGCGGGCCTCGACCCGCATCGTCGACCCGTACGGGCTCGTGGCGAAGTCGGGCCGCTGGTACCTCATCGCCGACGACCTGGGCACCGGCCGGCTGTTCGCCCTGGAACGGCTCTCGGACTACAAGCTGCTTGACGCACCGGCCGCCCTCCGCTCAGGTCAAACCCTCCGCACCGTGTGGGCGGCGCTGAAAGAACGCACCGAGTCGCCAGGTCGGGTGAGCGTGACCGTCCGCCTCCGTGAAAGCCGACTCGACCTCGCGCGACGCATTCTCGGCACCCGCATCCACGAGGTCTCCTGCGCGGAGAAAGGGTGGTGCACCGTCGTTGTCCGCTACCCCGACGTCGAGTCAGTGCGTCAGCTCCTCCAGTTCGGCGACCACATCGAGATACTCACCCCGGAAGCGGCCCGCGAACGCATCCGTCAGCTTGCCACGGACATGGCCGAGCGGCACTCGCCCCAGTCTGATGACCGGTAAGCGGCATACTCCACCGTCGATCAACGTCCCCGGTCAGTACAGCTAGGCTTCTGCTCATGGGTCGTGTTCGCCAGCACCAGGTCACAAGCGATGACGGACGAACCCTCTCGGGGCTGAGTCATGGGCCAGAGGACGGGCGCCCGGTGCTCTTCATCGCAGGAGCAGCGACGAGCAAACTGATGACGTTCGGAAGCGAGCTGCTCGCCCCCTTGAATCTGCGGATGCTCACCATGGACAGACCAGGGCTCGGCGAGTCGACACCCGATCACGACCGGACACTTGTTTCCACGGCATTGGACTACCGGGCGTTCGTCTCCGCTGTCCTCGGCGAACCTGAGGGCGCGGTGGCGGTGGTGGCCAATTCTCAGGGGGCCGTCTTCGGGCTCGGACTCGCCCTTGCGGGTGGAGCCCGCAGCCTCACCCTGGTCTCACCTGCCGACGAAGTCGCTCATCCGCATATCCATGCAATGCTCCCTCCAGAAGCGACCATGCTCGCAGATCTCGCACGGACAGACGCTGAAGAAGCTGCGACCCTCTTGGGAGCGTTCTCCGCGCGGGCGATGGAGGAGATGGTCATGAGCGGTTCCGCTCCGGAGGACGTGGCCTTCTACCGCAGCGAACCGTTCCTCTCTCTGTATCGCAGCAGCCTCGAAGAGGGGTTCAACAATGACGGTGTCGGCTATGTGCGGGACACACTCATCGCCGTGCAACCGTGGAATGTGGATCTTGCCGCGATCACCTGCCCGGTGCAGATTCTCTTTGGCGCCCGCGATCTCACTCACTCGCCAGATCACGGTAAGACACTGACGTCACGTATTCCCGGAGCCACACGAAAGGTCTTTCGCGATGCCGGTGGAGCGTTGCTGTGGACCCATGCGCAAGAGGTGTTAGGAACAGCGCTCACCTAGAACTCCGACACGGGAGGCCTTGGGCGAACCACAACACGCTTTGCTGCTCACGGCGGATGCATGACCTCTGTGGGAATGGACCGGACTCCGAAAGCCGCGGAAGGTTGTCCATGATCGCGACGACCAACCCAGCTGGGGGTTGACTACAACGCCCACCTCATGGAGTCGATCCTGACGCACGTCGCACCCGCGCTCGGCTGGCGCTGAAGAACGCGCTTCACCTGTCGCTTCGTCGACGGCGCCCAGGCTGTCGGGCGCCACCGGCCGGGCACTCCGCCCGCTAGCGCCCCCGCCGCGCTCGGTGCCTGCGGATGGTCACGATCACGAGGATGACGGTCCCTGGCCCGAAGAACGCGAGGCAGAGCCCTCCGCCGATGATTCCCGCGCCGCCGCC
>DXGR01000062.1 GCA_019113825.1 Candidatus Stackebrandtia excrementipullorum | reverse complement strand
TCACCGGTGACGATCGGGTCAACCGAGATGAAACGACCGAGACCCGGGTCGTACTCTCGTGCACTCAGATGAGTCAAACCAGTCGGGTCGGCATCTCCGCCGAGGAAGCCTTTTTCGTCGGGCCAAGCGGTTGGTGTCTGACCACGGGGATTACCGAACGGATCCTGACGACGTTGTTCATATGTGGCGACATCGTCACTGATGGCCAGGCTTGAGGTGCCTTGATGGTCGGCGGTCAACCAGGTCAACTCACCACCGTTGCGGACGGCGACCGTCATTCCCATGTGGGTGTAGTAACGAGTACCGGTGACGACTCCGGTCTCGTTGTCGGCGTGAAGCTCGGTACCTCCCAAATGGAGGGTGGTGCCGTTCTCGTCGGTCGAGATGAGCCGCTGCCCGTCGGGGCCGTATATGTAGGAGGCGATCGCCTCGCCGGTATCGGCATCGGTAACCGACGACAAGCTTCCTTCCGCGTCCCAGAGCAGGTTCTGCAACCCGCCCACCCCGTCGGGCCGGGAGATCATATTGCCCGCATCGTCGTACTGGTAGGTGTGGGTGAACGTTCCGGTCTCCGAAGTGGTTTCGGTGGCAGTCACCGCGTGCGGTTGCGGCTGGCCCGGTCCCGGGGTTGTGTAGTCGGTGGTTGTGGTGCCTGGGCTTCCGGGGCTGGCGTGTTTGACATGGGAGGTGCGGTTGCCGGTCTTGTCGTAGCTATAGGACTGCCAGTACGGTGCCGGTCCGCCCAAGGCTTCTTCGCTGGGCGCTTGGGAGCAGTCGTCAACATCGGGGGTCCAGGCCTCGGTGATCCGTTGCAGATAGTCGTATTCGAAGCATTGGACTTCGTTGCGGCCGGAGATGTCGGTAGCGACTTCGGGTTTGTCGCCGATGCGTGTCACGTTGCCGTAGTCGTCGTAGCCGAAGGTCAATTCCTGCAACCGGTTCGGGGTGGTGGGTTGCCGGCTGGTGACCATTCGCTCCAGGCGGCGGGTACCGGCTTCGTATTCGAACGTCCGGAATACCGTCGGCGCGCCAACAGCCTTAGTGGATTGTTCGATGCGTTGCAGCATGCCCAGAGCGTTGTACTCGGTGGCCATGACGTATCCGCTGATCCCGGCGTGACTGGTACCCAATTGGGTGGGCAGCCCGAGAGTGGCGTCGTAGTAGTACTGCAGCACTTCATACGCCAGACCACCCATGGCGGGCAGCGTGCTGGTGTTCGGTGATCCGTCCTGTTTATAGCTTTGCCGGAAGGTGTAGGTGCCCGACAGGTCACCGTGCCCTTCGGGAATAACGTAGCTGGTTCCCAACGGTTGATACAGCTGGTCATACCCGGTGACAGCGATGCGATACGGCGCACCGTCCACATAGCGAGTCGCTGCGACGGGCAGCCCCTTGGCACCCGTCAGCGTGTCGTAGGTCCATTCGGTGCGCACGGCTCCGTCGATGCTGTCGTCGTGCACCGAGGTGATGCGGCTGATGGCGTCGTAGGTGTAGGCGATGGTGTCGCCTCGTGCGTCGGTGGTTGTGACTACTCGCCCGGCCAGGTCATGGGTGAACGTGGTCTGGCCGCGGTCGGGCTCATTCGTGGCGGCGACGCGACCATGGAAGTCGTATTCGTAGGACCATTGGTTACCGACCGGATCGGTGACGGTCGTCAATTGGCCCTTGGCGTCGTAGTCATATGTGGTGGTGTCGTAGTCGGTGTCGGTGCCTCGGCCGTGATGCTGACGCAACTCGATGGTGCGCCCCACCGTGTCGGTGATCGTGGAGGTTGTCGTGCCGCCGTCCGGCGGAATCACGGTGACCCGGTCGCCGTGATGAGTGAGGGTCGTGCGCCAGTTCTCTTGGCCCAGGGTTTCGAATATCTCGGCGATCGGGCGTCCGGCTCCATCGAACTCGGAGCGGTACACCGCCGAGATCATGGTTTCGGCTTCGGGTTCGACCAGTTCGGTGCCGGGATCGGCTGTGGCGTCGATCCAGGAGTCATAGGACTTGAAAGCACGCCCGAGGGTGTCGTAGAAGACATCGGAGATGACTCGGCCACCGCCGACGGCCGGCGCTTGTGACTGCCGTTCACGCAGCATGGAGTCGTAGAGGACGTGGCTGGTCACGTAGTTGCCGTTGTGGATAAGTCGGCTGGTCGACACGACCGAGGGACCGTCATTGCGCAGTATGTAGGAGTATTCGACGTTTGGCGTCAGGTTCGTGGCGCGGTTGGAGAGCCAGACTTTGGTCAATCGTCCGATGGCGTCATAGTTGTAGTCCGTGCGTTTTCCATTGTGGTCGATGTCGTAGGCGACCTGGCCGCGCAACGGTTCGAGGTGGGCGGTTGTGGTCCAGCCCAGAGTGTTCGTGGTGGCGATTTGACGAACCGGTCCCCCCGTGGGCGGAGTGAACGCCGTGGTGGTGGTCGCGCCCGTCGCATCGGTGCGTGAGGTGGCTCTGCCGTGGATGTCGTAGTCGACGCTGCTGGTCGTCTCGAAGGTGGCCGCCTGCCAATCTTGGGCTGTCGCCACCTCGGTGACGCCCCCACGGATGGGTTCCTGGCCGTAGGCCTGGCCGTCGAAGGACATGCGGGTTATGCCGATCACGTCGGCTTCAGAAGACGGCTCCTGACCACAAGGTATGGAGTAGGTCTCGGTTTGCGACACCAACAGCAATAGCACTTTCGACGGATTGCGGGCGTAGGTGTTCACCGTGCATTTCTCATCACCCGCTACCTCCACATCGCCCTCGTGGTCAATGCGAACCGGCATGCCGTAGGAATCGAAGGTGGTGTGGGTGGCGACCTCCTGCCAACCGCGATCATCGTCCAGCGCTGTGCGGGAGTACCGTGATTCTGCTCCGGAGTATCGTGCATGAACGGTTCGGTCGCCCACCGTCATACTCGCCGTCGGGCCCGACCGCCACCAGTCGGTGATCACACTCGACAGAGGTTCCAGGGTTACAGAGTCAAACCTGATCTGTTCCCGGGGCCTGCCGGCAAGGTCGGCATGGTCGGTCACCGTGGTGCCCCTGCTGTCGGTCATGGTGACGGCCTTGGTTCCCCCATCGGGGTCTTTGTCGCCGTTCATGCCGCGGAAGTACTGGGTTTGACTGACCAGCGGAGAGTCGTCGGGGTCACCTATGGTCGTGGTGACCGTCTCGAACCCGCGCCATTGTGACCAGGTTCGGTGTTCTTCCTTGATAAAGCCGTTTCCGTCGGTGTAATGCCATGCCGGGTCACCGACATATTCGTAACTGGTGACGGTACGCGGTGAGGCGTAGCCACCGGTGTGATCGGTGACGGTCACCGCGGCTACGACGTACTTGTGGAACCAGTCCATGTCCGGGTCGCCGTATTCGGCGGGGTTCCACCACACCGGGAAGCACAGTTTGGTGTTCTTGCCGGGGTCGGCCGGAATATTGGTGTCGGCGACGCATTCGGAATCCTGGTAGTGAACGCCGATCTCGGCGCCGGTTTCGGTGAAGATCGATCCGACCCGGAACCAGTTCATCGGCGGGGCGTGATCGATCCCGTCGACCCGGTTGGGCATCTGGAGCCCGGTGAAAGTCACCTCCGGGCTTTCCAGGTTGCCGTTGGTGTGTCCGGTATGGGTGATTCCTTCGAGGAAAAGACCAGCGCGGGTTCCGTCACCGGGGTCGCGGAACGAATGACGTAGCGAGTACGAGTCGATGTTGCGGTAGGCCGTCCCCACCCAGACCTTCGTGGTGATGGTGGCCAGCCTGGAATCCGACCAGAAAGACGGCGTGTAGATATCGGTGCACGGCGCTGCAGTGCACTCCTGGTCCCACGGCGTGTCGGGCCAGTTCGCCGCCTTCCGATCCTCACATGATGAGATGCACCGGTCCTGAGTACTGAAAGTGACTTGGAAGGGCGCGGTTCCATATGCGGTGTCGGTGCGGGTGCCGTAGTCGATGCGCTTGAGGAAGCCGTCGCGGTCGTAGGACGCCGCGTCATCGACGTCACCGTTTCGGCTGTACCGGTTGGTGTCCTTCCCATACCAATAGCTCGTCGAGTTCCCCCACACGTCCTCCACATAGTCCAGTTGCCAACGCCAGGCCTGTCGGCAATCGGAGTCGTTGAAAGCCGTAGCGTGGCACGGTTCTCCCGAGTGGTTACCGAACACCGGGACGGTCAGTGTCGAGTTCGTCTCTTCGGCGCCGGAGGTCCATCCGGGCAATTGGTTGCGCCCAAACCACAGTTTGGTGCCGTCGGCGGTGGTGACCACCCAGTGCTCACCGTTGTTGTCGCCGTTGGGTCCACCGGTGCGCAGTTCGATCTTGGAGTTGTCGTCGGCTTTCGGGCGCCACTGCCCGGTGTCGTCGTCGCGGATCAGTTCGGTTGCCGCGCCCCCTACCGACATCACCGCGTTGTCGGAATGCCAACACAGGTCGCCAGTCTTCTCCGTGTTGTTCGCGCCGTCCTCCATGTCCGAGGCGCAGGAGATGTATTTACGTTCGATGAATCCCGGATGGAACTCAAAACCTTCGCCGATCCATGAGGGTTGGTTGTTACTGGCAGCGGTGCTGCCGTCAACCGATTGAGAGGAATAGCTCAAAGCGACGGCGGGGTCGGGGCCGCCGATGGCTGTGGGCACGTTCACCGGATAACTCCACGTAAACCCGCCCGCGGAGCCGCCAGCGCTCCAAGACTGCGAGGACGACAGCGACGACGCGGCATAGTCGCCGGCCGCGCCCGAGGCCGACGCCGAGATAGCGAACAGTGTCTCCGATGAAATGTCTACGATCGCCGATACTGTGCTGGTGTGAACGTTGTTCGTCGTCGCGACCGGTTTGGAGAGACACGCCTGTGCCCTAGCGGTGTCGCAACCGGTCAGCTCGGTCAACCGCAACCGAGTAGACCAGTCCGCACCAAACGCGGTCTGGAACGCCTCGTACCCGATGGCGACCTCAGCTTCATCCACAAGGGCCTCCGTCCGCAGACCGAAGACGACCCCGTCGATGCCCAACCGCTGGCTGGTCGCTTGATCATGGGTGGCGACCTCGACAACCACGTCGGACTCGGCGGCGGTGAGCGATACCGGCAATCCACCGACGTCAACCAACGTGCCCACACCGTCAACGGACCCGGTGGCTGCCGACGGCCACAACGGTTCTCTCGGCGGCTCGGTCATGATGGTATCGGCGGTCGCGTCGGGACCGGGTTCGGTGGCCACCACGTCGTTGCCCGGAACCGAAGCCATCGGGGCCGGTGAATCGTGCTCCCATGGCGTCTTCGGTGGCGCGGGAACCGACGAGACCAAAGTGACCGATAGCAAAAGCGTCAAGGCAGCGGCGATACTGCGTTGGCCAACACGTTGAGGCCGACGGTTGGGCAGCGAGTCAATCTTCACAACAGGCTCCGGGCGAGAGATGGTTGGGAGGGCAAGGGTTAGAGGTCGGTTCGTGTCCACACGAGTTCTTCGGCGGCGAAGGCTCCACCGTCATTGCGGTAGAGCCAAACGCTTACACCACTGGTATCGATGTAAAGGATCACCAGGTCGTCGTCACCGTCGGCGTCGACATCGACGAGCGCGGGACTGGCTTTGACGAACCTGGTGGGCTCGGTGGGAGTCGCGATCGTGATCGGTGCAGCCAGTTCAGTGGTGAATGGTTCGGCCATAAAGGCACTGGCCACCCACGTGCCATCACCGGTCAGCTGTCGCAATGCGACGAAGTCTCCGAATCCCACGCCAGTTTGTCCGGTATCTGGGTGTCGACGAGGATCGTCGGTGGCAGCGTTGACGCTGCCGCTCATAACGGCGAGGAGACCCGAGTTCCAGGTAGCGGTACTGGTGCTCCAGACCATCTCCGGGTCGGCGATCTTTCCGCTTCCATTCGAACGGTAGGTGGCTACACGAGCCCCCACACCCGATTCCGCGGTCGCGAAGACAGCGATGTCGTCGGC
>DXGR01000061.1 GCA_019113825.1 Candidatus Stackebrandtia excrementipullorum | reverse complement strand
TCGGCGGTGCCCTGCTGATCAGTCTCACCCGCCGCATGTTGGCGCGGCTGTGGAACCGCCGCAACAGGATCACGACCCTCCTGCGTTTGATCTACCGCCCGGCTCAACTCTTCGTCGCCCTTCTTGCCGCTCGCCTCAGCCTCCTGGTCATCGATGTGACGGCGTTGCAGATCGACACCGGCCACTGGGTCCTGTTGGGGCTTTTCGCCAGCGGCGCCTGGCTGATCACGCGGCTTTTGGGGATGATCCGGGTATCGGCCGAGGCCGCCGCGGACGACGACGACACCGAGGACGTCGAAACCCGACGCCGACGGACACAGGCCGTCATCGTCTACCGCGTCGGGAGCGGAATCATCTGGGTGGTTGCCGGCGCCGCGGGGATGTTGACGTTCCCAGAGGCGCGTAGTTTCGGCACGGGTGTACTGGCGTCGGCCGGTGTGGTGGGTGTTGTCGTCGGTTTGGCCGCGCAATCCCTGCTGAAGGACGCGTTTGCCGGAGTCCGGTTGGCGTTCGGCGACGCCTTGCGGCTGGGTGACATCGTCGTGGTCGAAGGGGAGTGGGGCAAGGTCGAAAAGATCGCCTTGACCTATGTGGTCATCCGCATCTGGGACAAACGGTGTCTCATACTGCCCAGTTCGTACTTCGCCACGAACCCCTATTCAAATTGGACGGTCGGGTCGATGAACCTGACCACGGTCGTCAACTTCGACGTCGGGTGGGGATTCCCGGTCGCCGAGGCACGGGAACAGTTGGAGGCGATCACCGAGGCGAGCCCGCATTGGGACGGAAAGGCACGCAACCTGCTCGTCACCGACTCCACCGGTCCGTACCTGCGTGTTCGGGCGACCGCGTCGGCCCCCGATTCCGACGCCTGGTGGTCGTTGCAGTGCGAGATCCGGGAGAAGCTGGTCGACTGGATCGGCCGCATTCATCCCGACAAGGCACCCACCATGCGTGTCGTCGGCTCGACGAGCACCCCCGCCGTGCCGTCTCAGCGTTCACCCGCGCCGCCGATGGAGCCGGGTTGGTGACACCCGACCCATCCGGTCCGACACGGTGTGGACCGTGCGGGGAGCCGATGGGTAGTGTCAGCCGGTGTGGACGACAACGCATCCGACCTGACCGCCAAAGTCGCCGCCGCCTGGGGCGACTTCACCGTCGCCCTGGCCCGGGTGATCCCGGATATGCCGGTGGGCTCCGACCTGGCGTTGATTCTCGACCCGGCGGCCTCCGGGACCGGTAGTGCCGTCTACGACGTGTCGTTGACCGTCCCGGCAGACGGCCAGATACGGGCCGACGCCACCTCGAACGCGACCCTGCCGACGGCCGCCCACCTCGGTAGGTCGGCCGTCGGGAAACTGGTAGCCCTGGGGTGGCAGCCGCCGGGCGTGTTGGATGGGGCCGGCCAACGGTTCGGGCTGCAAACGGACGTGGACGACCCCGACGGTCTGGCCACCATCGTGGCCCGCACGATGCGGGACGTGTACGGAGCGCCGCACCCGGCATTCCTGACCTACGACTATCAGACGGAGGACGAGTCCGTCGCGGACCTGGTCCTGGCTCCGGCCCGCCCGGTGACACCCGGTGAAGACGACGATTCGGACCCGGGGAGAACTCCCGTGTCGGGTCCGTTGGGCGAAGTGGTCGCGACCGTGGTCGCCGCGATGCAACACACGACGCCGGCTCACCTGGCCATCGACACCGAAGGCGAGATCAGTCTGCGTGCCGGGTCGGCCATGGTGTTCATCAAGCCGACGGAACGGCCCGCAGTGGTCGACGTGTACTCACCGTTGTTGACGGACGTGGGGACCAACGAACGGTTGTTCAGCGAACTGTCCGAATTGACACGGCGGCTGCCGATCGGGCGGCTGTACTACGCCGACTCCACCATTTGGGCTTCGGTTCCCGTGTACGGACGCGACTTCCAGCCATCGCATCTGATGTTGGCGGTTCAATCCATGACTCGGTTGGCCGACGATCTGGACGACCGCCTGCAGCGAAAATTCGGCGGGCGTCGGTTCTTCGACGCGAAGACGACCGATCACGGCGACGCCGACGACACGCCCCCGATGGGTATGTACCTGTAAAAAAGCCACCCGCTGTTCTGTTGCGTGGTGCCCGGGTGACGTCCCACGGTGCCGTTGAGCACGCATTCGCCTGCCGTCCAGTCACTCGAACGAGGTTCAGACGCCGCTTTTCAGAATGCCGACCGTGAGCGGGCCGTCATGAAAGTGCGCTTTCACAACGCCGAGACGTGCCCGCTCGACAACCGAGTGCCGTACACATCCGGTCAACGGTTGAGGAACTTCGTCATGCGGTCGTGCTTCTCCTCCGAGTCGAACAGGAGCGCTTGAGCGGCAAGCTCCACGTGCGGGTGCGCATCGCCGCCCGAGTTGACGGCCAGTTTGGTCAGCCGCAGCGCCATTGGTGCGGCCTTGCCGATATCGGTAAGCAGCGCGTCGGCACGGTCCAGTAGCGCCTCGGGTTCGACGACGTCGCTCACGAGCCCCGCCCGCAGCGCCTCGTCGGCGGCCATACGACGCCCGGTGAACAGAAGCTCCTTGGCGAGGCTCTCGCCCACGAGTGCGGGGAGCCGCCACGTGGCACCGGCCCCGGCGATGATGCCCAAGCGGGCCTCGGGCTGGCCGAAGAAGCTGCGCGTGGTGCACAACCGAATGTCGCAGGCGTAGGAGAGTTCGGCCCCGCCCCCCAACGCCGGCCCGTCGATCGCGGCGATCGTGGGCATTGGAAGGGCCCTGATCCGGTTGAAGAGGCCGGAGTTGATGGCGCGCAACGCATCCGCCGACGTTCTGTCCCGTAGCTGACCAATGTCGGCACCGGCGGCGAACACCCCGTCCGCGCCACCGGTCAACAGCATGGGGCGGGGACGCCGTTCAAGTTCACCGCATACGGTGTGCAGCTCGTCGACCATGGCCTGGTCGATGGCATTGCGTTTGTCGGGGCGGTTCAGCCGCACCGTGACCCGGTCGTCCCGGTCGTCGACCGCCAAGGTCGTGAAATTCATCATGTCGCTTTCTGTCCGCCCTGCCACCGGTAGAAGCCTTCACCGGTTTTCTTGCCCAGCTTGCCTTGTTCGACCATGTCCACCAACAGTTGCGGCGGTGAGAACCGGTCGCCATAGGCCTCTTGCAGCGTGCGGGCGATGGCGAGCCTGACGTCGAGCCCGACCACGTCGGTGAGTTCGAGAGGTCCCATGGGGTGTCGGTAGCCCAGCGACATGGCCTTGTCGATGTCGGCTGCGTCGGCGACTCCCGACTCGACCATGCGGATCGCTTCGAGCCCCAGCGCGTTGCCGAGCCGGGAGGTTGCGAACCCGGGGGCGTCGCGAACAACGATCGGCTGTTTCCCGAGCCGGTCGGCGACGGCGAGCGCCTCGTTGCGGGTGTGATCCGAAGTGTGTTCTCCCACAACGATTTCCAGTAGAGGCATGGCGTAGACGGGGTTGAAGAAGTGCAACCCGACGAACCGGTCGGGGGCGTCCAACCCGGAGGCCAACTCGGTGATGGAGATGCTGGAGGTGTTGCTGGCCAACAGTTGAGGAGAACGCTCCTGGGCCGCGTCAAGCACGCGACGCTTCAGATCCGGTTGTTCGGGCACGGCTTCGACGAACACCGACGCGTCGCGAGGTGCCAACGATATGTCAGACACCGTGGAGATGTCGGCCTGAACGCGTGCAGCAGTACCCGGTTCGGACTTGCCCCGCTCTTCTGCGGTCTGCGCCCAGCCCCGGATGCTGTCCAGCGCCGCGGTTGCGCGTTCGGAGTCGACCTCGCACACGGTGACCCGGTAACCGGCCAGCCCGGCGACGTATGCGATGCCGGCGCCCATGGTTCCTGCGCCGACAACGACGAAATGCTCTGGCATGAGCGACCTTCCTCACCGTTGAGAACTGACCGAAGCCGCCATCACGGTACCGGGTGGACAACGGTCGAGGGCAACACCGTGCACCCGACGGGTTCGTGCGGTGTTCACCTCGTTGTCGTGTGGTGCTAACGCTTGCCGGATAAAGGTCGGAGGTCTAGCGTGTCCGCTCGTGGACCCCCTCGCGATCATCCTGGTGGCGACCGCTGCCGTCTGTCACGCCGTATGGAACCTGTACGCCAAGCGGGCGGCCGACGGCGGCAGCGTCTTCGTGTGGCTGAACAGCTGCGTCACGACCGTCGCCTATCTCCCGGTGGTGGTCTTCCTGGTCGTCACCTCACCGCCGGCGTGGACATGGACGCTTCTGATAGCGGTAATCGTTACCGGGATTCTCCACCTGGGATACACGGTCGTTCTTCAGCGCGGATATCAACACGGCGACATGTCCGTGGTCTATCCACTTGCCCGAGGCACCGGCCCCGCCTTGTCGGTGACCTTCGCCATACTCGTTTTCGGGGAACGGCCCGGGTTGTTGGGGATGCTCGGTGCCGTGGCGGTCGTCGGCGGCATCCTCGTCATCGGGCTGGGACGCTCCGCGAGCGGTCGATTGTCGGCGGGTGTCGCGTACGGATTGGCGACGGGGTGTCTGATCGCGAGCTACACCGTGTGGGACGCATGGGCCGTCGGGCCGTTGGCCATCTCTCCGATCCTCTACGAGTGGGGGAGCACGGTGACCCGCAGCCTTCTGCTCACCCCCCACGCGGTGAGGCACCGCTCCGATATCCGCCGTGTCTGGCGTGACTATCGCGTACCCGTGTTCGTCGTCGCGTTGATCGCGCCGGCGGCGTATGTTCTCGTCCTGTTCGCCTATCGGTACGCGCCGGTGAGCCTGGTGGCTCCTGCCCGTGAGCTGAGCATCGTCATTGCGAGCGTGTTCGCGTGGCTGCTGCTTCGGGAACCGCAGGCCGGTAGACGGATCACCGGTGCCGTCGTCGTTTTGTTGGGTGTGGCGGCGTTGGCGTTCACGCGGGGGTGATCGTCCTGGTCAGGAAGATGAGAGACCCCCGGTTGGGGGCCGGTCGGGCGTCACGTATGCTTTCTAATGCCTCCGAACGGCGCGCAGACGGTGGCAGGCGAGGTTTAAATGCCATAGCGACGGTTTCGAGCCGTGTGGCATGATGGCCCAAGCGCCCCCATCGTCTAGTGGCCTAGGACGCCGCCCTTTCAAGGCGGTAACACGGGTTCGAATCCCGTTGGGGGTACGGTAAGACCGTGTCAGTGATGACACAAAGCAAGGTCCTGTGGAGCAGTTGGAGTGCTCGCCGCCCTGTCAAGGCGGAGGTCGCGGGTTCAAGTCCCGTCAGGACCGCCGACGATGTTTTCGGACATCACCAAAAGCCGGACTCGCATCAGCGGGTCCGGCTTTTTCATTCGTGGGTGCCGTTGTGGTGTGACCGGCCACCGGACCAGGGCCACCGGACCAGGGCCGCCGCGATCGGGCGCGACCGTTAGATTCTGAAGAGTGAACCGACAGTCCGTCACCGTGGCCGCCTCCGGGCACCCCAACATCCGGGTGACCCACCATAAGACGCTCGAGCTGACCGATGCCGACTCGATCACCGGCCGCGCAACATGCGTCGCCGGCGTCGACGCACACATCGACCGGGACGGGTTGCGCTCCCTGCGAGGCGTGGTCGCCTTGGAACTGCGTGTCGGAGAGCACCGAATTGTCGGCGAGGCGACGGTCAATCCGCACTACACCGGTGAATCGTCGTTGGTGGTCCGCAACAGCGGCTACGTCGACGGCCGCACTTTCGCGGTCGGGTCGAGCATCGCAGCCACCGATATTCCGCCTGAGATGGCCGAATCCCTGACCGACCCGCAGGCGCGGGTTACGTTGACGATCACCGAGACGGAGCCTCCCGCACCGTTGGTGCTGTTCGGCGAACCGGCGGCCGACGAAGGCAGGCAACGGTTCCTGTGGGACAACGCCGACGAGCGTGTGGACTTCGAGCGAGCCGGCCCACGGAGCGGACCTCGTGGCGTTGTCGCCGTTTCGTGTCCCTCGCCGGCCGCGCGTGCCCGTGCACTGGCCTGGGTCGTGGAGGCGGCGACCGCGGGAGCGCGTGTGGCGACCGCCGATCACGGTCCGGCCGAGGCGTTGCTGGCGGCCGGATTCGCGCCCGATCCCATGCTGTGGTTGGGAAATATTCGCGATACCGGCCCGTTGCGGGATGCGGTTGCCGTTACGGCGTTTCCCATCGTGGTGGAGTGCACCGACGACTTGGGTACGGAGATATTGGACATACTGGACCGCTTCGATCGGCGCCCCCTGGTGAGTGACGGGTTCATGGACATCGGTACCCGCATGGTGGCGCCCGGTCTCCGATCGTCGAGTGGCACGATGACGATCGTGGTGCCGCCCGGCACCTCCGAAGTCCAACTGGGACTGTCGAGCGTGGTCAAGGCGCTGACCGAGGCGGGTGTGTCGGCCAAGACCGTGAGCCTCGCCCTGACGCCGCATGGAATCGGTAAGCGTGAGATCTACCGCATCGTGCGGGATCTCGAATCGGTGAGAGGCGAAAACTAGTGCAGGTGGTGCGCGGCAAGCGGCTCGTGGAGTTCGAGGCGGCGGCCCTGGAAGCCCTGGTGGCACAGCATGACCGTGTCCTCATCGACGTTGGGACAGGCGATGCCCGGACCGCCTATCGCATCGCTAAATCCGCACCGGAACGGTTGGTGATCGGCGTCGACCCGGCGTGGCGCCGCATGGAGAAGGTCAGCAACCGTGCCATGAGTAAGCCCGCCAAAGGTGGGCTGGGGAACCTGCTGTTGATCAACTCGGCCGTGGAGAACACGCCGCCGCCGTTGCACGGGCTCGCCGACGAGGTCTTGGTGCAGATGCCGTGGGGCCGCCTGCTGCACGGAGTCGTCACCGGTGAGACCGAGGTGTGCGCGGGCCTGAGGACGATCGCCGCGGCCGGCGCGAGCCTGGACGTCACCGTCGGCACGAGTATCTGGCGACCGCCGGTTCCACGGGACATTCAAGGGCTCCCCGAACTGACTCGCGAATATGTGGACGAGCGACTGTCGCAACGGTTCGCCGAGCACGGCTGGCGCGTCGAGGACGCCGGAGTCGTCGACGACGTGGTGCGGTCGTCGTGGTCGAGTCGGCTCGGGTCGAGTAAAGACGAGCGGGTGTTCGGTATACGGGCGGTCGCGGTGTCACCGGTTGGGGGAGCGGCGTCGGGAGACCTGTGACAGTCGAGCGTTCTCGATCATTTCGGCCAGTTCACCGTAGGTGAGTTCGCCGATGCGTGATGCTCGCAGCAGGACCGACCGGTGCCCGTCGAAGTTCGAAGTGGTGAAGAACGGCGAATTCTCGTCCTGTACGAGGGCCTGTTTCTCGGTCTCCGACGCCACATGGAACACGATCACATCGGTGTACCGTTCACCTGTTTCGGGATCGTGGGCGTCGGCTCTGGGGGCACGAAAGAACACGAACGCCTTGCCGACGACCTGATAGATCGGCAGGTTCGGCCGACCGGTGACGGTGACGTGTGGCATGGCACGAGCAAGCGTGTGGACGTCGTCGACGTGTGCCGGTCGATCGTTCGGATTCGACATGACACCAGCCTAATCCTGCCCGGTGTGCGCGGCGGCCGGTGTTACACGAGCCTCTGCGACGTCGCCACGCCGCGTCTCGAGAACACGAGGACGACGGGCGCGCCCGATAACGAGTCAATGTCGTCGAGCCTTCCGAAGGTGGCGGCCCGGGGTGACGCAAAGGCGTCGGATTGCGCCACGGCGGCCCAAGACGGCTTCTGCAATCGCCAAATTCTGCGGTTTTGCCTGCGGATGCTTCGCAAATGGTGTCGGCTTGTCGACGGGAGCTATGGGGAAACGGGGGGATCGACGATGTGCGGGATTGCCGGTTATGTCGGTGGTATCGACGAGGACGCCATGCCGATGTTGCGTCGAATGGCCGACGCGATGGTGCACCGTGGGCCCGACGGTGAAGGCTATGTGACGGGCCGCGACTTCGGGTTGGCTCACCGCAGACTGGCCGTGATCGACCGAGAAACCGGCGACCAGCCGATGTGGACGTCCGATCGGCGATACGCGATCGTCTACAACGGTGAGGTCTACAACTATCGTGAGCTGCGATACGAGCTGACGACGCTCGGGCACGAATTTTCGACCACCAGCGACACCGAGGTCGTTCTGGCGGCGTGGCGACAGTGGGGCGACGCGGCGTTCGACCGGTTCAACGGCATGTTTGCTCTGGCCATCGCCGACACCGAGGCCGGGACCGTGACGTTGGCGCGCGACCAGTTCGGTATCAAACCCCTGTATCTGGCGACCACGGACCGGGGCGCGGTCGTGTTCGCGAGCGAGTTTCGGCCCATCTTCGCCTCGCATATGGTGCCTCGTCGGCCCGACGACACCACCGTGTACCGCTACCTGCGTTTCCGGGTGCACGACGACACGGTCCGTACATTTTTTGACGGTGTCACCCGCCTGATGCCGGGCGAGCGTGCCCTCATCACTCCCGACGGCAGCGTGCACCGTGAGACGTACACGACGTTGTTCCGTGATCTGCGGAGTCTGTCGAAGCGGCGAGAGCCGTACGACGCGGTCGCGCGTGGCAACTTCAACGCCGAGTTGCGGACCGCGATTCGACGCCGCTTGGTGGCGGACGTGCCGGTCGGTACGGCCCTGTCCGGTGGCCTGGACTCGTCGACCATCGTTGCGGTGACCAACGAGCTGTTGGGCAGCGGTGACCGTGACGCCACGGCGGTCGGAAGCCACCAGCAGACCTTTTCGGCGGTGTTTCCCGGGCAGCTCAACGACGAGGAACGGTACGTCGACGCGCTTGCGGATCGCTGCCGCCACAGTCTTCGAGTTCACAAGGTGCGGCCGCACGCGGACCGGTTCATCGCCGAGCTGTCCGACTTCGTCCTCACACAGGAGGAACCGGTCATCTCCACCGGGCCTTACGCCCAGTACTGCGTGATGCGGGAGGCGGCCCGGCACGTCACCGTCATGATCGACGGTCAGGGCGCCGACGAGATGATGGCCGGATACGTGCCGTACTACCTGGTGCATCTACGTCAACTATGGAGGAACGGTCGGCGGCTCCAGGCCGTTCGCGAGTTGGCCGCGTCGCTGGACGTTCTGTGGCGGTTGGGTCGGTTCGCCGTCGCGGACCGGCTGCGGCGGCGCGCGAGGATCCCCGTGACCGGCCTCCTCGCGTCGGAGTTCCTTCACGCACACCGAGGCGAGAGGCTGGACGTGGTCTCCGACGACCTGAAGGCCAGGCTCGAAGACGACCTTTTTCGACACAGTCTGCCGTCGCTGCTGCGGTACGAGGACCGCAACACGATGCGGTTTTCCGTCGAGGGCCGTGTCCCGTTCCTCGACGTCGGGTTGCTGAAACGCCTGTGGCGGCACGACAACGACATGATCGTCGCGTCGGGTTGGAACAAGCGCGTACTGCGAGACGTCACGCGTTCGCTGCTGCCGAAGACGATCAACCGACGGCGCAACAAGATCGGATTCACGACTCCCGAGGAGGCGTGGTTCAAACGCATGAAGAACTCGCTGTACGAGATCTTCACGTCGGAGTCGTTCGGTCGTCGAAAGTACTTCGATCAGGCGGCCGTGGTGAGGGCCTTCCGGTCGTACCTGGCGGGGCGCTCCAGCGCGGAGACCATGACGTTTTGGCGTTTGGTGAACGTCGAGTTGTGGCTGCGTACGTTCATCGACCAGGACCCGGCGGCGATCCGTCACGACATCGAGAACATCCTGGAAGACGCCGACGCGGTGCAGCCGGGCATGCACCCGCAGGCTCCGCCCAAGCCGGACCACGTACCTAACGACGGGAAGCGACTTCACAGCCCCGACATGAGATGGGCACGCTACCCCCTGCGCTGCGACCTCGTGTCAAAGGACGACGACGTCACGCGGCTGGCGGTGACCCGCGCGGGCGAGTTCTTCGCGGCGCCCGAAACCGAGGGCGAAGCCGCCGTGGTCGATGCTCGACAGTGGTACCTGTACGTCAGTGAAAAGATCGTGGCCATCACACAGGGAAGGTCCTTCTTCACCTGGGAGATACATCCGGGCTGGTGGGCGCGCCGGCTGTCGAAGCACGTGGTGCGAACGCCCTACGGCATCGGACTGGGTGATCCGACCACGATGCAACTGGCCATCGACGAGGTCGGCCTGGGCCGCATCCTCCTGGCGGCGGGCGCGGCGCTTGCGGGCAAGGCGGTCGGGCAGCGCGGAGTGTTCTATAAGGTGACCGGCCCGGCGGTACGTGCGATCGACGGCCCGACGGAGTATTCGGCATACCCGGCGAACGTGTCGGCGAAGCTGGCTCCCGCCGACCCCGACGGGGCGGCGGCCCGGATTTCTGCGGCGATCAGGGCGCGTCTTCCACGGTCGGCCACGGCACGTTTTGGCGGGACCGTCGTGATCGACGCCAACGACCTGGGACAGAACGTTCTCGGCCACGACACCGGTCTGCCGACCGAGACCTTGGTGGAGGCGTTCGCCGACAACCCGCTGGGACAGGGACGGCAACAGACACCCCTGGCCGTCGTGTTCTCGGGCTTCCCCGTGTCGGTGTGGGACCGTCGGACCGACCACGGGATCACGACCAACCCGCCGTACCGCGAGGTCACGTCGTGGGATGTGGTGCGCGGTGACGCCGAATCCTCATCACATTAGGCGGTTAACGGTGCCGCACCCAGAGATTTTCCTCAACGTAGACGGCCCGGTCGCCCTGTCGGTCGACCGTCAGGAGATTCAGACCATCGGGTACGACGTATGCGCCGCTTGCCGGAAAGGCCATGCCCGTCCAGGATTCCCACTCGGCGACCGTGCCCGAGACTGTCATCGACCGTGGTGCGGTGCCCAGGATGGTCGCACCCATGCGTTGATGCGTCCGGATCCACGGGTCGACGGACAGCCCGTCGGGACGTGTCCACGTCGCGTATTCGGCCATGGGCTGAAGCGGGTAGCGGTGCTTCAACGTGGGACGAAGGGGCGCGACGACGTGGTCGACGCCGTGGTGGTCGGCGCGGCTGATCAAGGCCTCCAACACGCGTCCGGCCAGGCCACGTTTGTCGTAGCCGCCTGCGACGGCCACGGCCATGAAACTCAACGTGGTCGCGGGACGGCCGGTTTCGTGGTCGGTAACCGATCGCCTCAGTGCTCCGTCGTAGCCGTCGGGTAGGTCGGCGACGGTCTGGTCCCACGCGAACGGGACGCCCCAGCCACCGGCGGCGACCGTGTCGTCGTCGACGACGAGGAGGACTGAGAAATCGGCAAAGTACTCCTTCACCCGAGGCAGGTAAGTCGGCACCACGTCGTCGTGGAGGACGAACTCGGGCCAGCGTTCCCTGAACGCGGTGTCGGTCTTGGCTTCGAGATCGGGTCGGTCGGCGGTGCGTACGATCTGCATGCGCCTATTCTGCGGGACGTCTGGTGCTCGGGCAGTCATGTCGGAGGGCTCGTCGGTAGGCAATCGAAAACCCGCGTTGGGTCGACGGAAGCGCTTCATCGCACGGCTGTCGGCCAGACCGGTTTAGGCGGCCGGTCAGGACCGCCGGGCGTCGAAGAGCGCGTCGGCCTCCGATGTGGCGCGGCCGTGGCGGCGGGTCGGTAGGCAGGGGCGAATATGGTGGCGGAAAGCGAGGCGGAGGTTGCTCGCGGGGCCGGGCCATCTCAGGTTCTTTTGTGACGAGGGCCGGTGGGTGGTCTGCCAGGGCCGGTCCATGGTCATCTGCCTTGCACTATGGACAGGCGCGGGCCTTTTCGTCGCCGACTAAACCGGTTCCCGCCACACCCCGGTTTCGAGGAACCGGGCGACCGTTTCGGCGTACCCGGACAGGTCGATGCCTTGTCGAGCCACCCACGCGTCGTCGTAGTAGCTGTTGCCGTAACGCTCGCCGGAGTCGCACAGCAACGTGACGACGCTTCCCGTGCAGCCCGAATCACGCAACTGTGCGATCAGCGCGAACGCCGCGTACAGGTTGGTGCCGGTCGAGCCGCCCAGCCGCCGCCCCAACAGCTTCGCGGACTCGCGCAACACCGCGATCGAGGCGGCGTCGGGTACCTGGACCATGCGGTCGACCACCGTGGGGATGAACGACGGCTCGACCTCCGGCCGACCGATGCCCTCGATGCGCGAACCGGTTACCACGCTCGCGTCCGGGTCGCCGTCGCGCCACCCGGTGAAGAACGCCGAGTTCTCCGGGTCCACCACGCACAGTCGAGTCGCATGCCTCTGGTATCGCACATAGCGGCCGATCGTGGCGCTGGTGCCGCCGGTTCCCGCACCCACAACAATCCATTCGGGAATCGGATGACGTTCCTTTGACATCTGATGGAAGATCGATTCGGCGATGTTGTTGTTGCCGCGCCAGTCGGTGGCGCGTTCGGCGTAGGTGAACTGGTCCATGTAGTGGCCGCCGTTTTCGGCGGCGAGACGGCGCGCGGTGGGCACCACCTGCGCCGGATCGTCGACAAGGTGACACACCCCGCCGTGAAACTCGATCAGTGCGATCTTCTCCGCGCTGGTTGTCGCGGGCATGACCGCGATGAACGGCAACCCCAACAGGGAGGCGAAGTACGCCTCGCTGACGGCGGTAGATCCCGACGACGCCTCGATCACCGGGGTTCCCTCGGTGATCCAGCCGTTACACAGGGCGTACAGAAACAGCGAACGCGCCAGTCGATGCTTCAAGCTGCCCGTCGGGTGCACCGACTCGTCCTTCATGTACAGGTCGATGCCCCAGTCCGCGCACAACGGGAAACGCAGCAGGTGCGTATCGGCGCTGCGGTTGGCGTCGGCTTCCACGATCCCGATCGCCCGGCTGACCCAGGCTCTGGTGGCGTCGCAGCATCGGTCGAGGGTGTTCACGCCGCAAACTCTAGCCCGTGACCTGTGCCGAGCGGCGACGCTGCGAGCTCTTCCACCTACGATGACTTTCGGGTGACGAACAACACCCTCATTCTTCCGGCGGATCGGTCCGTGCCTGAGGCCGCGCCTCCCACTTTGTCGACAACGCGATCGTGGTCCTGGTGCCGCCGACGCCCGGGAGGCGACTGAGCGTGTTGACCAGCTGTTCCAGCTCGGCCATCGTTCCGACCCGGACCTTCAACAGATACGACTCCTCCCCGGCCATGAAATAGCACGACTCCACCTCGGTGATCTCCCGAATCGCCTCGGCGACGTCGGAGTATTCACTGCCGGCGAGGGTCACGATGCCGACCAGCGCCGTGATCCCCAATCCGACCGCTTCGGAGTTGATTTCAGCCCGGTAACCGGTGATCACCTCGTTGCGTTCAAGCTTGGCCACGCGTTCTTGAACGGAAGGCGAAGTGAGTCCCACTCGCCGTGCGAGCTCGGCATATGACATGCGTGCCTGCGTCTGGAGAAGCCCTACAATGCGTCGGTCGATCTCGTCCATCCGGCGACTTTAACCTGACCGAAAGATGTCAATGATCACCTGGCGGAATGCCCTGTTTGGTGTTGTAATGGGGTCATACGCGCCCAACCAGGGCATTCAGCACGGTTCTTAAGAGGGGTGCTCGGGCTTATGGACAACGACCGCCTACTTACTCCTGGTGAAGTCGCCGCGCTGTTTCGGGTCGACCCGAAAACGGTAACCCGTTGGGCGGCTTCGGGGCGGATCGGCAGCATCCGCACTCCCGGTGGCCACCGACGGTTCCGTGAATCCGAGGTTCGTGCGCTCCTGCAGGGAGAACTCGGCGACGCCTCGCCACTGGAACCGTAGTCAGCCGTTGTCGCGGAAACCTCCGCCCAGTTCGCCACGCCACCGCGTGTACAGCGAATGCTCGACGCCGACGGAGTCCAGGATACGGCCGGCCAGGAAATCGACGAGCTGTTGCAGCTGCGTCGCACCCGCGTAGAAACCCGGAGAGGCCGGAAGAACCGTGGCCCCGGCGTCGTGGAGTGACAACAGGTGCACGAGGTGGCTGCGAGACGCGGGCGTCTCCCGGGGTACCACGACCACCGGACGCCGTTCCTTGAGGTTCACGTCGGCGGCCCGTTGCAGCAGATCCTTGCTGAGGCCCTGTGCGATGCCGGCACACGCCGCGGTGCTGGCGGGGACGACGATCATGCCTCGCACCGGGTACGAGCCGCTGGACGGACCTGCGGCGAGGTCACCGGCCGACCAGTGTTCGATGTCGGCGTCGGAGACGTCGCGGCCCAACCAGGCGGCGAGGTCGTCCTTCCAGTGCGCGTCACGGAACGAGCCCCCGGTCTCGTCGAGGATGGTGAGCCGGGCAGCCCGTGACACGACAAGGTCGACCGGTTCGTCCGCATCGAGGAGGCCGGTCAACACGGCACGCGCATAGGGGGTGCCGGACGCACCCGATACTCCAACCACCCATGGACGTCGCATGCCCTCCAGGGTGCCTCACGGGTGTTGCGCGGCATCCGGGGGCCGGGTGCAAGGTCGCGCAAGGTGTGGATTGGAAATCGTCTCTAGCCTTGGGATCCGGTATTGGGCGGCCGCCCGGTACCACACCTTTTGTAAGGAGCAGTCTGCCCATGAAGAAGGTTTCGCGCATCGCCGACGGCATCCTGGACCGGATGGTCACCAAGACGACGGCCTCGGCCCAGATGCAGACCCAGTGGATCGAATGCAACTTCAACGTCTTCTGTGCCGTGGTCGGTAAGCGAGAAAAGATGTCCTGCCGCGTGGTCGGCAGCAACGTGGTCCGGTGTGAAAGCCAGGGCTGCTGCTGACGTGTTTTCGGGCTCTCTCATCCCGCGTGAGGGAGCCCTCAGCCAGCCGCCCTGCCACGCGGACCGGTGGTCGGGTTCAATGAATGGGTGTCTGCTGCGAAATTTCCCTACGCCGACCTCGGCGAGTTCATCTCTGCTCTGGAACGGGACGGTGATCTTAAACGGATCACCGCACCGGTCGATCCCACTCTCGAGATCTCCGAGATCACGCAACGGGTGGTGCGCGACAAGGGTCCGGCGCTGTTGTTCGAAAACCCCACCCGCGGGCAAATGCCGGTGGCCATCAACCTTTTCGGGACACCCGAACGGATGGCGAAGGCCCTGGGCGCCGCCACGCTCGACGACATCGGAGACCGCATATCGGAACTGGTCAAGCTGGAAATTCCCGTGGGATTCGCGGGTGTCCGCGAAGGCCTCGGCAAGCTCATGCAGTTGAAGTCGGTTCCGCCCAAGAAGGTGAAACAGGCTCCCTGCCAACAGGTCGTCTACAAGGGTGACCAGGTCGATCTGAACCGGTTGCCCGGGCTACAGACCTGGCCCGGTGACGGCGGCATCTTCCACAACTTCGGCCTCACCCACACGAAACACCCCGAGAGCGGCAAACGCAATCTGGGCCTTTACCGGCTTCAGCAACACGACAGCCGCACGTTGGGCATGCACTGGCAGATCCACAAGGACTCGACCGCTCATCACGCGGTCGCGGAACGCCGAGGGGAGCGCCTGCCGGTGGCCGTGGCGATCGGGGCCGACCCGATCGTCGCCTATTCGGGCGGTGCCCCTCTGCCCGCCGAGATCGACGAATATCTGTTCGCCGGTTATCTGCGTGGGGAACGTGTCGAAATGGTCGACTGTCTGACCGTTCCGTTGCAGGTTCCCGCCAACGCTCAAATCATCCTCGAGGGTTACATCGAACCGGGGGAACGCAAACCGGAGGGGCCGTTCGGGGACCACACCGGTTTCTATACTCCTGTCGAGCCGTTCCCGGTGATGCATGTGGAATGCATGACAACCAGGAAGAACCCGATCTACCACTCGATCGTGACGTCCAGGCCGCCTCAGGAGGACTATGGCATGGGCAAGGCCACCGAGCGGATCTTCCTGCCGCTGCTGAAGATTCTGATCCCCGACATCGTGGACTACAACATGCCCGAGGCGGGGGTGTTCCACAACTGTCTCATCGTGTCCATCGACAAGCGGTACCCGAAGCACGCTCAGAAGGTCATGAGCGCCGTATGGGGCGCCCACATGCTCGGCATGGCCAAGTTGTTGGTGATCGTGGATGCCGACTGCAATGTGCACGATCTGAACGAGGTTGCCTGGCGCGCGTTGGGCAATGTGGACTATAGTCACGACCTCGTCGTCAACTCCGGCCCCGTCGATCACCTCGACCACGCCTCCTACCAACAGTTCTGGGGAGGTAAGGCAGGTGTGGACGCCACTCGGAAACTGCCTTCCGAGGGGTACACGCGTGGCTGGCCGGAAGAGGCGACCATGACCGCCTCGGTGCAGGCCTCTGTCGACGCACGGTGGCGGGAGTTCGGCCTGTGATCGGCCACATCCGGTCGTTTTTGCGCCTGGTCGCTTTTGAACACTCCGTGTTTGCGCTGCCGTTCGCCTATCTGGCGAGCCTGACGGCCATGCACGGGGCGGCCGACGGCGCGACCGGATGGGTTCAATGGGACGTGCTGCTTCTGGTCACCGTCGCCATGGTCGCCGGACGCACGTTCGCGATGGCCGCCAACCGCATCATCGACCGACACGTCGATGCACAGAACCCGCGGACCGCACAACGTGAACTGGTCACCGGGGCCGTATCACTGCGTGTCGCCTATGTGGGCAGCATCGTGTCGCTGGTGTTCTTCTTCGGTTCCGCCGCACTGTTGAACCCGTTGTGTCTGGTCCTGTCGCCGTTGGCGGTTATTCCGCTGATTGTTTACCCATACGGGAAACGGTTCACCGACTTCCCGCACGCGATCTTGGGTCTGGCGCAGATGGTGGCGCCGATAGGTGCCTGGCTGGCCGTCACCGGGACGTTCGAAGGCTCGCTGCCGGCCATGGTGCTCGGTCTCGCCGTTGGGTTGTGGATCGGTGGATTCGACCTTATATACGCCTGCCAGGACGTCGAAGCCGACCGGCGTATCGGCGTACGGTCGTTCCCGGCGCGTTTCGGGATCGCCGCGGCCCTGCACACGTCGACGGCGGTGCACACCGTGTGCGTCGGGCTGTTCGTTTACTTCGGACTGTCCATGGGCTTCGGTTGGCTGTACTTCGTCGGTCTGGCACTGACGTTCGTGGTGTTCGTCTACGAACACGCGATTGTGAAGCCGAGCGATCTGTCCAAGTTGAACCGTGCCTTCTTCACGGCCAACGGTGTCATCGGCATCGTACTCTTCGGATTCGCTGTGGGCGATCTGTTGATGCGCTGAAACCTCGGGGCCCGGTCCGGTGGAAACGGACCGGGCCCGCACCGTCAGCCGATGGTCGACTAGGGGGCAAATCCCAGTCCGGGGCACGATTCGTCGATGTTCTCGGATGCGGCCTCGAAGTATGAGGCTTCGACGTCGGGTAGCGACTCACCGTCGATTCGGTAGTAGTCGGGGCCGAGCTCTCCCCATTCGGTGACCGCGCGTCCGAGCGCGTTGTCGTCGAAGCTGTGGCCGTTGTCGACCATCCACGCCGCCAAGGTCCGGAGCTCGTCCGGCGGCAGCTCGTCGACATCGGTGTGCGGATTGGACCCCATCTGGCGTGCGAGATCGTCGCAGGTCAAGGTGCCGCTGCTTCCCTGGATGTCGGACGTGGCGACTTCGGAACCGATTTCGTCGGCGCCGGTGGAGTTGTCGGAACCGCACGCCGCCACACCCGTGGCGAGAAGTCCGGCTCCGACGGCCACGGCGATGCCGTGACGGAAGGAGAGTTTCATGGTGGTTGAATTTTCCGGGGCTCGAGGGTCAAGGAACAACCGTCCAGTCTGCCAGCGACGAGGGCAAAACAGGGTGTATCCGAAAAATCTTTAATGGCGGTTTAAGAAGGATGAAAACGTGCGACGCGGGCTCACCCCGACGTCGTCTCCGCCTATCGGCCATGGTTCATCGGCACGAAAAAACCCCGAAGGTGCGGCGCACCCTCGGGGGCTTTCCAGGCCCGTTTTCATCCGTCGAACCGCATCGGTTTACCAACGAACGAAGTCCAGCCGGCTTCTTAAAGACTGAAGCCCGAGCACTGTTCGTCGATGGTGTTCCCGGCGGACTCCAGGTCGGCGACCGAGGCTTCCAGATCGGCGGCCTTCGCCTCGATCTCCGCCATGGCATCCGGGTCGGAGTAGTCGACGTCCTGCATTTCCTTGTTGAGCTCGATGGTCGGTACGAGCGCCTCACCAAAAGTCTTGACGGCGGCGCCCAGATCGTCGTCGGAGAAGGCGTCTCCGTTGTCGATCATCCACTGGCCCAGGTTCTTCAGGTCTTCCATGTTGACGTCGTTCATGGTGGCAACGCTGGCGTCGGCGAGGTTGTGGTCCACCACGGCCGACTCGAGGTCGCTGCAGCCCAAGCCGCCTCCGAGCAGTGAACATCCGGTCAAGCCGGCGGCGAGAAGTCCGGCGGCCGCGGCGACGGATACGGTGCGGCGAATGGGGCGAATCATGTTATTCCTTCTTTTTTATGGATTTCGGGCGTGGGACCCTGAGCCCTCAGCTCGCACGAGTGTGGCCCCGATCGATTGCAGACATTACCGAGTACCACCGACACGGCTTAGACACCCGCGTACGAATGCAGTCCGCCCAGCACCAGGTTCACGCCGAACAGGTTGAACAGGACGACAGCCCAACCCACGATCGCGATCCACGGTGCCCAACGGCGCCCGGCGGCACCGGTGGCTCGTGAATGCAGGTAGGCAGCGTATACGACCCACGCAACGAACGACCAGACCTCTTTGGGGTCCCATCCCCAGTAGCGGCCCCACGATTCCCGAGCCCAGACGGCGCCGGCGATGACCCCAAAAGTCCACAGAGGAAAAGCTAGAACGTGCAGACGCCAGGTGATGCGCTCCAACGTTTCGGCCAACGGCAAGCGCTGCCCCAGAGTGAAAGGAAACGAGATCCGCTTTTTACGTTCGGTCAACAGAACCCAACGCCGTTTGATCAGGTGCAACACAGCCGTGACGAAGCCCACCATGAATATGCCGAACGCGACAATGGCGGCCAGGACGTGAATGGCGATCCAGTAGGAGTCCAGAGCGGGTACCAGTGGACCTGCCTCGGTATAGACGCGGGTGGCGACACCGAGCATGATCACGGTCGTCAACATGGTGAACAGGCCAAGCCGCCTGGCCACCAGTTTGCGTGCCACCACGACGATCCAGGCTATGACGCCCGCCAAACAGACCGCCACGATGAACTCGAACATGTTGCCCCAGGGCCAGCGGTTCGCGGCGAGACCACGTAGTAGAACCGAAGCGATGTGTGCGAGGGCACCCAGTACCATCGCGACGGTCGCCACCCGACCGGTGAGCACGGCTTGGGCCGGGGTCAGGTTCGTGTTGAGGTTGTTCTGCTCGTGGTCGTTCTCGTCGCTCTCGTCTGGCGATTCGGAGACGTCGGGCGGTCCGCCGACCGTCACCGGTTGCCTGGCGGGCTGCTCCAGGCGGTTCTTGCGTCCGAAGGCGTACTCGACCGCGTATCCGAACATCGCGACCGCGTACAAAATGATGGCGGCGACGAACGTGGCGTTGGACGCCGCCGCCAGCCCTGCATCGGCTGTCATGGTGTGAGACTTCCCATCTTCTCAGGCTGTCGCTCTCGGCCGGCGATGATGTCGGCCAGTTGATGAAACTCTTCGTCGAAACCGTCGTATTCGGTGCGGGTCAACCCGCCCAGTGACGTGCCGTCGGGCCCCACTCGGACCCAGATGCGTCGACGCTTGACCGTCAACGCGGGAACGATGCCCATCAGGACCGTGATCGCGAAAACAAGGACGAGAATCTCGCCGGGATCTTCACGGACCTGAAGAGTGGCATAGGGGAGCACTCCCTCGAAGGTGACCTCGGTGCCGTCGTCGAGTTCCCACGACTCGCCGATCGACAGCACCGTCGGGTCGACGTCGACGATGTCGAGGGAGCCGTCGGCGATCTGTTCGGGGCTCACGCTGTATACCGACTGGGGCTGGCCGTCGTCCAGACCCGTGTCACCGCGGTAGCCCACGAGCATGAGGCCGGGATTGTCGAGATCCGGGGAAATCGACGTCGTGAACGGCGGGTCGTCGGGAACCGTCGGCATGAAGATGCCCTCGAACGCGATCTGGGCGTTCGGGTCGGCCTCACCCGTTTCGGGGTCGACGTTGGCGTCGGGGAACACCGCTGCGCCCGTGCTGGTGAGCATCGCGTCGTCGGCGAGGAACGGCGTCGTCGACACCTGAGTGACGCCGTAGCGGTCGGTGTAGGAGATCACGGGTGCGTACCCGTGTCCGAGGAGAAAAACGCTGGCGCCGTCCAGTTCCAATGGATGGTTGACCTCGAGACGGTACGGCTCGTGAGGAGCCTGCCCGTCCTGTCCGTATTGGATGTCGGCGGTGAACCGGGTGGGTTGACCGGTGTCGAGGAAGACGGCCGTGAAGTCGTCCAATTGCAGGCAGAACGGGGCGAGATCCGACGGTGTGACGTTGGCACCCAACCCGTATTCGTCGTACTGCTGGAGTGAGTTGCAGAACGCGCCGGTTTCGCCTGCTACGAGGATGCGGTTGCCGTACCAGCCGTGGAGCGACCCGTAGGCCATGCCGATCAGGAGGCCGATGAGTGAGAAGTGGAACAACAGGTTGCCGGCTTCGCGCAAAAATCCCTTTTCCGCGGAGACGACCACGTCGGTGTCCCTGCGGAGTACGGAGACACGGAAACGGTTCTTACGCAGTACCGCGGCGGCGTGGTCGGCGTCGACCTGTTCGTCGACGTGTTGATGCTGCGGCAGGATGTCCATCCGTGCCGGAGGCTGCGGCGGGGGTTTGCGCAACGTGTGGACGAAGTCGCGTAGCCGGGGCAGTAGACAACCGATCAGCGACGTAAACAGCAACAGGTAGATGGCGGCGAACCACGGTGACGCGTAGACGTCGAAGGCCCACAGCCGGTCCAGTATCGGTGCCAGCTCGGGGTTGTCGGCGAAATATCCACGGACCTGTTCGATGTTCAGGTTGCGTTGCGGTAGCAACGAGCCCGGCACAGCCGCCAAAGCCAGGATCAACAGCAGCACCAGAGCGGTTCGCATACTGGTCAGCTGCCGCCACCAGCGTCGAGCCGTGGAGACGGTTTTGCGGCGGAAAGAGGTTGCGGTCATATGCCGATGACTCCGGTTCCTCCCATGGTGGCGCGCAGCCAGTTCATCAGTTCGGTCCAGTAGCCGGTCACGAGCGCCGTGCCTATCAGGATCAACAGGATTGCTCCGGCCACGGTGATGACGCGGGCGTAACGCTTGAGGAAACCGGCGAGCCGATCGAAGCCGAGGCCGAACAGCAGAAACGGGATTCCCAGGCCGAGGCAGTAGGCGATTCCCAGGGTGACACCGCGAGCCGCTCCGCCCTGCACGGCGGACAGCCCGAGGACGGCGGTCAGTGTCGGCGACAGGCACGGTGTCCACGACAATGCGAACACGGCGCCGAAAATCGGGGCGGCCGCCAAGCCCGCCTTGGGCAGCTGTTGCACTCGCACCAGTCGGTCGAGCCCCGGGATCACCCCGAGAAACGCCAGACCCATGATGATGATGAGGACACCGACGCCGCGTTCCAACCAGGCGGCGTTTTGCGCCAGCATCCCCCCGACGGAGCTGAAGGCGAAACTCAGTAGCACGAACACCGCGGTGAACCCGACGATGAACAGCAGTGATCCGAGAAGAATGCGGCCGCGGTGGCGCCCGGCTTGGAGGTCGGTGCCCGCCAGGCCGGTGACGTAGGAAACGTAACCGGGAACCAGCGGAAGGATGCACGGCGAGAGGAAACTGACTAGCCCGGCCAAGGCGGCGATACCGACGGCGACCAGTAGTGGGCCGTCGAGTGCCAGCGCGGCAAACGGGGTGTCCATCAATCAACCTTCATATCGTCCTGTGTGGCTTTTTCACGGCATCCGGGTTGTACCCAGGGGGAACCGGAACGTTTGCCGCATGATTCTACGGGTCGTAGAATTTACTCGGCGGCCACGTCGCCGATCGCGTCGATCAGCAAATCCGCCGTGATCTCCTGACGGAACACCGCGGCGACCCGTTGCCGACGGTCGACGATGAGGGTCGCGGGGATCGTGTTGGGAGGAACGTCGTTGAACTGCAGGGCAAGACGCCCCGACGGGTCGAACAGCGAGAGGTAGGGAAAGCTCAGACTGTTTTCAAACGCCACGGCCTTGTCCCGATCGTCACGAATGTTGATACCCAGGAACGTGACGTCGTCGTCGGCGGTCTGCTCGGCCGCGGCCACGAGATCAGGTGCCTCACGACGGCACGGCGCACACCAGGAAGCCCAGAAGTTGACCACGACCACCTGACCGGTCAGGCTCGCCGAATCGAAGGCCGCACCCGCCAGATCTTCACCGGACAACTCGGGTGCGGACGGGCGATCGTCGGGTTCGTTGTACAGCAGAATCCGTCCGTCGTCACCGGCCTGCGCCGCCGATTCCGAGCAGCCCGCCGCCAGCAGGGTCACCGGGATCAAACCCAGCAGCGCTCGCCGACGCATCAGGCCCCCTTGGCCTTACCGGCCGTCGCCGACGACGCGATAAGTGCCGCAGCGGGTTCGGAGTAGCTGACGTTGACCACTCGTTCACCCACGAAATGGAACGAGGTCAGACTCGCCAGGGCGCACTCCCGGCGACGGGGGTCGTGCCAGAAACGCTTACCGGTGATGAAGTTCCGCAACGTCCATATGGGAAGCTGGTGTGAGACGCACACCGCCTCGTGGCCCTCCGCTTTTTTACGGGCGTCGTGGAGCGCCGCCGTCATACGTCGGGCGATCTGGAGATACGGTTCGCCCCACGACGGAGTGAACGGATCCCGCAACGCCCACCAGTGGCGCGGATTACGAAGCGCGCCGTCTCCCACGGAGACACGGCGGCCCTCGAAATAATTCAACGACTCCAACAGGCGATCGTCGGTGCTCGGCTCGATGCCGAACAACGTCGCGAACGGTTCGGCGGTTTGCACGGCCCGTTCCAGTGGGGAGCTCACGATGTGTGTGACATCGTGGCCGTCGAGGGATTTCGCCGCGATCTCGGCCATCTGCATCCCCAGCGCGGACAACCTGAAGCCCGGGATTCGTCCGTACAGGATCTGGGTCGGGTTGTGCACCTCACCGTGCCTGAGCACGTGAACTACGGTCTGTGGCTTGCTCACAGACCTGACCCTACGGCCTGAACGGCGTCATGTCAGCCCGGGGTGGTAACGGTGAGTTGTTCGTCGCCGCCGCGGCCTCGGCCGCCGCAGGTAGCGCCGCCGCGATCTGCTCCATCGCCTTGTCGTCCAACGCCGCCGACACGAACCAGGCTTCAAAAGCCGACGGCGGCAGATAGACGCCCGCCTCCAGCATTCGATGGAAGAACGCGGCAAAGGCGTCCACGTTCTGTCCGGCGGCCGACGCGTAATCGGTGACGTCGGCATCGGTGAAGAAGACGCTGAACATGTTTCCGGCGGTGGACACGCGATGCGCGACACCGGCCTTGTCCAAGGCGTCCGAGGCGAGTTTCTGCAACGTCGCCGACGTGGCGTCGAGGTGCCGGTACACGTCCTCGGTGCAGTGCCGCAGCGTCGTGAGTCCCGCCGCGCAGGCCAGCGGGTTACCCGACAGGGTCCCCGCCTGGTAGACCGATCCCGACGGTGCCAGGTGGTCCATGACGTCGGAACGACCACCGAACGCGGCGGCGGGAAGACCGCCGCCCATGACCTTGCCGTAGGTGTAGAGGTCGGCCCGGTCGGCGACGCCTCCGGGGCCGACCCGGAAGCCGGTCATGACCTCGTCCATGATCAGCAACGCGCCGTCCGCCTGACATTCGGCATACAGCAGGGCGTTGAAGTCGTTACGCGGCGCGATCACTCCCATGTTGCCGGCGGCCGCCTCGGTGATGACACACGCGATCCGTCCCGGGTGCGCGGCAAACGCCCGCCGTACGGCTTCGATGTCGTTGTAGGGCAACACGAGGGTGTCGGCGGTGGTGCCGGCCGGTACGCCGGGCGAGTCCGGGAGCCCCAAAGTCGCCACACCCGACCCGGCGGCGGCGAGCAGGCCGTCGACGTGACCGTGGTAGCAACCGGCGAACTTGACGACCAGATCACGGCCCGTGAAACCGCGGGCCAGTCGCAGCGCGCTCATCGTCGCTTCGGTACCGGAGTTGACCAACCGAACCGATTCGACCGGAGTGCGCGCCACGATCTCGGCGGCGAGGTCGACTTCGCCCGGTGTAGGGGTTCCGAAACTCGTTCCCCGTGCCGCAGTCGTCTGCACCGCGTCGATCACGGCCGGGTGGGCGTGCCCCAGGATGAGCGGCCCCCACGAACTCACCAGGTCCACGTATTCACGGCCGTCGACGTCGAAGACTCGACAGCCTTCGCCGCGCACCATGAAACGAGGCGTCCCCCCGACGCTGCGGAATGCGCGTACAGGCGAATTGACGCCACCGGGGACGAGGGACCGGGCTTTTTCAAACAGTTCCTGCGACGTTCGGCTCACGCGGACCAGCCTGGCACACCGACACCGACCGGGCTTCACAACCCTCAACGCTTCGAACCGGGACACATATCGCATACCGTTGTGCCATGACGCAGTTTGTGGATTGGGACTTGGCGGCGGCGACGGCTCGCACGGTGGCCGGCAGCGGGCCGAACCTGGGTTTGTCGGACGCCAAGGGCGAGGTCCGGCGACTGCGGGAGACGGCTGCGCGAGCGGCCGACCATGTGGCGGAGTTCACGGGTCTGGTGCCGTCGGAGGCCGCCGCGGTTCGCGTCGTGGACCGTCCGGCGTGGTCGGCGGCCAATGTCGAGGGCATGCGGTCTTTGCTGGACCCGTTGGCGCATAAGGTTTCTGGTGAGCCGGGCGTGTTGGTCAAGGTCGTCGGATCTCGGCTGGCCGGTACCCAGGTGGGTGCCGTCCTCGGTTTCCTGTCGGGGAAGGTTCTTGGCCAGTACGAGATATTCGGTCAACCGCGAGGTCGTCTGCTTCTCGTGGCCCCCAACATTGTCGAGACACAACGTCGTTTGGATGCCGACGCCGAGGACTTCCGGATGTGGGTGTGCCTCCACGAGGCGACCCACGCGGCACAGTTCGGTGCGGTCGACTGGCTCCGCGATCACTTCATGTCCGAGATCGATCTGTTCGCGGCGGGAGAGTCCTCCGACGGCATGGACCTTGCCCAGCGGTTCCGTCGAGCGGTGACGGTCGTGGTGGATTCGGTGCGTGACGTCGACAACGACTCCAGTGTGATGGATTTGGTGACCTCGCCGCAGCAGCGGGAGGCCCTCGAACGGATCACCGCCATGATGACCCTGTTGGAAGGACACGCCGACTACATCATGGACGAGGTCGGCAAGGACGTAATGGGTGATGTGGCGAGTCTTCGCCGCAAGCTGGACCATCGCCGTCTCACCTCGAGCCCGATTCAGCGAATCGTGAGGCGGCTTCTGGGGGTGGACGTGAAGTTCAAGCAGTACGTACGGGGACGTGCGTTTGTGTCGGCCGTGGTCGACGAGGTGGGGATGGAACGGTTCAACAAGGTGTGGACGTCGCCGCAGACGCTTCCCGACATGGAGGAGATCGCCGACCCGGCCGCTTGGGTCCGGCGGGTGGCCTGATGGCGCGGCTCGCGCCGTCGGTTGCCCGGGTGAGAACGGCGGTGCGGACGGCGTGTTCAACGCTGCCGGAGGGAACCGTGGTACTGGTGGCCTGTTCGGGCGGCCCGGACTCGATGGCGTTGGCGGCGGCATGTGCGTTCACCGCTCCAAGACAGGGCCTTCGGTGCGGCCTGGTGACCGTGGACCACGGGTTGCAGGACGGCTCCGCGCGGCGTGCCGACACGGTCGCCGACTGGGCGCGGGGCGCCGGCTTCGACCCCGTCGAGGTCCAGAGGGTGACGGTAGGCCGCGAGGGTGGCCCGGAGGCGGCGGCACGGCGGAGCCGCTATGCGGCACTGGAGACGGTTCGCTCACAGCATGAGGCCGCGGCCGTTTTGCTGGGTCACACCCGTGACGACCAGGCCGAGACGGTGTTGCTGGCGTTGTCGAGAGGAGCAGGCCCCCACGGTCTGTCGGGCATGCCTCGACGGCGGGGGCACCTGCTGCGTCCCCTGCTCGAGTTGTCGCGTGCCGACACCGAGGCGGCGTGCCGCGAACAGGGCCTGCCCGTCTGGAACGACCCGCACAACGGCGACGACGCGTTCGCGCGTGCTCGAGTGCGGAAAGCCATGCCGCTGCTCACCGAACGGCTCGGCGAAAAGCTCGTGGCGAACCTGGCGCGCACCGCGATGTTGGTGGCGCAGGACAACGAGGCGTTGGAGACGGTGGCGACGAGCCTGCTCGACGAGGCGAGTAGAGGCGACGAGATTGAGACGTCTCCGCTGATGGTGGCCCCCAAGGCTTTGCGTACCCGGGTTTTGCGGCGGTGGTTGCTGGAACGTGGCGCGCGTGCCGAGGATCTGTCGTCGGCACACATCGCCGCGGTGGAGGCCATGGTGGTCGCCTGGCGGGGGCAGCGCCCCACACAGGTTCCCGGAGGGCTCAGTGTGGCTCGGCGTGACGATCGTCTGGCGGCGATGTCAACCCGGTGACTGTCCCTCTTTGCGGGACAATGGCGTTCACGAGCGTGGTGATGAGCCGGTCGTCGACGTTCAGGACGTCGGGAAGGGTCAGATGTTCCAACACCAGACCACTCATGGCCAGATAGAGCAGGACGGCGGTTGCACGACCGCCGGGGTGCCCGCCCTTCTCGTATGTGTCGCCGATGCGGTCGAGGTTGCGACGAAACTGCCGGGTGAACGCGTGGCGCAGTTCGGGGCGGCGACCGGCTTCCAGGCGTAGTTCGTACATGGCGAGGTAGCCGTTGCGATCGGCTTCGGCGAGGCGGACCATCTCGCGCATGAGGGCGTTTTCGTTGCCGGGCCCGGTTTCGGTGACGGTGTGGCCGCCGTCGGGTTCGGTGGTCAGCCTCACGAAGACGTATTCGGCGGCTTGCCGTAGAAGATCGTCGCGGTTGGTGAAGTAGTTGGACGCGGTGCCGGTGGGGACCTCTGCCCGGTTGTCGACGGCGCGGAAGGTGAGGCCGCGTGCACCGTGGTCGGCGAGGACGTCGATGGCGGCGTCAAGCAGTTTCGTGCGGCGTTGCGGGTTCTTGACCACGATAATCGCGCCCTTCCAAAACAATGTGGCGAACCACTATGACTGAAGTACTATGCCTGTAGTGCTTGATTCAATCACGGAGGCCCGTATATGCGAAACCTTGTCTACTACGTCGCTCTGTCGATCGACGGATTCATCGCCGGGCCAAACGACGAGGTCGACTTCTATCCGACCTCACCGGAATACATGGAATGGATGATCACCGAGTTCCCCGACACTGTTCCGAGTCATCTCCGCTCGGCCGTCGGGATCGAGGAAGCACCCAACAGGTGCTTCGACACCGTCCTCATGGGCCGCCGTACATACGAGGGCCCGGCCCGTAAAGAAGGCGTCACAAACCCGTATCGACACCTGCGGCAATACGTGTTCTCCCGGACGATGGAACAGCTCGACCCCGCCGTGGAAACGGTGACGACCGATCCGGTGGCCAAGGTCCGCGAACTCAAGCGGGAAGACTCGGCCGCCGACATCTACCTTGCCGGTGGCGGAATCCTCGCCGGAACGCTGGTCGACGAGATCGATCGACTGGTGATCAAGAAATACCCGGTGGTGGCCGGTGCCGGCGTCCCCGCCTTCGGGTCCACATTCCGGCCCACCCGTTTCGACCTCACCGACGTCAAGACCTTCGACGGAGGCAACACGGTCATGTACTACGACCGGACAACCGGTTCATGACGGTGCGGCGCGTGGTCGGCGACTCCTTGCCGACCACGCGCCGTGGTACCGGTCACGCGTTCTCGTACACCCGCGGTTTCAGCACTCCTACGAACGGCAGCTCGCGGTAGCGTTCGGCGAAGTCCATGCCGTAGCCGACGACGAACTCGTCGGGTACGTCGAAACCGACGTACTTCACCGGAACGTTGGACTCCAGCGCCTTGGGCTTACGCACCATCGACACCACCTCCACCGATGCGGGGTGACGGCTTGGCAGGTATTTCAGCAACCAGCTGAGCGTGAGGCCGGAATCCACGATGTCCTCCACGACCAGCACGTGACGGTCCTTGATGTCGGTGTCGAGATCCTTGAGCACACGCACCACGCCGGAGGAGGTCGCCTTCGACCCGTAGGAGGACAGGTCCATGAACTCCATCTCGAGGGGAAGCGTCAACGCTCGGGCGAGGTCCGCCATGAACATCACCGCACCCTTGAACAGGCCCACGAGCAGCAGGCCGTCGGTGCCGGCGTAATCGGCGTCGATCTGTTTGGCCAACTCGGCGGTTTTCTCGGCGATCTGGTCAGAAGAGAGGATGACCCGTTCGATATCGGCGTCGTACCACGGGGCGTTCTGCTCAGCGGATGGCGTCATGCCCCACAGAGTGCCAGCCCAACCTGGCCGTCGTGAGGCGACCCCGGACGTAGTGGACCGGCACAGGGGCAGGGCATAATGCTGAGATTCCGCTGAGAATGGTGGCCACCACTATAATGGTTAGGCTGTCGGTACGGTGTACCTTCGAAGACCATCAACGCAAGGTCGTGCGGTCGCCCTAGGTCGCGCGTTAAAACGACCACACCACGTCGAGTGCAGGAGGGGTCGGGCGCTGGCCGCCCGCAACAGTATGGAGCGTAAAGGTTTGTTCCGCAGGCCGCTGGTCTGGATCATCCTCATCATTCTCGGCGCCGTCATCGCGGGCAGCCTGCTGACCGGTGGTAGTGACTATGTCGAAGTCGATACCGTGGTGTCCGACGAGCAGATCGCCGACGGCAACGTCGAAACGGCCCTGCTCAAGAACAAAGAGCAGATAGTCGAACTCGACCTGGCCGAACCGATCAAGGTCAACGCCGAAGGCCAAATCACCGACGACGGTGAAGCAACCGACAAGATCCAGGCCTTTATCCCCGCCGAGGCCACCGAAGAGGTCTGGACGGCGATCCGCGAAAACACGGACGACTACAACACCGAGGTCACCCAGGAAAACCTGCTGGTCGCCTTCCTGATCAACCTCCTGCCGATCGCGATCATCGTGATCCTGCTGCTGCTGTTCATGTCGCAGATGCAGGGCGGTGGGTCGCGTGTCATGAACTTCGGCAAGTCGAAGGCCAAGCAGATCACCAAGGACACCCCCAAGACGACCTTTGAGGACGTCGCCGGTGCCGGTGAGGCGATCGAGGAGCTGCAGGAGATCAAGGACTTCCTGCAGAACCCGGCGAAGTACCAGGCACTCGGCGCCAAGATCCCCAAGGGCGTGTTGCTGTTCGGCCCGCCCGGAACCGGTAAGACTCTGTTGGCGCGAGCTGTCGCGGGTGAGGCCGGTGTGCCGTTCTACTCGATCAGCGGTTCCGACTTCGTGGAAATGTTCGTCGGTGTCGGTGCCAGCCGTGTCCGTGACCTGTTTACGCAGGCAAAGGAGAACGCTCCGGCGATCGTGTTCGTCGATGAGATCGACGCCGTCGGTCGTCACCGTGGAGCGGGCCTGGGCGGAGGCCACGACGAGCGTGAGCAGACGCTGAACCAACTGCTGGTCGAGATGGACGGGTTCGACAACAAGGGCGGCGTGATCCTGATCGCAGCGACCAACCGCCCCGACATTCTGGACCCGGCGTTGCTGCGTCCGGGCCGCTTCGACCGTCAGATCCCCGTTGACGCACCGGACAAGGACGGCCGTAAGGCGATCCTGCAGGTTCACGCCCGTGGCAAGCCTTTTGCCCCGAACGTGGACCTTGAGACGATCGCGCGTCGTACTCCCGGATTCTCGGGTGCCGACCTGGCCAACGTGATCAACGAAGCGGCGCTGTTGACCGCCCGCAGTGACGGTAAGGCGATCACCAACGAGTCCCTCGAGGAGTCGATCGACCGAGTTATCGCCGGGCCGGAGCGCAAGTCGCGTTTGATGAGCGACAAGGAAAAGAAGATGACCGCCTACCACGAGGGCGGTCACGCCCTGGTGGCATTGGCTTTGCCTCATTCGGCGCCGGTCCACAAGCTGACGATCCTGCCGCGTGGACGCTCCCTCGGGCACACCCTGGTGTTGCCTACGGAGGACAAGTATTCCCAGACGCGTGCCGAGATGATCGACACGCTTGCGTATGCCCTGGGCGGCCGTGCCGCGGAGGAGCTCGTCTATCACGACCCGGGCACCGGGGCTTCCGACGACATCAACAAGGCGACTCAGCTGGCCCGCGCCATGGTCACCGAATACGGTATGAGTTCCAAACTCGGTGCGGTCAAGTATGGCAGTGCCAGTTCCGAACCGTTCCTCGGCCGTGACATGGGCCACCAGCGTGACTACTCCGATGACGTCGCCGCGACCATCGACGAGGAGATCCGCAACCTGATCGAATTGGCGCACGACGAGGCTTACGAGATCCTGGACCAGTACCGCGACGTGCTGGACCAGATGGTCGTTGAGCTGTTGGACAAGGAGACCCTGACCCAGGACGACTTGGAGCGCATCGCCAAGGACGTGGTGAAGCGTCCCCCGATGTCGCCGTTCAACGGTTCGGGTAAGCGTCGCCCGTCGAACCGCCCGCCGGTGGACGTGCCCAACGGCACCGTGGATTCGGACGGTTCGGACAGTACCGCGGAGCCCGCTTCTCCGCTGACGTAAGACGAATCACGCCGATGGGCCGTGTCCGGTACAACCGGGCGCGGCCCATCGCGCTGTGTGGGTGATCTAAATCGCATCAGGGCTTTGGGGCGAAGGGGACCTTTAGTCTTAAGGGCGTGAGCGAACCTGACAGTGACGTTGACGTCGACCTGGAATTGGATTACGAGGCTGCCCGGATCATCAACGGTCGGCTTGGCGGACACCCTGTGGGGAAGAGCGTCGACCTCGACCGTATCGAGGCGGCGGTACGTGAAATTCTTATCGCCGTGGGGGAGGACCCCGACCGCGAGGGTCTGTTGCGGACTCCGGGGCGGGTCGCCCGCGCCTACGCCGAGCTTTTCGCGGGCCTTCGGGTGGACCCGGCGGCCGTGTTGACCACGACGTTCAGTGAGGACCACGAGGAGATGGTCGTGGTCCGGGACATCGAGATCGCCAGCTTCTGTGAACATCACCTCCTACCGTTCGTGGGGGTGGCCCACGTCGGTTACATCCCCGGTCATCACGGCCGTATCACCGGCTTGTCCAAACTGGCTCGTCTGGTGGAGGTCTACGCCCGTCGACCGCAGGTGCAGGAACGATTGACGTCTCAGATCGCCGATCAGTTGATGACGACCTTGGAACCGCGTGGAGCCATGGTCGTCATCGAATGCGAGCACCTGTGTATGTCGATGCGTGGTATCCGTAAGCCCGGTGCGAAGACGTTGACGTCGGCGGTGCGAGGGATGTTGCGGGAGAACGCGAAGTCGCGAGCCGAGGCGATGAGTCTGATCCGCAGCCGATGACCGCGTGGTGTCCCGTGGGGAGGTCAGCCCTTCACGCTGGACACCCGGTCCCGGCTTCGATGGCTCGGAATCGGATTCGTGAGTGACGCGGTGAGCAGGTCGGTCAGCGGGCGCGGCGCGGTCGTACGGTACGAGTCGCGCAGCAGATCGGCCAGCTGCGTCCAGTCGCAGTCCTCGTCCAGCCAGGCGCCCATCCAGCCGTGCTTCCCGACGTAGCGCGGTTGAAAGTACCGCGAGGGGGAGGATTTGAGGAGCCGCTGCTTGGTTCCGGTGGTGGCCTTGAACCACACCGATGGACGGTCGCCGACACGGTGGCCGGCTGCGAACGTTTGGCCCTTGACACTAAAAGTCGGATCTTCGCCGCTACCGGCCTCGGTGGTTTCCGGTAGCGCCAAGCAAAGATCACGAAGCTGAGCGAGGGGAGCCGATTGCATAGGAAATCAAGTGTACCGGTTTCAGCGTACGGATGCGACCACGGTTCGCAACCACGGTGGGCAAAACGATTGGCTTGACCGGCAATATCAGGTTTCCAACCAGGTAAGGTGGATCAAAGCCTCCTCCACTGTGGGGGCTTTGCCGGTGCGAGACCAACGGTACCATTCTCGTTCGGGTGCAATAAGAACGGCAATGTCTCCATGAGAGTTTTCAAACGCCTCGCTTACGCACCGTAGATCCGAGGCGAATTTTTCACCGCGCCAGTGCCACACTCGACGACCCGTCAAACCGTGAACATCGCTGGCGGGCGCCGGGAGGCGAACGGGAGGCACCTCGATGTCCACAAGTCTCTCGAACAGGTGAAAAGGGGCGGTGCGGCGTTCTGCGGTCTCGTCGGGCGTCTCCACCCACACCGACTCGACCGGGTGCAACGCCGCCATCGCCTCGGTTCCATCGTCCTCCGACCGGTAATAGTCCCCTTCAGACAGAACCGGAACCAGTAGACGGCCGCCGCGCATCAACGGGTCGTCGGCACGAAGATCACGTCGCCAGCCCATACCGGCACCACCCACGATCACACGTGCGCCCCTCATGTCGAAACATTTGACGGCGGGCACCGGCGTCATCGGCGGCGGCGGGTCGGGAAACTCATATCGCGGGCTGTCAGCGGCCAAGGTGTCTCTCCCCTTGCGACTTGTCGACACGCGGACTACAGGGTGATGAACGTCGCGAAACGTCGAGCGATGCGGACCGGCTCGAGTGAGCCGAACACGACAGACAGGTTACCGGGCGGTCTAGGAACGGTCCGTGTCGGCCAGCAGCGGTTCCAGCATGACACCGGAGTAGTCGTTGACGATGGTTTGCAGTCGCCAACGGTTGGGAAACGCCGCCAGGATCGCGTTGTCGCGGGCACGGGTGAACACTTCCACCCCCGGCGCGCCCCGCAGCTTCACGGCGCCGTCGGCGTCAGTCCGGCGTGCGAGTTGGAACGGCAGATTGTCGATGGTGACCGGAACCGAGAACTCGGCACGCAGACGGTGCGCCGCGACGTCGAACTGCATGGGCCCCACCGCTGCCAGCACCGGGGACTGTTCGCCGCGCAGATCGGAGTACAGGACCTGCACGACGCCTTCGGCGTCCAACTGCGCAATACCCTTGCGGAATCGCTTGGCCTTGGAGGTGTCGTCTGTGCGGATCGTCGCGAAATGCTCGGGCGCATAAGACGGAAGCTGTGGGTAAACGACCTTGCGATCGCTGTAAAGCGAATCGCCTATCGACAGATTGGTCGCGTTGACGAGACCGATGACGTCACCGGGAAACGCCTGATCGATGGTGTCTCGAGAGGACCCGAACATCGACTGCGCGTACTTGGTGGTGAACGGTCGCCCGGTAGCTCCGTGGGTGACGACCATTCCCCGTTCGAAACGGCCCGAGCACACTCGCAGGAACGCCACCTGGTCACGGTGCGCCGGGTTCATGTTCGCCTGAATCTTGAAGACGAACCCGGAGAAAGGCGCGTCGATGTCACGGGCGGAACCGTCGACGTCCACCTGTGGTGCCGGCTTGGGGCCCAGATCGATCAGGACGTCCAGGAGTTGCCGCACACCGAAGTTGGCGACTGCGGCACCGAAAAGGACCGGCGTGGTGACCGCCTCGGTGAACAGTTTCTGGTCGTGCGACTGATCGGAGGCGGCCAACAGTTCGGCCTCTTCTGTCGCGTTGACGTAGTCGTCACCGTAGCGGGCCCGGGCGTCGGCGGCGGAGACGATCTCCTCCATGGCGGCGCGCGATCCGCCGGGCGTGCGCTCGAAGTGAACCATGTTCCCGGCCTGCAGATCGAGGACGCCGTGAAATTGTCCCGCCTCACCCACGGGCCACGTCACCGGTGTCGGTCGAATACCGATACGGGTTTCGATCTCGTCGAGAAGTTCGAGGGCGGCCATGCCCGGCCGGTCCCACTTGTTGATGAACGTCACTACCGGGATGCGTCGGTGTCGACACACCTCGAACAGTTTCAACGTCTGTGGTTCCAGGCCTTTCGCGGCGTCCAACAACATGACGGCGCAGTCGACGGCGGTCAACACCCGATAGGTGTCCTCCGAGAAGTCGGCGTGGCCCGGCGTGTCCAGCAGATTGACCACACAGTCGCGATAGGCGAACTGGAGCACCGCCGAGGTGATCGAGATACCACGTTGCTGTTCGATGGACATCCAGTCGCTGACCACCCCTTTACGGCCACCCTTGCCGTGCACGGCACCGGCCTCACCGATGACCGAGGCGTGCAACGCCAAGGCCTCGGTGATGGTCGACTTACCCGCGTCGGGATGTGAAATCACGGCGAACGTACGTCGCTTGCCCGCCTCGGTCATCACAGCGTTGCCCGACATGTGGCCCCTTCCGGCTCGCTTACCACCGCACGACACTAGGACATGTTCCCCAAGGGTGCGATCAGTGGGCCCGTACTCGACGGCGGTTTCCTCATCACCGCCCCCGAACGGGACATCGAACGCGATAGCCTCGATTTCTGCGTCGACTCGATGGGAGAAGCGGGATGACCGAAGCCGGTGACGTACGGATCGAACACGACACGATGGGAGAGGTTCACGTCCCGGCATGGGCCGCGTGGCGCGCTCAGACACAACGTGCCGTGGAGAACTTCCCGATCTCCGGAGTGATGCTGGAACGCGGTCACATCAAGGCTCTGGCCCAGATCAAGGCGGCCGCGGCCGAGGTGAACGCCTCGTTGGGCGTTCTCGACGACGATGTGAGCCGGGCGATCGTGGCCGCCGCCGACGAGGTCGCCGTGGGGACTTACGACGAGCACTTCCCGGTCGACGTTTTCCAAACCGGCTCCGGGACGTCGTCGAACATGAACGCCAACGAGGTCATTGCGACGCTCGCTGGGGCGGACGGCACGACCGTTCACCCCAACGATCACGTCAACGCGTCCCAGTCCTCCAACGACGTGTTTCCCTCATCGATCCACGTGGCGGCCACCGATGCGGTTCTGTCGATGTTGGCTCCGGCTCTGGAGGAGTTGGCGTCGGCGTTGTCGGTCAAGGCGGGGGAGTTCACCGACGTCGTCAAGTCCGGCCGCACGCACCTTATGGACGCGACTCCGGTCACGTTGGGCCAGGAGTTCCGCGGCTACAGCGCCCAGATTCGTTACGGCTTGGAACGTTTGCACGCCGTGCTGCCGCGTGTCGCCGAAATCCCGCTGGGCGGTACGGCCGTGGGTACCGGCATCAACACCCCCGACGGCTTCGCGTCGGCCGTGGTCGCGCGACTGGCGGAGCGGACAGGTCTTCCGCTGACCGAGGCCCGCGATCATTTCGAGGCGCAAGGTTCCCGTGACGGCCTGGTGGAGCTATCCGGCCAACTACGAACCATCGCCATAGGACTGTCCAAAATTGCGAACGATGTCCGGTGGATGGGTTCGGGGCCCCGTGCCGGGCTGTCGGAGCTTCGCCTTCCCGACCTTCAGCCGGGCTCGTCCATCATGCCCGGCAAGGTGAACCCCGTCGTGTGCGAGGCCGTCCGTATGGTCTGCGCTCAGGTGATGGGCAACGACACCGCAGTCGCCCACGCCGGAGGCGGCGGCGACTTCGAACTCAACGTCATGCTGCCGGTCATGGCCCGCAACCTGCTCGAGTCGATTCGGCTCCTGGCGAACGTGTCGACCGTGTTCGCCGAGAAATGCATCGCAGGACTGGAAGCCGATGTCGACCGCTGCCGCGAATACGCCGAAGGGTCACCGTCCATCGTCACACCCCTCAACCGTTACATCGGATACGAGGAGGCCGCCGCCGTCGCCAAACAGGCACTTGCACAACGCCGCTCAATACGCGAGGTCGTCGTCGAACGCGGTCACCTCGACAACGGCAACCTCACCGAACAACAACTGGCCGACGCACTGGACGTACGTCGTATGACCAATTCATGAGACGAAAGCGGTGAACCGGTACCGTTCAGCAGGTGCAAACCACGCTGCTCGCCGTACCCCCACCCACACCGAACACACCACAACCCAACGAGCAGCTGCCGGACTCGGTATTCGAGCTTCTGCTCGGATTTCTCACCGCGGGTGGGATGCTGCTCCTCGCGGTGCTGTTCATCCGTTGGCTGAGCCGGCTCATGGGCCTGCGGGTCGGATGGATTCGTGCGGCCGGCTGCAGCCTCGGCGGTATCGCCGTGGCGAGCATCATCACCGCCCCGATGTTCGGAGGCGACAACGTCGGGTCCACCGTCGCCGTCTTCATGGGCGTCTCGTTCATCGGGATTCTGCTGTTGTTGGCGGTCACCGAAGTGTTCGCGGTGCGTACGGGCGGCCTGCTCACCATCGGTAGATCGGTGTACCAACGGATACGCCGTGCCTGGCGCTACTCCCAGATCACCGGCATCCTGATTCGCCACGGACTCAGCCGATTCATGTCCGGTGGTTCAGGGCCCGGCGCGACCGGCCAGGTGGCGTTGGCGGCGTCGGCGAGGTCGGCGATGGAACAGGCCGGTGTCACCTTCGTCAAACTCGGCCAGGTGCTGTCGACCCGTCGAGACCTGTTCGGACCCGAGGTCATCGCGGAGCTGTCGAAGCTCCAGGACGACGTGTCCCCGTTGCCGTGGGAGGAGATCGAACCACAGATCACCCGTGACCTCGGCGTTGCAGTTGACGAGGCGTTCGCGGCCTTCGACACCGTCCCGATGGCGACGGCGTCGATCGCGCAGGTATATCGGGCCAGGCTGCATTCCGGCGAGGAGGTCGTGGTCAAGGTCCGTCGCCCGAAGATAAAACAGCAGGTCGAACGCGACCTCGACATTCTCGTCCGGCTCGCCGCGACATTGGAGAAGCGGGCGCACTGGGCCGTCCGCATGGGCGTTCGCGACCTGGCCGAAGGTTTCGCCCAGGCGTTGCGCGAGGAGCTGGACCTTCGCGTCGAGGCACGTAACCTCGCGGCGATCGCCGCCGTTTCACGGCCCGACGGCACAGTGACGTTCCCGACGGCGTACCGACACTTCAGCGGTGAACGCATTCTGGTGATGCAGTACCTCGAAGGGACGACGGTCGGCCGCGACCGTCAGGCACTGGCCGACCTGGACACGACCGAGTTGGCCAGGTCTCTGCTGAACTGTCTGCTGCGTCAGATCCTCATTGACGGCGTGTTCCATGCGGACCCACATCCCGGCAACATTCTGCTGTTGGCCGACGATCGTCTCGCCCTCATCGACTACGGCTCGGTAGGGAGAATCGACACCGGTCTTCAGACGTCGCTGCAATTGGTCCTTCTGGCCATCGACCAACGCGACCCGGCGGCACTGCATGACGGGCTCATGGACATCATGGAACGCACCGACGAGATCGACAACGAAAATCTGGAGCGGGCTCTGGGCCGGTTCATGGCTCGGCACCTCAACACGGGATTGGCACCCGACGCCGACATGTTCACCGACCTGTTTCGGTTGGTGTCGCGGCACGGGGTCGCGTTGCCGCGCGAGATCGCGGCGGTTTTCCGGGCCTTGGCGACCATCGAAGGCACGTTGACCGACCTCGCACCCGATTTTCACATCGTGGAGGAGGCCAAGGCGTTCGCCTCTCGTGAGTTCGCCGAACGGCTGGCCCCCGGGTCGTTGAAGGACACGGCGGCCGACGAAATCCGGGCGATGTTGCCCACGCTTCGGCGGATCCCGCGTCGTGTCGAACGCATCGGCGCGGCATTGGAACAGGGACGACTGTCCGCCAACATCCGTCTGTTCGCCGATGCACGTGACCGCGCCGTGGTCGCCGGTTACCTGGGACAGGCGTTGTCGACCGTGCTGGCGGCGACGACGGGGATCATGGCGGTTCTGTTGTTGGACAGCCAATCCGGCCCTGAACTGACCGACAACATCAGGTTGTACCAGGTTTTCGGTTACGTGCTTCTCGTGGCGTTCACGGTGCTGATGGTCAGGGTCCTGGTCGGGGTGTTTCGTCGAGAGGAACGATGATGTGACGGTCGGCCCCGACAAATCTTGACCCTCACATGCGCGCGTCGCCATACTCGCTTCATGCCCGGCGGGACCGGACGGTTTCGTCGCCACCGCGACCACCCCGCCACCCGATGTCGAAACAGGAAGACACGATGAGTAGAACCGATGCCTACGCCACCGTCACCAAAGCCATGGCCCTTGGCCGGGCCGACGAGGTGGAGAAGCTGACCTCCGACTTCACCGCCGACGATCACGATGCACTGCACACCTTCGGGACCGCGGTTATGGCGGTCTGCCTGGGTGAGCAGTTCAAGGACGAGGTGAGCCTCGAGGCGATCCGCCGATTCGTCGTCGAGCTGCGTTACGAGTTCCGTAACAGTGAGCCTCGAGTGAAACCGTTGATGGTGGAGGGGTACATCCGGGCGTTCGCCGGTGAGGATTATCTGCTCGACGACATCCCGCCGACCGAACGGGTGCACGCCCAGGCGTTGACGATCCGCAAGGTGGTGGCTCAGACGGACCGGTGGCGTGACGACCCCGACGCGTTGATGACGGAGGCTGAGAGCTTGTCGACGCAGTGGGAGCACGAAGACGACGGGCTCGCGGTTTGAGAAGCCGACGGTGAACCGGGGCTGCTTCGAGCGGTGTCACCGTTTCGTCGAGAACCCCCTGTGGGCGGCCTTCTTCGCCTCGTGACGCACCCGCCCGAGCGGTCGCTCACGACGATCGAGGCTCCCGGTCGTCGAGCCCGACCTGGCGGAACATGCGACGCAGATGGTCGACCACCTCGTCGGTGTCGGGGGCCTCGGGACGCAACAGCAGCAGGTTCAAAATCGCCCCGGTCATCATGTCGGCCGGCATCTCCGGGTCGGTGCCTTCGGGTAGTACCCTCGCTTCGACGGCGGCCCTCAGTAGCGCGGTCGACCGTGTTTTTCGCGGCACCAGGTGATGTTCGCGGTACGCCTGAAGAAGCCGAGGGTGGTCGGGGCCGACACCGAGGAGTCCCGCGGTGAGAATCCGAAACCGTGGCTCGGTCAACAGACGTCCCCACCGTGGAAGCAGCTCTTCGATGCCGGCCGGAAGTTCGTCGACGGGGCGTCGGGTGCCACCCGAGGCGTGGCACCGGCATGACCGCGAACAAACCGTGAGAGGCAACCGCCTGATCGGTGCGCCGAGGTGCAGCAGCACATCGCCCCTCGTCAACAGAGGCACCGAAACGGCCGCCGCCTGTGTTGCGCGGCAACCGATAAGGCGTCAGACGGTCGGGCTGGAAGGCCTTGTTTCAGGGTCCGCTTCGCGGTCCCTGCGTTTCGTTCATCCGAGGTGCCGCTGACCGGTCCACGAGAGTCGCACAATCAGATCGGCCAAAGTGAGCACACCGTCGAGCTGGTCCTTCACCCGAATCTTGTGGGTCCACCCGTGCATCGGTAGACGCAGCGTCTCGGCGTCGGCGTCGGTGGCAGGGACTTCTGAACCGGTCGCCACGCCATAGCCGGGGTACGTGAGACCACAGCGTGCCCCCAAGACCCTCGACAGACACGACCACACCCGGTCGAGACGCCCTTCGGTGCCCGTGGCGCCGCCGGCAAACAGGATCGAGTTCGCCGTCAACCCTGCCACAGGGCCAGCATCATCGCCTCCACGGCGATACGCGGCCGCACGTTGTTGTCGATGGCTTCGCGACACCGCAGGATCGCATCGATACGGCGCAGAATCGACTCCGGTGTCCAGTTCGCCGCCGCCGCACCGGCGATGTCAGCGGTATCCATATGGATGGGCGAGACCGGCGCCTCAAGCCGACGTACCAGTACGTCACGGTAGAAGGCCGCCAAATCGACCAACGCCAGGTCCAGGGTGTCCCGTTGAGCCCGCGTCTTTCGGCTCTTCTGTCGGCGCTCCAGCTCTTTCAGTTGACCGGCGCTTCCGCGGGCCGCCTTCGTCGCCCCCTTACCGGTGCCGCCTCTCCCCAGAGCCGTCTCCAGCTCGGCCTTTTCCTGCTCGTCGAGTCCTTCGTTGGCAGCGGTGGCCTCCGACTCGGCCGCCGAGATCAACGCGTCCGCGGCGGAGAAACACGCCGAGACACTCGTCAACCGCCGAGGAATACCCAGTATCGAATCCCGGCGGTCCCGGGCGGCCGCATCGGTCGCCAGCCGCTTGGCCCGCCCGATGTGCCCTTGAGCAGCGGCGGCCGCGAGCCTGGCCAACCCCGGGTCGACGGCGTCCCGGTCGGTCAGCAGGGTGGCGACGGCATCGATGGACGGCTGTCGCAACGGGACGTGGCGACAACGCGAACGTATGGTCACCGAAATCTCGGCGGGGTTCGTCGACGGTGCACACAGCAGGAACACAGTGCGTTCCGGTGGCTCCTCGATGGATTTCAACAACGCGTTACCCGCGGCTTCGGTCAACCGGTCGGCGTCCTCGATGATCAGGATCTGCCGCCGTCCGGTGCTGGGCGCGCGGCCGGCCGCCAACACCAGGCTGCGCATCGTCGCCACGCCGATGCTCAATCCGTCCGGGACCACGTGCGTCACGTCGGCGTGGCTCCCCGACATCGTCGTTCGGCACGCGGTACACGAATCGCAGCCGCGCTCGTCGCATTGCAAGGCCGCGGCGAAGGCGCGCGCCGCAACCGAACGACCGGAACCGGGCGGACCGGTGAACAACCAGGCGTGGGTCATACCGCTACCGCCGGAGTGCGCGGCGGTGACGGCCTCCGTCAACGTCGCGACGGTGGTCTCCTGTCCGACAAGCTGCCCGAACACCGGTGCCGTCATGGCGTCGCCCTTCCCGATTTGAACTTGACCGGCGACTGCATGGGTTTCGTCTCGTCGGTGTCGCGTTCGGGTGACTTCATCGGCTTCGTGGCGTCGTGTTCGGGCGACCCCATCGCCTCAGTGGCGTCGGTGTCGCGTTTCACCGTGGGCATGACTCGCGTGGCGTCGGGGTTCCAGGTGTCCTCCGGTGCTGAATCCCCTCCGGCGTCGGACGCCCGAGAACCCTGTGGGCCTTCGTCCTCCGAAGTCGGGGCGTTGCCTCCGCTTTGCGGCTGCGCCCACCCGTCGGACTCGTCGGTCGGCGCTGTCGGCTCGCCGTCGGCTTTCTGATCGCGGCCGACACCGAACTGCGGCCAGTCACCCTCGTCCTTTTCCTGCGCGGGGAGGTCCTGCGCGACCCGCTCACTGATGATGTTGGCGATGTCACCGGCCGGTAGCGACCCGTCGACGACGAGATAGCGATTCGGGTTCGCGGCGGCGAGGTCACGGAAGGTGTAACGCACCTTTTCGTGGAACCCCAAAGATTCGCGTTCCAACCGGTCGGTCGGGCCGCGTTCACCGGCGCGAGCGAGGCCCTGAGTCGGGTCGATGTCGAGAAGAACCACGAGGTCGGGTCTGAGCCCGTCGGTGGCCCAGTTGGACAGCCATGCGATCTCATCGGACGGCAGTTGGCGGCCACTTCCCTGGTAGGCCAGCGACGAGTCGACATAACGGTCGGATATGACGATGTCGCCGCGGTCCAGCGCGGGTCGCAGGACTCTGTCGACGTGCTGAGCCCGGTCGGCGGCGTAGAGCAGCGCTTCGGCCCGGACACTGGGCGAGGTGTTCGACGCCGGGTCGAGCAGGAGTGATCGGATGCGGCTGCCGAGTTCGGTCGCTCCCGGTTCACGGGTAAGCACCACTTCGTGGCCGCGTACCCGTAGCCAGGCGGCGAGTTTCACCGACTGGGTGGACTTGCCGGACCCTTCGCCGCCTTCGAACACGACGAAGTAGCCGTGGGATGTCTTGCCGGGCTTGAGGGGGCGACCGCGCATGGATCCCCACAGGTCGGCCAGGACCGGTACCCCGGGTTTGTCGTCCATTTGTTTGAACGCGGCGACACCGGCGAAAACGCTCAGGACGGCTGCTCCGAATAGGAGGATCCGGCTGAAGGACAGATCCATGACGAAGACGCCGAAGTCGATGCGTCGGGCGCTGCCGAAACCGGCGATGACTCCGGAGCCGGCAACGCTGGCCATGAGGACGACGCGGGCGCCGGTGTTGATGAACGCGAAGATGCGGCCGCGTACTGTGTCGTCGACTTCACGCCCCAGCAGAGTGATCCCGGCGAGGAACGCCATACCCGCGCCCGCACCGACGATGAGTGTCCCGAGGACGGCGACGGTCAGGTGCGGGGCGACGGCGTTGAACAGTAGCCCGATACCGGCCAGGGCGAGGCTCATGCCGAACCATCGGCGCCGTGACAGGTCCCGCACGAGGAACGGTCCGGCGACGAGACCGATGCCCAGACCGATGAAGATCGTGGCGAACAGGACGCTGAAGGTGGCGTCGCCGCCGCCGAGCGAGCCGGCGTAGAACGGTCCGGTACCGATGACGATGCCGGCGCCGCCGAATGCCCCCATGATGCCGAGGACGAGACCGCGGACGGTGTGGTTGTCCTTGACGTACTTCCAGCCGTCGCTGAATTCCTTCAGCATGCCGTGTTGCTTGGCCTGGTCTGTGGCGACATCGGCTTTTCGATGGCTGATCTCGGGGATCAGGAAGAACACGGTCATGGACGCGGCGAGCCATGCCAACGCGTTGATGTAGAGACCGACGGCGGCCGGCTGCGCCCATTGGCCGAGGTCGTTCAGCCAACCGGACACGGCGACCGATTGCAATATCGACATGACCGCCGAAGCCAGTACCGGGGCGATGCCGTAGGTGGTCAGCAGGGACAGTTGGTTGGCGGCTTCCAGCCTGGCTTTGGGGAGAAGGTTGGGTACGGCGGCCTCTTTGGCGGGCATCCACATGAGGCTGAACGCCTCGATGAAGAACTGCGCGACGACGATCCAGGTCGCGGCGCGGATGCCCCCGCCGACCCACAGTGCGACCAGCGGCATCGAGAGGTACAGGGAGAACCTGGCGAAGTCACAGATCGCCATGGTGATGCGGCGGTCGAAGCGGTCGGCGAACACTCCCGCGATGGGCCCGAGGACCAGCGCGGGGAGGAGGCGCATGACGATGACGGAGCTGAAGGCGGCACCCTGCGCGGTGGGGTTGTCGAACATCGAGGCCGCGAACAGGGTTGCGGCCAGCAGTCCAAGCCAGTCTCCGGTGGCCGACAGACCCAGGACCGTCCAGAGACGGCGAAACGGGCGGATCCGCAGGATTGCTTTCAGATCCGACACGTTTGCCATGGCCACGCCCGCCTTCTGTGCATCAGTTCTCACGATCGAAAGTATCCGATTGACCTCCGACAGAGTATCGACGTTGAGGCGTGGAAGCCGATAGCCCTCGGGTGCGCCTCAGAAGTCGTCTGTCGATTCCGTCGCGTTCGGGTGAACGTGTGGCGGGGAAAGTCGTGTGCGGGGCCTTTCGGCGACGTCGCGAGCCGCCGGATGACATAGTGGGGGTTCTTCGATGTTTTCGCATGTACCCGGCTTTCAGTGGGCGCGCGTGGTCACGGGTATTCTTCAAACATGAAGGTCCCTCATGATCATGCGGCGTTGCGTGAGCGTTACGACAAGGCCACCGTCGACGTCTCACCTCCGTTGGCCATTGTGGACCTCTCGGCTTTCGATCACAACGCCACCTGTATGGAAAAGGCGGCCGTCACCATGACCGCCGGTAGCCTGCCGATCCGGGTCGCCAGCAAATCGGTCCGATGCCGGAGACTCATTGAGCGGGCTCTGGCCCGTCCCGGATATCGCGGTGTCCTCGCCTACACGTTGCCCGAGGCGATGTGGCTCGTCGAAACCGGTGTGACCGACGACGCCGTGGTCGGCTACCCCAGCGCCGACACCGCGGCCCTGGCTCGACTGGCCGGCGACACGCAGCTGGCCCAACGCGTCACGCTCATGGTCGATGACCCGTCCCAACTGGACTTGATCGACGCCGTGGCGCGACCGGTCGATCGCGCCACCATCCGGCTCTGCCTGGACATGGACGCCTCATGGCGGCCCATGGGCGGTCACGTCGGAGTACGCCGGTCGCCTCTACACAAACCGGTCGACGTCGTCCGGTTCGCTAAAACGGTGGTCGCGCGGCAGGGCTTCCGTCTCGTTGGCCTCATGAGCTACGAAGCTCAGATCGCGGGCGTCCCGCAGGGCTCGGGGATCGCGGCCGCAGCCATCCGCGCCATGCAGCGGCGCTCCTTCGCGGAGCTGTCCCGACGCCGCGGGCTCGCGGTGGCGGCACTGAGTCGGTTCGTCGACCTCGAGTTCGTCAACGCGGGAGGCACCGGCAGCCTCGCCCTCACCGCCACCGACCCGGCGGTCACCGAACTCACCGCCGGCAGCGGTCTGATGGCGCCGACACTGTTCGACGACTACGACGCGTTCACTCCACGGCCGTCGTCGGCGTTCGCCCTGTCGGTGGTGCGTAAACCGGACTCGCGCATCGCCACGGTCCACGGCGGCGGCTGGCTCGCGTCCGGCCCCGCCGATGATCGTCGCCTTCCCACACCGTGGCTTCCGAGCGGCCTCGCCCTGACCGGTCTGGAAGGCGCCGGGGAGGTACAGACGCCGCTGGTCGGTCCCGGGGCCGACAGCCTCGCCGTCGGTGACCGCGTCTGGTTCCGTCACGCCAAGGCGGGCGAGCTGTCAGAGCACGTGAACCGTTTGCACCTCATCGACGAGGACGACTGTGTCGAGCCCGCGTTGACGTATCGGGGCGAAGGTAAGGCTTTTTTGTAGGTTTGTCCCCGCGCTCCGACGGTTAAAAGCAGGATGAGAGCTAAAGCCCGCCGGGCACCGTCGACATGTGGGGGTAGCGAGATGAACCTGGACCGCTCCAGGCTGAACGAGATAGCAGGCCTCAGCGACCCGCTTGGTGTTCTGTCCATCTATGTGACAGCAGAGCCGGGTGAGGAGGCCGAGACACCCGCATGGCAGGTGCGGACCCGCAACGCTTTGGAGGACCTGCGTCGCCGCGCTCACGACAGCGGCGATCGGGAATTCGACCAGGCGGTACGTGGGCGCCTCGACACCCTCGGGGTTGACCTCGAGTGGGCGTTGGCACCGTCCACGTCCGGTCTGGGGCGGGCACTGTTCGTACCGTTGAGCAACGGTGAGGTGCATCGTGTCTCGGTGCAGGCGTCGTTGGGTGACCTTGTTCGGTGTGCCGACCGCGCCTATGTGCGGCCGTTGTTGGCGGCGTGGTCGGCGGGATCGCCGGTAGGTGTCGCCGTCGCCACGGGCGATGGAATACGCATCATGCACGTGGCTTTCGGGATCGCCGAGGACATCGCGCATCTGAAGTACGTGGACCCGTCGGGCGAATGGACCGAGCTGAAGGGGCCCGCGAACTCGCAACCGGGCCTGGCTCAACAGACCGCCCCACAGCACGACCTCTTCGAGGCTCGCCGCGCCCAAGACCTGAAGCGGTATCTGGCGTCGGGACACGAGACACTGCGTCGTCACGCAGAAGAGGAAGGCTGGGAGTTTCTCGTCGTCGCGGGCGAACCGCAACTTCGTGAAGCCGTGGTCGAACACCTCGGATACGGTTTCCAACCGACGATCGTCACCGGAGATTCCGTGGTCGGCATGACTCACCCGCCGGCGGCAAAGGTCGCCGAATTGATCGAACCGGATCTGGAGCGGGCTCGACGTGACCGTGATCGTGACCTGGTGCGTCGACTGGATGAGACGAAGAAGTCGACGCGGGGTATCGATCAGACTCTCGCGGCCGTGCAGGAGGGCCGCGCCGAGATCGTCCTCATGGATGCACAGGCGGACTGGCGCGGCAGCCGCGATGACAACGGCCGATACGTCGCCGAAGAGGTGGTCCCGCCGGGGTCGAACGGTAACGGCCTCGTCGCCGAACCGGAGCTGGGCGAACGCATCGTCGAACTGGCGATCGACCACAGCACCGACGTCGCCGTGTTGGACGAGGACGTCGCCGCGGAATTGAGCGAGGCCGACGGACTGGCCGCCATTCTTCGCTGGTGAACCACTCGACAACGGAGGTTTTTTATGGTGATTCGACGCGATTCACAGCACAGCAGAGCCCTGGACGACTCCATGGCGGCCGAGGCCCGCAACATGCGCCCGGGGGCATCGTCACGCAGTGGGCATTGGCGAGATCCCGAATCGCCGGTGGAGGACGAACCGGGTGGCGACCCGCTGGCCGATGAACGGGTCGGTACGCCCATCGGGATGACCAGCCAGGACGTCGAGGGGCGGTTTGAACTGGCACGCTACGTCGACACGGGGCGGTTCCCGGCCGACGCGGCCACGATCCGGGAGATGGTCGTCGAAAACAATGCACCGGACACGGTCACGGCGCAGGTATCGCGGCTTCCCGACGGACGCTACGAGACGGTGACCGATGTGTGGTCGGCGCTGGGAGGCGGCGTGGAGGAGCGCCGCGACTAGTAGGACTCCGTGACGCTGCACCCGTCCTCACGGGTGCGGCGTCACGGCGTGTCCGGTTTCAAATGTTCGAACGCCGCCAGGTTGCGGGTGGGTTCTCCCCGCGACAGACGCCAGCGCCACTCCCTACGGATGGATTCGGCGAAACCGATCTCCAACGCGGTATTGAAGATGTCGTCCGAGTAGGTCAGAACCGATCCGAGAAGCCGGTCGATTTCGGCGGCACCGACGCCGGCGAGCGGGACCCGCCCCACCAGGTAGACGTCACCGTGGTCGTCGATCGCGAACGAGACGCCGTACATATCCGCGTTGCGGCGCAACAGCAGCCGCCACAACCGTTCGGCATCCTGCTCGGGGCTGCGCACCACGAACGCTTCGATGCGCAACGTGTCGTCCTCGACGAACAGGTTGCAGTTGGTCTTCAATTTCCGCGTCCCCGGAAGCACCACCACAAAGGAACGGTCGCCGGTGCGTTCCCATTCGACGTCCATATCGGTCAAGATGTCATCGAGGTCGTCGCTCATGCCGACCAACCTACGCGAGCCGACGGTGACGCCCCGCGCACAACCCGCCCGGTCGACGACTCAACCTGCTCCGGCGACCGCACGATTGGCGTGAAGCCTGGCCAGCGCGTCACGGTACGTTTTCACGAGGTTGGCCGTCGTGTGACACCAGGAGAACCGGGACGCGTGTTCCACCGCGGCCGTCGCCATGAGCTCTCGCTTCGCCGGGTCGGTCAGCAGACGGTTCAGTGTTATCGCCCACGCGGTCTCGTCGTGACCGGGGACGAGGAACCCGGTCGTCCCGTCGGCGACCGCGGTGGTGAGCCCCCCGACAGCCGTGGCGACCACGGGGGTTCCACAGGCCTGCGACTCCAGTGCGACCAGCCCGAACGTCTCGTTGTGGCTCGGCACACACACGGTGTCGCACGCCCGGAACACGTCGGCGAGCTCGTCGCCGGACCGGGGCGGTATGAACCGTACGGCGTCGGTCAGGCCACGATCGCGGGTCAGTTGCCGCAGCAGACGTGGATAGTCCTTGCCGGTTCCGGACTGGCCGCCCACGATCACCATGCGGATACGGTCGGCCAGCTCGGGGTTCAGTTGACGTAGTCGAGCGACCGCGTTCACCATCACGTCGGGCGCCTTGAGCGCCTGGAGCCGACCGACGAAGCCGACCACGATCGCGTCGGCGGGTAGCCCGAGCCGACGTCGGGCGGCGCCACGGTCGCCCGGTGCGAACACCTCGGTGTCGACACCCGGTGCCGCGACACTCACGCGTGACGGGTCGGCCTGGTAATGCTCGACGAGTTCCCCCGCTTCGGCTGCGGTGTTGGCGACCAACGCGTCGGCTTCGTTCACGATCTGCTCTTCACCGACGATGCGCGCGAACGGTTCCGGCGTGTCGTGCGCGGCCAGGTTCAGGTTTTTCACCTTCGCCAAGGTGTGCGCGGAGTGCACGAGCGGGACCTTCCAGCGGTCCTTGGCCAGCCAGCCGGCCTGCCCCGAGAGCCAGTAGTGACTGTGAACGACGTCGAAGTAGCCGGCCGGGTTCGCGGCCTCGGTACGCAAAACCCCCGAGGTGAACGCGCACATCTGTGAAGGAAGGTCGTTCTTCGACAACCCGTCGAACGGGCCGGCCGGGACGTGGTGCACGGTCACCCCCGGCTGGACCGTCAACGTCGGGGGCTGCTCGGAGGATGTCGCGCGTGTGAAGATCTCCACTTCGATGTTGCAGGCGGCGAGGTGCCTGGCCGTCTGCATCACGTAGACGTTCATTCCGCCGGCGTCGCCCCGCCCGGGCTGTTCCAGCGGCGACGTGTGCATCGACAACATGGCCACCCGTTTCACGCCGGTGCGTTCCGGGCACGGGCGTGCGGCACGGTTGAGTTCGCGGCGGTGGGCGCTACGCATCACACGGTCTCCTGGTGCAGTGGTGCCGCCGCTGATAGGGGGAGGGCGGCGGCGAATACATCGGCCGCATACATGCAACCGTTGACGTCTTGGAATATTTCCCGATCCGACGGTACGCCGCCGATCGCCGGTGGTCCGGGAGTGAGCCGGCCGACATCCTGTCGCCTCCGTCACGTTTAGCCGTGCACCGACTGCGGCAGTATGGGCACATGAGCAGACCTATCGCGGTAGTGACCGGAGCGTCGTCGGGTATCGGATATGCGACGGCCGAACGATTGGCCGCCGAAGGCTTCACCGTCGTGGCCACGGCACGACGCACGGAACGGATCACCGAACTCGCCGATCGCATCGGCGGGGTCGCGGTTACCTGCGACGTGACCGTCGACGCCGACGTGGCGGCGCTGGTGTCGGCGGTGACCGCACTCGACGGAGACGTGAAACTGTTGGTCAACAACGCGGGCGGCGCCATCGGGCTTGAACCGGTGAGCCGGGCCGACGTGGCCGACTGGCAACGCATGTACGACATCAACGTGTTGGGGACGCTTCGCGTCACGAAGGGCCTTCTACCCGCGTTGACGGCCGCTTCGGGCGACATCGTGGTGATCTCCTCGACGGCCGGGCTGGCGACGTATGAGGGAGGCGGCGGCTACGCCGGTGCCAAGCACGCCGAGACGGTGTTGGCGCAGACGCTGCGGTTGGAGTTGTGCGGGACACCGGTGCGGGTCATGGAGATCAACCCGGGAATGGTCAAGACCGACGAGTTCTCGACCGTCCGGTTCCGTGGTGACGCCGACGCCGCTGCGAAGGTGTACGAAGGGGTGGCCGAACCGCTCCTCGCCGGTGACATCGCCGACTGTGTGGCCTGGGTGGCGACCCGCCCCCATCACGTCAACATCGACCGCATGGTGGTGCGGCCGTTGGCGCAGGCCGCGAATCACAAGGTGCACCGTGTTCTCGATGAGGTGTGACGAAATTCGGGTGACGCCGACGCGGGTCGCGCGTACCGTTTCCGTCCACAGGCACCACCACGGTTCGTCGTTTTCCTGTTGACGACGTATGACCGTCGCCGGTGCCTGTAGACCTCTCTTTCGGTCCGGGTGTCGTCCGTGTGGGCGCCCGTGGCGGCAACCTCAGGCCCGCTACGGGCGACACCCGTCGTCTCCGTCGATCGCTTCATAACCGGTTGCCCCCGAGAAGGTCGCTATCGGACAATGAGCTGCGCACCGACCGGATGTCGCTCACGAGCGGCCGAGAAACCGTTTCCGCACGTCGTTCGGTCATCCACCGACAAAGGGGGAGACAATGCCCGGAGAGATCCCGGATCCATCGACGACACATCCGATTCCGCAACACCCGCGCGTGGTGTTTCTGCGGGCGTTGATCGACGACGACGCGATCGAGATCGGTGACTACACCTATTACGACGATCCCGAGCACGCCGATCGATTCGCGACGCGCAACGTGCTGTACGGGTATGGCAACGAAAAACTCGTGATCGGCAAATACTGCGCGATCGCCGCGGAAACGCGCTTCATCATGGCCGGAGCCAATCATCCGACGGTCGGGGTGTCGACGTTCCCGTTCGGTATCTTCGGTGGTCGATGGACGGAAGAGGCGATGTCCATTGTCTCCTCCATGCCGTCACGTGGCGACACCGTCGTGGGCAACGACGTGTGGTTCGGTTATCGGAGCCTCGTGATGCCGGGCGTGACCATCGGCGACGGCGCGGTGGTGGCCGCCGGATCGGTGGTCGTGTCGGATGTTCCCGCCTACACCGTCGTCGGCGGCAACCCGGCGACGGTGATCAAACACCGTTACGGGGCCGCCGACGTCGACCGTCTGCTGCGGGCGTCCTGGTGGGACTGGCCGGTCGAGCTGGTTACCGAGCACGCCCGCACGATCATGGCCGGCTCTCCGGACCGGGTGGAGGCCGTTGCCCGTGACAACGGCCTGTTGCGAGACCGGTTGTGAAGGCGGGAATCAGCCGGCGGACACGGCTTTGGCGACGTAGTCGCGGATGAGTGTCTTGGCCTCGGTGAGGATCCTGTCGTCGCCTTGCGGGTCGTGCCTGAAGGCGAGCTTAACCAGGACGTCTCCGGTTTCGACCGCGACGGTGATCGACAGGCGCGTCCGCTCGGTCACGGGCAGGTGGAAGCGCTGGTCCATCAGTGTGATCAACCGGTCGGTCAGGACGTCGTTGTTGCTGCGTGAGTCGTCAAGCAGGTGAATATCCACTATGTCGCCGAAGTGGAGGGTGCAGAACCCGGGCTGGCTGCGGTGCATGCAAATGTACTCGTCGATGACGATGTCGACGAGTTCCCACCAGCGATCGGTGGGGGTATCGGCGGTGCGTTCCTCGATCCTGCTGAAGAACAGGTCCAGATTGCGCATCCCCAGTGCCCTCACGACAGCACGTTTGTCGCCGAAGAACTGGTAGACGGATCCGATGGCGACCTCGGCTCGTTGGGCGATGAGCGTGGTCGTCAGTTTCGTGTATCCCACTTCGTCCAGCAGTTGGGCGCAGGCGTCGAGCATGCGTGCGACGCGTTCGGCGCTTCGCTGTTGAACGGGTTTGCGGCGCAGCGTTCCCTGCGGCTCTGCCGGTTTGGAACGCGCAACGGCGGTATCACGGTCATGCGCTAGCGTCGACACTCAAGTGCTCCTTCGATTTCGCGGGACCCACGTGAATTCTTACCGATAGCCGTGTCGATTCTTCGACAGGGCACGCAGCGGACTTGACGACCTTGAAGATGAAGGGTATTCACGTTACGTGACCATATCCAGCAACAAGTGGGCCAACTGGGCGGGGACCGCCACAACCCGCCCCCGTCAAATTGCTGCACCTCGGGACGTCGACGAATTGGCGGATTTGGTCGCCCGCACACGAGAGCGCGACGGCCGCATCAAAGCTGTCGGAGCCGGGCACTCCTTCACTGCGATCGCCGCTGCAGCCGACATCCTCGTGCGGCTCGACGGCTATCAACCCGCCCCGGTCGTCGACGAGGCTGCACGGCGGGTCACCGTCGGTGCGGGAACGACGTTGCGTGATCTCAACCGTCTTCTGGCCGAACACGGTCTGGCGCTTCCCAACCTCGGTGACATCGACGTCCAGACCATCGCCGGGGCCGTCGCCACCGGTACCCACGGGACGGGTGCCGACCTCGGCGGCCTTGCCACGTTCGTCACCGGTCTGACCATGGTCGACGGAACCGGAATCGTTCATCGATACCAGGACGACGACCCAGACTTGGCTGCGGTCGCGGTCAACCTCGGTGCTCTCGGCATCGTCACCGACATCACTCTCCAGTGTGTCCCCGCCTTTCGATTGCACGCCGATGAACGCCCCATGCGCCTGGCGCGGGTCCTCGAGGAGTTCGACACGCTCGCCGCCGATAACGACCACTTCGAGTTCTACTGGTTCCCCCGGTCCGACCGTGCTCTTGTCAAACGCAACAACCGTGAAGGCCATGCACCCCCGTTGTCGAAAATGCGAGGGTGGTTCGACGACGAGTTCCTGTCGAACCAGGTCTTCGGACTCATGTGCCGTCTCGGAAAGGCCACGCCACGGCTCGTCCCGGCGATCACCGCGGTGTCGTCCCGCGCCCAGTCGGCACGTTCCTATACAGACCGTTCCGACCGTGTCTTTTGTTCGCCTCGCAAAGTTCGTTTCGTCGAAATGGAGTACGCCGTCCCACGCGCCGCCTACAACGAAGCCTTCGCCGGAGTACGTAAAGCCGCAGACAGGCATCGGGTGGTGTTCCCGGTCGAGGTGCGCGTCGCCGCGGCCGACGACACGTGGATGTCCACGGCCTACGGTCGTGACAGTGCCTATTTCGCGGTCCATCAATTCCAGGGAATGCCCTATCTGGACTATTTCGCCGAGGTTGAGGCGGTCATGCGTGACCTGGGCGGACGACCGCACTGGGGCAAGCTACACACCCGCGCCGCCTCCGACCTCGTCGGCGACTACCCGCGTATGGCCGAGTTCACGCGGTTGCGTGACCGACTGGACCCCGATCGCCTCTTCATCAATCCGTATCTGCAGCGGATCCTGGGGTAGCGGAAGTAACTGGTGTGTGGACGGTGTCAATAAGACGGCCGCACGCTGGGAAACGCACGGCCGCGTTACGTTGTTGTGGACTGCCTCTTGAATGTGCCGGAGTACGCTGTGTGGACGGTTACGACGAATAGGTTGTTGCGAACAGCTCCAGCGTGTTGCACGCCAGCGTCATCATCTCTTCGTTCGAGGGACCGTCGTTGGTCATCGTGATCGCCAACGAGACCATGAGGTTGGAGTGCATGACGACGGTATGGACGCGTCCGTCGAACGGGTAGGGGGTAACCATTGCGTAGGCCACCGATTGTTCCCATTCCGAGGCGCAGGTGACCTCGACTTCCTTGAGCTCTCCGATGGCGGCGAGGTTGGAGTGGTAGTCGTAGCTGCCGTCAGCGGAGCCGACGTCCTGTTTCACATAGGCTATGACGTACACACTGATGTCGTCCATTTTGGTGAAATTGCAATCGCCCTCGCCGGTCTCACCGTCGGGGTCGCTGGTGCCGGCGTCTCGTGTCGATGGACTTCCCCCGCTGGCCCAGGCGAAATACGATTCGATGTCGATGACCTCGCAAGGGTCACTGAAACTGGTATACAGCACATCGGTCTCTACCCCGCCGGTTTCCACGTCGTCTTGGGGTGTGTCTCCGTCGGCGGGTTCTTCCGACCCGTCGGAAGTGTCTACTGTGCTGTCGTCTGCAGTGGCTTCCGGTGTTCCACTGTCGCCGGAGAAGACGCCGGTGAGTGCA
>DXGR01000060.1 GCA_019113825.1 Candidatus Stackebrandtia excrementipullorum | reverse complement strand
ATAAGTCCGTCGGCGCAGATCTCGAGCATGTCGCGGTATGTCTCGGCGTCGTCGGGGGCGGTACCGGAGAACCACACGTGCACGGCGTAGCCGTCGTTGTGTGCTCGCTCGATGAACGACTCCGTTGCGATCGGGACGATGCTGCTGAGCGTCACCGGAATCTGAAGCGCGACCGTACCGTCGATGGGTTTGGTGCCGGTGAAGAAGTACGCCGCTATTCCCGCGGTTCCGGGAGCCAACGGGACATCGGGGGCCAGGTCATGGAAAGTGGACACCGCGACGTCGTTGAACGATGTGACGATGACATCGGTGCGGCCCGAATCGTTTAGAAACGCGGCCAGAAGCCGTGCGTTGTGCTGAAACGACTCCACGTTCAACGTCCCGCTGCCCTTGATCTCGATGTTGATCGGGGTGTCGGGGAACCGGTCGAACACCTCCGCGAGGGTGGGGACCGCGAAGTCGTCTGCGGTGTAGCCGTGTGGCGGTGCGACGTCACCGGTACGTACGCCGCGGAACGGGTACGCCTCGTCGGGACGGTCCGGAACGGTTCCCTCATCGGGAACGAAGTTGTAGGCGGCGTCCAATTGACGAACGTCGGCCAACATGAGGTCGGTGATCGCTCCCGCGCCGTTGGTCGTGGCGTCGACGGTGGAGTCGTGCAACACCACAAGCTGGTCGTCCTTCGTCGACTGCACGTCGAGTTCGATCATGTCGGCGCCCAACCCGGTGGCCCGGTCGAACGCGTACACGGTGTTCAACGGGGCTTCCAGCTCGCCGCCCGAATGAGCCATGTTCATGACACGGGCGTCCAGCCAGGGGTTGTCGGCGGCCGGTTCTGCCGCCGAAGCATGGCCGGTGGTCAAGGCGCCGACGGTGGCGATGGTTGCGGTGGCGATCAGGGCGTTACGCAGCACGGGACCTCCAATACGCGGCCGGGGCTTGTGAAACCAGGCCGGTTGGATCGATGGGCATAAATTCATGACCATCGTACTGTCCGGTAACTCCCGGTGGGGGACAGGCGAAGTCAGCTGAACCGCTCGATCACGAAATCGATCGACTTCGTCAGCAACGAGATGTCTTCGGGGTCGATCGCCGGATACATCGCCACCCGCAACTGGTTTCGTCCCAACTTGCGGTACGGCTCGGTGTCGACGATCCCGTTGCCCCGCAACACCGCGGCGATGCGGGACGCGTCGACGGCATCGTCGAAATCGATCGTGGCGACCACCTGAGAGCGAATCCGAGGATCGGTCACGAACGGCCGAGCGACGGGCGACTCCTCGGCCCATCCGTACAGCCGTTGCGCACTGTCGCGGCACCGTGCAACCGCGGCGTCCAACCCACCGGCGGCGTTCATCGCGTCAACCTGTTCGGCGGCAAGAAAGATCGTGGCCACACTCGGAGTGTTATACGTCTGTTCCTTGCGCGAGTTGTCCAACGCGGTCTTCAAGTTCAAGAACTCCGGAATGTACCGACCCGAAGCGGCCACGCGTTCTATCCGCTCGATCGTCGCCGGAGACACCACGGCGATCCACAAGCCACCGTCCGATGCCAGCCCCTTCTGCGGCGCGAAATAGTAGCAATCGGACTGGGACATGTCCACCGGCAGGCCGGCCGCCGCCGAGGTGGCGTCGTGCAACATGAGCCCCGAGCCGGGAACGCGCCGAACAGGGACCGAGACGCCGGTCGACGTTTCGTTGTGCGGGGTCGCGTGGACGTCGACACCGTCGATGGCCTCCAGCTCGACCGCCTCGCCGGGCTCCGCAGTGCGCTTGACCGGATCGGTCAGGAACGGCGCGGCGGCCACGGCCTTAGCGAATTTGTTTCCGAACTCGCCGAACGCCGCCACTTGAGCGCGATGCTCGATCAGGCCGAACACGGCCGCCTCCCAGAACGCGGTCGTGCCGCCGTTGCCGAGCAGCACCTCGTAACCGTCGGGAAGCCGGAAAAACTCCGCCAAACCGCTGCGCAGTCGCCCCACCTGGTTGCGAACCGGAGCCTGACGATGCGACGTACCCAACAACGTCCCCGCCGCCTCGTTCAACGCCGCCACGGCGGCCGAGGAAACCTTGCTGGGACCGGAACCGAAACGGCCGTCGGCCGGGCGCAGATTCTCCGGGATACGTATGTCAGCCACCGCAAGCTCTCCATTCACGTGTGATCACGAACGAGGGGTCGCGGCCGCGCTGCCGTCGACGGCGATTGTTACATGTCGCCGCCGACGACTGTGCGGTGGCCCGCCGACGTCGGACGTCACGGAAACACCGCCTCGGCTACTTCGCTGTACCGACGCGGTGCCGTGACGATGTCTAGAATCCGTCGAAATCCAGGTCGTCCAGCTCGAGGACCTGATCAGCGGGAGGAGCCGATACATCGACCGGCTCGCCGTATCCGGTGACGGTGATCGTCGCCGGGACGGTCTGCGAAGCGTCGGTGGGGTCGGGCATCTCGCCGGTCAACTCGACGAGCCGCCCCCGGTCGTCGAGGACGACCGTCACGGTGATCGGCGCCGACGACGGCAACTGGCTGACGTTGTGCGTATCGACGTCTGCGGTGTAGGTGTATTCGTCGACCTGTTCGATGTTGCTCAGTGAGTCGAACAACTGGTCGGTCAGCTGCTTCAGATCCATGCCGACAAGCGACGGTGTGCCCTGCGCCGTCGTGTGAATCCAGACGTCCTGAAGCTCCGGAACAGAGTTGGTCACCCCTCCGGTCGGTTTGATCCAGACGTCTTGGCCAATGCCGATGACCTCGGCCTCCACAGTGCCCATCGACCCCGCCGCCGAGGCGTCGACCGAGGTGAAGGCGTGGTACGCCTGCGCCGACGGATCGTGGGTCATCTCGCCGCTGGAAAAGTCGCCGGCGGTCAGCGCCAGCGAGTAACTGGTCTCGTCCAAGGTGTCCAGGCTGGTTTGGACAACGGCGGCGGGATCGAGCTGTTCCTGTTGGTCGCCCGCATCGCTTTCGTTCGCGGGTTCCACGGTTGCATCGGATGAACAGGCTGCCAAGCCCAGTGCGAGCGCGCCGGCCAGGGCGAAACCGCTGAGCCTTGCGGTGCGGGATCGGGGTGTCATGTGCCGTCCTCGGGTGGTGTGATCGATGGTCTGGTTGCGAGGATAGACGAAACGGGCAAATCGTCACGGTATGTCGTCGACGGGGTTTTCGCGAATGCGTGGGCGGGGCGGGCCGGGCGGTGTTTCCCCTGAGTGGGTCCGTAACGCGAAGACGAGCCGAGCGCGCCGACCACAAACCTGAAGCCGTACTGCAGCACGTGGCCACCATCCGTCGCCGACTTTTGGCGTGATCGCCGGGTAGGTGGTCCCCCGGATATGGGGTGGATTGGGGCGGGCACGGCGGTTCCCGGGAGCGTCCACGACACCGAAGACGGCGTATCGACGTGACCGGCGGACGCCACCCCGCGTGGGCGCCGTCCGCCGTTGGATCGTTCTACCGGTCTGCCGACGCCTGCGGGCGTCGCCTTGAGGCCGGTTACCGCGGAATGTCGTTCCAGCCGTCGACGGTTTCGGGCCGACGTGGGCTCGGGCCGACGTATGAAGCGCTCGGCCGGACGATGCGTCCCAGTTGTTTCTGCTCCAGGATGTGCGCGCTCCACCCGGCGACGCGCGCGCACGTGAACATGGCGGTAAACATGTCGGCGGGTACCTTCGCGAAGTCCAGGACGACTGCGGACCAGAATTCGACATTGGTGGCGAGGACTCGGTCCGGTTTCCGTTCCTTCAACTCGGCGAGTGCGGCGTTTTCCAGCGCTTCCGCCACTTCGAAACGCTCGGCGCCGAGCGCGCGAGCCGTGTTGCGTAGTACTCGTGCCCGGGGGTCTTCGGCACGGTACACCCGGTGCCCGAAGCCCATCAGGCGTTCGCCGCGGTCGAGGACGCCCTTGACGTAAGCGGTGGCGTCGCCGGTGCGTTCGACCTCTTCGAGCATGTGAAGAACGCGAGACGGCGCGCCACCGTGGAGCGGACCCGAGAGCGCTCCGATGCCCGAGGAGATGCATGCGGCGACGTCGGCGCCGGTGGAGGCGACGACCCGTGAGGTGAACGTCGAGGCGTTGAGCCCGTGCTCGGCGGCGGAGATGAAGTACGCGTCGACGGCTTGAATGTGGCGGGGGTCGGGCTCACCTCGCCAGCGGCGCATGAACCGCTCCACGATGGTGTGGGACTTGTCGATTTCCTTCTGGGGCACGGCTGGACGGCCGACTCCGCGGGCGGACTGTGCGACGTAGGACAGTGCGGTGACCGAAACGCGCGCGAGGTCTTCACGGGCCTGATCGTCGGAGATGTCGAGAAGTTGGCCCAGTCCCCAGTAGGGCGCCAGCATGGCTACAGCACTTTGGACGTCGACGCGTATGTCACCGGTGTGCACGGGCACGGGGAACGGTTCCGCCGGCGGCAGGCCCGGGCCGAACCGGCCGTCGACGAGCAGTCCCCAAACGTGTCCGTATGAGACGTTGCCGATGAGATCTTCGATGTCGACCCCCCGGTATCGCAGGGCACCGCCTGCCTTGTCGGGCTCGGCGATTTCGGTCTCAAAGGCGACCACTCCTTCGAGACCGGGCTTGAAGTCAGACATCGAGTACTCCTGAGGGCTTGTACTTACCGGGACGCGGTAACGGCCCGGTTTCTCATCGCTGTGCAAACCATCTTGCACCCAAAGCGCGAGCACGGTTGCACTCAGGGCGTGTGGAAAGGGCCTCAATCGCGCGCTTATGAGCAGCCCGAGCGGTGGTTTCGTGCCGTTAGGTATTAATTGTCTGATTGGCGGCATGGTCGTATCGCGCATTCGAGCGTTTATCGATCGTTGCGATTCGGTAACCGACGGGTGGCGCGTGGCACTCTGATGTGGTGAACGACCAATCGCACACCCATGACACCCCCGACGCTCACGGTTCGGTCGGGCCGGACCCACAGTTGATGAGAATTGATTACGACGGGCTCACTTTGGAGGAGGAGTCGGCGGCGCCTGAGCCGTACGGACAGTTTCACCACTGGTTTGACGACGCGGTTCGCGGCGGCGGTCTCGAACCCAATGCGATGGTGTTGGCCACGTTGGATGCGTCGGGTCGACCGCATCAGCGCACGGTACTCCTCAAGGGCGTCGACGAGGGCGGCTTCACCTTTTTCACCAACTATTCGTCGGCGAAGGCCGACCAGATCGCGGCGACCGGCGGCGTGAGTCTTCTGTTCGGGTGGCATCGGCAGCACCGTCAGGTCATAGTCTCCGGTGTGGCGAAGCGTATCCCCGTCGAGGACAGTCGTCACTATTTCGCCAGGCGTCCGCGCGGTTCACAGCTGGCGGCGTGGGCCTCACGGCAGTCCCGTGTGCTGGACGGCCGGGACGAGTTGGACGCGGCGTTTGCGCACGCGGGTGAGCGTTTCACCGGTGAAGTTCCGATGCCCGACGGCTGGGGTGGTTTCCGGGTGGTTCCCGACGCCGTCGAGTTTTGGCAGGGGCGCGCCAATCGGTTGCACGATCGCCTGGTCTACCGGCGTGAGGAACGGGGCGGATGGCGGGTGGTCCGGTTGGCGCCCTTATGCGGGGCGTGACTGTCTCGGACACGGCATGGTCGACGCAGCCGAGTGGCATCGGGTGCAGGCCTTAAGCTGGAGTCGGTGTCCTCTACTAGCGTACGGAGATCCACGGTATGGCGTTGTCAGGTGAACAGTGGACGATCAGTTACTCGCGTTGGGAGGCCGTCATCGCCTCCGTCGGCGGTGGAGTGAGGCTGTTCAGTTACGATGACAAGTCCTTTATCGACGGTTATGAAGACGAGGAGCTTGCTCCCGGGTCGGCCGGTCACGTTCTTGCTCCGTGGCCGGGGCGCATCGACGAAGGCGAATACGAATTTGGTGGTTCCACACACCGTCTGCCGTGGAACGAGCCCGCTACACGGACCTCCATGCACGGTCTCGTCGGCTGGTTGCGATGGAAAGCGGTGGACGTCTCCGACTCGGCGGTCAGCCTCGAGTGTTCCCTACCCGCTCAGCCCGGGTACCCCTTCCCGTTGCAGTTGCGAACACGCTGGTCCGTCGGCCCCGGCGGACTACGCGCCGCTCACTACGTCAGCAACGTCGGCGCCACGCCGTGTCCGTTCGGGCTCGGCGTCCACCCCTACCTGCGCCTCCCGGTCTCGACGCCCGACAACTGGAAGCTGACGGTCCCCGCAAAAACAGAGCTGACCGTCAACGAACGCAACATCCCCACCGGGACCACCGAGGCGAGGTTCCAAACCGCGACACGGTTGGGCGAGACGCAGCTGGACACGAGCTTCGGTGACCTGCAGCGAGACTCCGACGGTTACGCGCGCGCCGTGCTGACGTCCGACGACGACAGCGAAGAGGTCAGCCTGTGGGCGGACTCGTCGTTCAAATGGCTCCACGTCTACACGTCGGACACGCTGGAGGGCGACCGAAAACGGCGGTCGGTGGCGGTGGAGCCCATGAGCTGCCCGCCCAACGCGATGCGTACCGGCACCGACCTGGCGACTTTGGCGCCGGGAGAGCTCTGGTCGGGCATTTGGGGCATAACCCCACGTAGGTGACATGATGCCGTCCGTGGTTTATGCCACGGATGTCGGACATGCTTGGAATGCGCCTTATCGTAAAGGGCGACATCGAACGACCAGGGGGCATGTGTGATCTTCAAAGCAGTGCGGGACGGCCGCCCCTATCCTGATCATGGTTTGACCTTGAAAGAGTGGGCGGCCGTCCCGCCACGATCGGTCCGGCTCGACCAGCTTGTCACCACCAAGCGCGTTCTCGCGTTGGACAAGCTGTTGGCCGACGACTCCACGTTCTTCGGTGACCTGTTTCCGCATGTTGTCGCCTGGGAGGGGTCCCTGTACCTCGAGGACGGCCTACACCGGGCGCTACGAGCCGCGCTGCAACAGCGCACCTCGATCAACGTGCGGGTTTACGACATGCCTACTGTTGCCAGCCGCCCTGCTGGGGCTGCTGACCCGGGTACTGCTGGGTAGCCTGCTGCGGCTGCACGACACCGGTCGGAACACCGGTGTGCGCGGTGGCCGCAGGCGCCTTGGGCTGGTCGGACATGGTGAGCGTCGCGGCGGTCAGGAGACCAAGGCCGGCCAGCAGCAACAAAGCGCCGATCAGGCCCTTCGCCTCGAGGACCGAGGAGGATTCGATGAGCGATCCGATGATGCTGCCGGCGGTGACCACCGTGAAACCGGCGGTCGCCACGCGGTAGAAGTTGCGGTACTTGTCGCCGGTGGTGACACACAGCGCGGTCAGCAGAATCGTCGCTGTAGGCAGGCTCAGGAGATTCCCGACCAGGTCTGCACCGGCAATGATCTGAGCCAACAACAGCGCAGCCAAACCGCCGCCGCCCAAGCCCAGCGTCATCACGCTCATGGGGAGATTACTTGCGAACTGGCTTGGAACCGGTTGTTGATATCCCTGTTGAACCTGTGCCGGCTGCTGTGCGGCATACGCGGCGTGCTGCTGTTGCGCGTAGGCCTGCTGCTGCTCGGCCGTGGGGTAACCGGGTTGTTGTTGAGGAGACGGATCTGTCATTCCCTCATGATGCCTTGCCGCTTCCAACCGTGGTGGCGGCAGGGCAGAACAATGCGGATAAACCGTCATATGCGGGGGGAAATACCGATGTGCCGGAGCCCCTCGGCGTCACAGTACAGGCGTGACGTGACCAGGGTGACGGCACCCGGTACACGTGGCGACCGGAAAGTCGAGAGACGTATCCTCAACCAATTGTGAGCGTCGTCCAGCCTCGTAGCTTCTACTCTCGCCGCGGCCGGGTCAGTCAACGTCACCGCAACGCCGTGGCGGCACTGTACCCGCGGTGGGGCGTCCCCAAAGCCCCGGTCGACTTCCCGAGCATGTTCGGCCGCTCCGCCGAGGTGGTGGTCGAAATAGGGTCCGGCATGGGAGACGCCACCGCCACCATGGCGGTGGAGGACCCCGACCGCGACTACCTCGCCGTCGAGGTGCACACACCCGGCGTCGGGAACCTGTTGTCCTTGATCGAGGACAACGCCGTTGAGAACCTGCGCGTTTACAACGACGACGCGATCGTGTTCCTCGACGAGTACATCGCCGACGGCGCCCTGGCGGAGATTCGGGTGTTCTTCCCGGACCCGTGGCCGAAGGCGCGGCACCACAAGCGCCGGATCATTCGCCCCGAGTTTGTGGCGTTGATGCGATCGAAGCTGCGGATGGGCGGCCTTCTCCAATGCGCGACGGACTGGGCACACTACGCCGACGTCATGTTCGAAGTGCTGACCTCTGACGTGGGCCTGCGTAACCGCTTCACTCGCCAAGCGCCTCGGCCCGCGTGGCGGCCCGTCACGAAATTCGAACAGCGTGCCGTGGACGAGGGACGCGAGGTCACCGATTATTCGTTTGAGCGCGTCGGCTAGGTCGCCAAACCGTCGATGACCTCGGCGCCGGGAAGCGATGCGAGGAAACGTCCGCTCACGAGGACCTTGGAACCGCGGATGCCGCTGCCGACCACCAGTTCCTTCGCCTCGGCCACATCGGTTCCCAGCAGAATCGGCCAGTCGGAGGGCAACCCGATCGGTGTGATGCCGCCGTATTCCATTCCGGTGAGTGCAACGGCCTCCTCCATCGATGCAAACGACGCCTTTCGGGCACCGATGCGTTTACGTACGACCGTGTTGACGTTGACTCGGCTCGTCGCCAGCGCCATGCACGCCGCATACGTGACGTCCGCGCCTCGTTTCCCCGCCACGACGACACAGTTGGCGGCGGCTTCGAGCGGGACCTCGTAATGCGCGCAGAACTGCGCGGTGTCGGCCAGCTCCGGGTCGATTTCGGCTACTCCGACCGTGTCACCGACGTCTTTTAGAGCGACGGCGACCGGTTCCGCCAGCAGGTGTGCGGCGGTGGCGGCCGAATGGACGGTGAGAGTTCCGTTGACGGTCCAAGCCATGGTGGTTCCCTTCGTCGACGCAGACATCGTCAATCTATGTGTCGGACCGCGTGTTCGGCTTCATGCCGGTCGATTCGTCGTGGCGCTTGGGCGGTGTTGCTTTTAAGCTCGAGTGCGTTCGTGTTTTTGATCGTGGGCGTCGTGCGGAAAGGTGTCGTCATCGTGGGGCAGGTGGGGTTGGAGATACCCGAATCGGAGCTCCAGTGGCGGTTTTCGCGCTCGTCGGGGCCTGGAGGGCAGCATGTCAACACGACCGACAGCCGTGTCGAGTTGACGTTCGACGTGGTTAATTCGTCTGTGTTGAGCGACGTTGAACGTCGGCGTGCGCTGGAAAGGCTCGCCGAACGTCTGGTCGACGGTTGCTTGACGGTGACGGCGTCGCAGTATCGCTCCCAGTACCGCAACCGCCAGGCGGCGCGTGAGCGGCTGGTCCAGGTGTTGTCGAAAGCCGTGGCCACCCCTGCACCGAAGCGGCGACCGACGAAACCCAGCCGCGGTTCTCAGCGCCGTCGACTGGAGGCGAAGCGTCAACGCAGCGAGTTGAAGAAGCTACGGCGTGACCCGGGGCCGTCGTGACGGATGTGGGCCACGCCGTCAACTTCCGATACGAGGAAACGGGGACGTGGAGAAGACCACTTCGACGGGGACCTCGAAGTATTCGCAGATGCGCAGCGCCAGATGGAGACTGGGACTGTATTCACCCCGCTCGAGGTAACCGACGGTCTGGTAGTGCACTCCCAGGGCTTCGGCCAATTGCCGTCGGGAGATGCCACGTTCGGCGCGCAGCATCGCGATCCGGTTGTAGATCACTTCACTGCTCACCGGTACCGTCCTTTCTTGACTGATTGTGGCGGCGAACGCCCGAACTACCTTATGGGGCTGTTCATCGCCTTCTCGAGGCGAGCCGCCACCGCGGAACCCGACTCCCGGCGGGCCATGCGCCGCAATACAACCGGCGCCAATATCAACCCGAGAACGGCCCACACTCCGAGCATTCCGAAGGTCTCCAGATGGCGCCAGGACTCACCGATCTCGACCGCGGCCATTTCACCGGGCAGCAGTGCCGACCTCATGCCGAGGCCCAGCCAGTAGAACGGGAACGCCTGCCCTATCCACTGCAGCCATTCCGGCAGGGCGGTAATCGGGTAGAAGATTCCGGAGATCGCGATGAGCCCGGTGATGGGAAACATCAGGAGACCTACCTGGCGGGGGCCGGAGAACAGGGACCCGAATACGGCGCCCATGGGCATGGTGGCGAAAAGACCCAGGAGAACGACCCACATGAACGTCACGATGCCGGCCGCGCCTTGAAAACCGACGCCGTCGAACAACAGCATGCCGGCGCCCAGCACCGGAAGAAGAGCGATGATCGTGGTCGCGGAGATGGAGACCACGATGCCCACGAGATACCCGGTCATGCCGCCCGGAATGGCCTTGTTGCGCAGCAGGGTGCCGTCTTCGCGTTCGGTGGCGAGTTGCCCGACCACACCCATCAGACCGCCGAAGGCGATATTCATACCCAGCAGACTCGGCAACGTCATGGACCCGAGGGAGACCGAGGCCCCGTCGACCATGACGTCCTTGAGGAAGATCATGACGACGATCGCGATCGCCGACGGGGTGATACTGCCCATGATCTCCGATGGAGACACGAGTGCGTGTTTGAATTCCGCCCACCCGCGGGCTAGGCCGACGCGGTAGGGAGTCCACGTGCTGTTCATCGGGTTACCTCCTCGAACACGCGGGCTGCAGAAGCTCCTTCGCCCATTTCGAAGCGCCGGACCATCTCCATGTACGTCTCCTCCAAAGTTGCCCGTCGTACTTCGAGGTCTTCGAGCCTGTCCCCGTGCTCGGCGAATAGATTGCGCACGTATTCGGTTGCCGCAAGGGTGGAGTGGACGAAGCGTTCCCCGTCGAGGGTCCAGGTGACCTCGGCCTCGGTGGACATGCGGCGCGCCAAGGCATCGGCGGAACCGTCGGCGATGATGCGCCCTCCCGCAAGGATGAGGATCCGGTCGGCGAGCTTTTCGGCTTCGTCGAGGTCGTGTGTGGTGAGCAGGATCGTGGTGTCGTCGAGGTCGGCGAGTCTGTGAACAAGGTCGTGGAACTCGCGTCGCGCGTGGGGGTCGAAGCCGACGGTCGGTTCGTCGAGAAACAGGATGCGGGGCCGCCCGACGATACCGATGGCGACGTCGAGCCGCCGACGCTGTCCGCCGGAGAGTGTGGCGATCTTCTTGTCGGCCTGTTCCGACAGCCCCACCGTGTGAATGAGTTCATCCGTGTTGCGGGGGCGTTGTATCGCGTCGGTGGAGTATGGCCGGTAGTACATGCCCAGGTGATGCAGGAGCTCCCGCACCTTCCACTTGCCGTGGTCGCGCCACGACTGCAGGACCACACCGAGGTTTGCTCGCCATGCCTCGCCTCCGTGGGCCGGGTCGACGCCCAACACGTCTACGTCGCCGGCCGATCGCATGCGGAAACCTTCGAGAATCTCGATCGTGGTGGTCTTGCCGGCCCCGTTGGGGCCCAACAGCGCGATGACCTCGCCGCGGTGGGCGGTGAAGTTGACGCCGTTGAGCACGTCTTTTGTCCCGTAACGCATCCGTAGGTCGGTGACCGCCAAGACCGGTTGCTCGGCAGCGCCACCTCCGGAGCCATCCTTGATCATGATAGTTGTCCCTATCGTATAAGAGCTTGTCTTATTGATAGTACAACTACTACATTCGAACGGGCGATGAATATATGCGGGAGGAGGGCGTGCGCCCGGTCGGAGCAGGGGAAACTAGGCCAAAGCCTCGTCGAGTTCCTCGTCGAACTCGTGAATCTGACCCTCGAACTGGACGCCGTCGATGAGCACATACGGCACGGCGACGACTCCCTCGGCCATCGCCTGCCCGGTCACGTCGGCAACCCAGTCCCGATAGGTCTCCTGCTGAACACAATCGGCGAAGTCCTCGGACAGGTTCGAATAGTCGCCGAAACCTGCCAGCGTGGCGTTGTCGTGGCTGCTCGACATCTCCGGCATGGTCGTCAACAGCATCGTGGAGTACTCGACGAAACCACCTTCGGCGGCCGCGCACGCCGAAGCCGCGGCGGCTCGGGTCGAGTAGTTGTCCGAGGAATACGAATCGAGCATGCCCATCGGATGGAAGACGATCGTGATGGTCCCGGCTGCGGCCTCCGTGGCGAGCCGGGCGTTATTGGCCGCGTCGAAATCGCGGCAGTGACCACAGCTGTAATCCAGGTACACATCGACCTGTACCGGGCCGTCGCCGTATACGAGGCCCCTCTCAACGATCGCCGGGTCGCCGTCGGCGGTCACGGAATCGTCGTCCCCGCCGTTTGCGAAGAAGACCACGGCAAAAATTCCCGCGCCCAACACGACCACGCTGAGAAGGCTGAGCACCCCGATGAGCGGCCCTTTGGAGGAGCTCCCGCCCGAGGGCATGGGCATAGGGGTGTGCATACCGGCCGGCGGGGGCGTCGGCGAATACTGCATCGGTGGGTAACCGTGAGACGGCGGCGCATGGGGAGTGATGTGCGGGTGTCCACCGGACGTCGGTGCCGGTGGTGGAGCGGATGGAGGCGGATTGTAGGACGGTGACGGCTGCTGATCCCCGGGGAGCGGAGGCAGACTTGGCGTGCCTTGGGATGCTGGCTCGTCGGGTCCGGTGCTCACGGGTCTCCTTCCACCGCAGCGTGCTCCCGGTCGGGAAGACGCCAACGCGTACAGCGTTTTCCCCAGGTTACGTGGTCGAGACAATCGGACATGCCCTCGTCTATCCCTTCTGGGTGGGCATACGTGGCGGGTGAGCGGGTCGACGAATGTCACCCTTCGCCTTCGCGATCGCCTTCCTGATCACCTTTTCGGTTGCGCCACGCCAGGTAGGCCGCCAACAGAAGGATCGCCGAGATGACAAGGGCGGGCACCGGCCCGAGTTGAGTGAAGATCAGGTCCCCGGCCAGCCACACCTGTGCGTTGGGGGCCAGCAGGAGCACCGACAGGAAAAGCGCCACGATGGCAGAGGTGACGCACAACAGGACGATGCGCTGCCATCCGACCAGGTTGAGCCGACGTGCCAGGACCTTGCCGGCGGAGATGATGCGACGGACGCTCAGAATTCGAAGGCCCGCGACCACGTAGACGAGACGAAGAAGTTGGACGGGCCCCAGGGTGAAGATCGCCGCCGGAATGGTCAGCGCGGCCACCGCAATCGTCCACTTGTGTCGACGCATCCAGTCAAGACGATCTTCCGCCAACACCAGCAGGACGAGCCATTCGCACCACAGTACGGCCCCGGCCGTCCAGTTGGTCACAAGACCGACGTCGGCCACCAGGCCCTCGCCCCACACGACCATGAACACCGCCGGCACCGACATGACCGCAGCCATCATGACGGGAAGGGCCAAACGGCGTTCGACGCGCGCAGCCAGCGATTGGTCGACGGGCTCGGGGGGCATGGATTTGAAGTTATCTTAAGACAACGTTCGAGCCAAGACCCGGGCAATGTCCTATGTGTTTTATCGTGATGTCGGCGGTGCGTGGTTCGCGACCGAGCCGCGGAGCCCGCGAGGTTTCTCTGTCATCGGTCGCCCGGTTCCCACCCGGGGTTTCGACCGGACAGTGCGACGGCCCGGTCGAGTTCCGACGCGTCCTCGGGTGGGGATACCGGTGGCGCGAAGAGACCCGGCACCGGGTCGGCAGCGGCAGCGGTGACGAATTGGGTCACCAGAGCCAACGTGGGAGGATCCGGCCGGTAGGTTTCCCCAACCGCCCGGGCCACGTCCCACCCGTGAACGACCAGTTCGCCAAGGACGACGACACCGGCTTCGCGGCCGTCGAGGGCCAGGCCACCGACGTGTGTTCGCCCCTCCCAGGCCTCCGGATCAGACCACGCGTCGACGAGCAGGTCGAGCGACGCGTCGATCCCGTCCCGCCAGTCGGCGGGTAGCCGCGACGCGTCGGCGGTGGGGCCCTCGGGGGCGGGATCCGGTTTCTTGGCCGCGGCGGCAGTGAAACCGTCGACGAGAGTGACGATGTGATCCACCAGGTCACCGAGTCGATAATCCTCACAGGGAGTACGACCGTTCAATTGATCGTCGTCGATGGATGTCAACAGTCGTGACATCTCGCGGGCGGCTGGAGCGACATCGGGCGTCATGGGTACCTCCGTAGACGATTGTCCGCACCATAGGCGACGGGCCCGACAATCCCGACCAAAACGACCAAGGGATCGCGTCAACCTTGGACGGCTACTGAAGCGCGGTGAGGAAACCGTTCATCATGTCGGCCGACGAGTCGAGCATCATCGTGTGATCGGGTGCCGCGAAATACTGCCCCGACGAGTA
>DXGR01000059.1 GCA_019113825.1 Candidatus Stackebrandtia excrementipullorum | reverse complement strand
GCAATAACACCCGCGCCAAGAACCGCTACAGCAGCAACAGTGATCCACGCCCACACCGGAACACCAACACCCATACCCGCATCAGCGTCCGCCTCGTCGTCACCCACCGACGCACCCGACTCCCCGTCATCGTCGGCTCGCTTACCCTGCTCCTCAAGCGGAAGAATATCGTCGACCGTGCTGAAGCTTCCGTCTTGAAGCTCAACATCTTCGGTGAGTGCGGCCAAGGGGTTGACAATGCCCCACCCATATTTGTCGTCGTAACCTTCAGGGCCCTTATCATCTGCTGTGAGCGAGAGCCGATACATATGCCCCCAGTGGTCGAGATCGGGGTAGGCGGATTTGATAAGCGCGAGAGTCCCGGCGACAATGGGGGCTGACATGGAGGTCCCGTTGACGGTGTCGTAATTGTTTCCGGGCAGCGCGATGGGAATATCGACACCAGGCGCAGCGATCCCGAAACGCGGCTGGGGCGCTGTTTGTGATAGATCAACGCTCCCCTCCCAGAACTTGCTATCTCGAGCCGTGGCGGTGACTGGAATGACGCGAGGCAGCGCCGCAGGAAAACCCGCACTTGTTTGTTCTTCACGGCCGTATCCGACATCCGCGTAACGGTTACTGACGGCGGCAACGATGGGAATGTTGTTGTCGACGGCTCGGTCGATAGCCGCCTGAGTAGCCCCATCACCCCCTCCACCAACCGAAATACTGATGACATCAGCCCCATTGTCGATAAGCCAATGAATAGCAGGACCCATCAGCAGCGGATCACTCGTCTTAGCGTCATCCTCAAAAATATTGACCGACAACACCGTCGCCGCCGGCGCTATACCCATAACCCCATCAGCATCGTTGTCCCCAATAAGTACCGACGCCACAGACGTCCCATGGCCATAATCATCAGACAACCCATCCCGATCCGAATAAATCAGATCAGTCCCACCCACCACACGACCATCAAAATCAACATGACCAGCATCCACCCCCGTATCAATCACCCCGATCGTCACCCCAGCGCCCTGCGACAACTCATGAGCATCATGAACATTCAACGTGTCCAAATACCACTGACCATCACGCACCTCATCAGCAAACGCAGCCCCCGGCAACAACACAACAGCCAACAAACAAACAGTGATTCCGGCCGCGGCTTTTCGTGCACGCTTCACCTGACACTCCGTTCAACGAGAGGTACGCGGTGGTCAGGTTATCGCCTGACCACCGCGGTCGCTAGCTCAGCCAGCCACCGGCGTCGGGACGCGTATTGCGGTCCTTGAACGCGACCGGCCCCGTCGTATGCGGCTGTTCCGTCGGTTGTTCGAGAGCCGACAACGGTGTCGGCCCCGGATCGTGATCAACCTCGGGCCGTGCCTGCCGTTGTCCGATGACACCGGGTAGAACCGGGGCCGCCTGCCACAGCGACTCGCTCGTCTTCACCGACTCCTTGCCCGTCGGCGGGGCATCCGCCAACTCGTCGGTGCGGTGGACACCGTTGCCGATAACCGCCCGAGTCGGCCGATCGCCACCCGACCGTAGTTTCTGTCGACGCGCCCGCCGCGACTGAAGCCGCGACGCCCGCTCGTCCTCCGGCGAAGCTACCGCCCGAGCACCGATCACCATGCCCGCAGCCGACACCGTGGACGCGACAATCGGAGTACGACTGAACGAGTCGTCGTCCTTCTTGTCCTTGTTTTTACCGCCCAAGACGGAACGGGTATAGCCCTTGCCGGTCTGGTCGGCCGGCTTTCTACGCGTAAGGCCGCCCATCCGGCCTTCGGATGCCGTGCCGAGCCGCCGCCCGATCACCGACGGCTGCACACGACGCGCCTTCGGGCCCGCGGCCTTGGCGTCGGAGCGGGTTTGCTTACCCGTCGGTCGTTGCCCCAGCACCTGGTTCGACGACCGCACCGAACCACGACGATCCACCGGCGCCATCTGAGACCGCTGCAAACCGGACCGGCCACGAGGTCCGCCCGATGCGTTCCGGCCCGAAGCGCCGCGACCAGGCGTTCCTCCTCGCTGACCCGACTGTCCGCCGGGACGACCCGGCACACCACCCCGTTGGTTCGGTGCCCCGCCGGGACGACCCGGCGTACCGCCACGCTGCCCGGGAACACCACCCGGGCGCCCCGGAGTGGAGGAGCGATTCGTGGGCAGACTCGGCGTACGGGGAGCGCCTGGGCCACCGGGGCGTCCCGGGAGCGTCGACCGACCACCACTGGGCGGGCGCAACGCGGGAGGCGTCGGCGTGCGGCCGACAGGCGAGACTCCGCCGATCGGTGCTCCACCGGGCATCGTCGGCGTGTAGCCGCCGGGGACCGAGCCCGATGGAAGCGTGCTGCCGGGAAGAGACGGCGTCGACACACCGGGGACGGCGCTTTGGAGCGTCGGACCCGCCATGGTGGTCGAGGCGGCAGAACCATAGGTGCTCGGGTCGATACCGGACTCGCTGGGATCGTGGTCTTCCGGCGCCTCCGGCGGCTCATACTGCGGCAAAGGCGTCCGCAGCTTGATCGCCTCGTCCTCGGCATACTGCGCGAGGAGGTTCATGTAGTTGCGTGCGGCACGGTCGAACTCGGCGCGGTTGAGCGCCTCCTTGTTGTCGTCCTTGAAGACGTCGGAGTCGAAGTCCTGCAGGAACTCGGTGATCACGGTGGCGGAGGTCACGTTACTCGCGCCTGCCTGCTTCACCTGCTCCCACTCGGTGTGCTTCGTCTTGACGTTCTCGTAAAACTGCTTGGCGTGCCCGGCGATGTTCGTCCACGCGCCGGCCTTCAGGCGCGCGTGGCTTTCGGCCTCTTCGATGGCACCGAGAACACTGTCCACCTGCTCCCGAAACGGCTGCACCGAACCGGAGGTCCAGTGCGTCAGGACGGCGTCATACTGCGTCTTAAGGTTTTCGTGCTCAAGCCGCAGGATCTCGGCGGCGTTGGTCCACCCCTGCGCCTGATCAGCCATCGACTCCACCGAGTCCTCGCTGATCATCGCCATGATCTCTTCGATGGTGAAGGCTTCGTACTCGTTCTCGCTCATGCCTGCGGCCCCAATACGTTCGGGTAACGCTGATTGATCGCCACGTTGACGTCGTGAATGGCGGCCTCGTTGATGCCGTCCTGCCCGCCGAACTCGTTAAGGACGAAGTGGGTCAGCGAACCGAGGTTCTCAATGCCCGTCCTGACGTTTCTGAGCAGTGTGGTCATCTGCTCCATCTGCACCGAGTGGTCCACCCCGATCGCGTGCAGGCGCTCCTGGCGGGGGTCGCGCCCGATCGGCGAGCCGGATGCATACTTGCCCTCCGGGTCCTTCAACAGCTCCGTCACCCCCGGCGTCGCGTTGCCGATGTTGGTGGCCGTGGCCTTCAACAAATCACCGAACGCCGCCACCGAGTTGACGTCGATCGACACCGTCTGGTAGTCGACGGTTGCGTCCGGGGCGGGAAAACCCCCGTCACCGCTTGGGTCTTCTCTGACCATGGTGTCCCGTTCCCTCCAAAGAACCGGTCCAGCAGACCTTGCGTTCCGTGCGCAGGCCCCGTTATTCAATCCCTGTAACCATACTGAGCACACACGACACGTTCAACCCGGGCGGTAACGGATCGTGCGCTCTTTCCTGAAATGTCACGCACAGTGACGCCGATTGATGACCGGCCACGCCATTTGTCCGATCTGGTGTCACGGAAAGTTACCGAGAATTGTTATAACTTTGTGGATATTTAACGTCGGTTCTCGGCGAAATCCTCAAGCCACTTCAACTGCGCCGGGTCGAGAGAGCCCGTGACCTTCTCTCGGGCGGCGGCCACGTGGGCGGCGGTGACCTCGGCGGCGTCCACCGATTCACGCATGGCCGTCAGGGCGGCCTCCCGGATGAGAGCGGCGCAGTCGGCTGCCGAGAACAGGTCGAGTGACTCGGCCAGTTCGGCGAGGTCGACGTCGTCGGCCAGTGGGACGGTCTTCGAGTTGGCCGACAGGATCGCCAGCCGAGCTTCGGCGTCCGGCGGCGGCACGTAAACGAGGCGTTCCAGCCGGCCGGGCCGCAACAGGGCGGGGTCGATCATGTCGGGCCGGTTCGTGGCGCCGATGACGACGACGTTGCGCAGCGACTCGATACCGTCCAATTCGGTCAACAGTGAGGCGACGACGCGGTCGGAGGTGCCGCCGCTGGAATCCTGACCGCGCACCGGTGCCAGGGCGTCGAGTTCGTCGAAGAAGACCAATGTGGGCGCCGCTTGGCGGGCTCGTCTAAACAGGTCGCGTACACCGGCCTCGGATTCGCCGACCCATTTGGTCATCAGCTCGGCGCCCTTCACCGACATCACATTGGACTTTCCGGTGCCGGCGACCGCCTTGACGAGGAACGTCTTACCGCATCCGGGCGGCCCGTACAGGAGGACGCCGCGTGGGGCCTCGATGCCGAGGCGGGTGAACGTGTCCGGGTACGTCAGTGGCCACAGCACCGATTCGGTGAGGGTCTGTTTGACGTCGGCCATGTCGCCGACGTCGTCGAACGTGATACGCGCCAGCTCCAAAGCCGAATCGGCCATACTCGACGGACGTACCGTCGACAATGCTGCGTCGAAGTCCTCGAGGAGCAGTGTCCGCTCTCCGCCGTCCTTGGCGCGCATGGCCGCCCGCACGCCCGCCTCCCGCACCAGCGTCAACAGGTCGGCCGCGACATAACCGGGAGAACGAGACGTCACGTCGTCCAAACTGATCTCATCGGACAGTTGCATGTTACGAGTGAACGCCGACAACAGTTCCCGCCGCGCCGTCGCATCCGGCATGGGAATCGTGATCTCGTGCTCCAACAGGCCCGGCTGCCGCAACTGCGGCGAAATCTGCTCCGGGCTTCCCGTCGTGCACACGACCGCGTGCCCGTCGGTGAGCAACCGCTTCACCGTGCGACGAAACACCGTCGACAACGGTGTCGTCGAATCCTTTGGCGCCAGCGACTCGACCCCGGTCACCAACAACACCGCCGGCGGCAGCATGCGGTCGGTCGCCCTCTTCAACGCGGCCGCCGCGGAGTTCGCCTCCAACGCCGCCAGTTCCGGCCCCGACACGTGCTCCACAGCCGTACCGACCGCCGCCGCCACCGACCGGACCATCGTCGTCTTCCCGCTTCCGGACGGGCCCGTGACCAGCACACCCATCGTCATGTCGGTACCGACGCTGTCGAGGATCTCGCGGTGATGAAAACCCAGGTCGAGCAGTTCACGCAGTTCTTCGGCCTCCGTACGGATGCCCGCCAGATCCTCCAGCGGCAACGCTTCGGTGACCACGGTGGCGTCCGGGTCCGGCGCGGAGCCTGTCGTCTGAGGCACCAGCCGCAGGTCGGGCCGCTGCGACGGTTGCGTCGTCGTGCCGCCCTGCTGCCACACCACCTGCGTGTCCGAGGTGACCATGACCGCCCCCTCGGGGTCGGCCTCCGCGATACCCAACAGCACCGTCGTCCAGCCCATGCCGACCGTGTTCGACAACGACCGCCGGGTGGCCGCGATCATGTCGCGTTCGGCACCGATGTCCATGGGCAGCAGTGACACGTCGTCGCCAACCGTGACCACTTTGCTCAACAAGGCCATCCGCAGTGTGTCGGCCGTGACCGCCACACTCACCTCACGCGGGCCCGACACGACGATCCGTCGCGCCGCAGCCAACGTCGCCTTCCCCACGGTGATCGGTTCACCGTCACGAACACCCAGGTTGCCCAGCGTCAAATCGTCGGCATATATCGCGCTGCGTCCGGCGAACGAATTGTCATCGGCCAACGCGATACACGTCGTCGTCCGTTCACCCTCCAGCCGGACCGGGTCACCCGATTGCAGACCCAACGCGGTCAACACTTCGGGGTGCAGGCGCACGATCCCGCGTCGGGCGTCCAAGGCTGCGGGACGCAACGAGACGACCAGGCTCAACGATTCGGAAGTCACCGGCCAAGCCTAGCGGCGCCATGCGACCTTGTGATCAGTCAGGCGGGGTCAGCGGCATCTCGTATTCGGTGCGGCCGTCCTCTTTCAGGATCGCCATGACCGCGCCCTTGTCGGCCAGGTCACGCCACATTTCGCCCAGCGCCGATTCGGCATCGCCCTGGTTCGAGTGTTCCCCCACGGAGTCGTCGTCCACGGGTTGCCCGGTCACGTCGGTGAAGTGCCACGTCCAACTCATGGCGTAACCCTAGACGGTTTCGTTACCGCGCGGCCAACACGACGAGCACCACCGCCGAGTACTGGCACACCCACGCGGCGATGGTGAATGTGTGAAAAACCTCGTGGAACCCGAACCACGTCGGTGACGGGTCGGGGCGTTTCAGCCCGTACACGACGCCGCCCACCGAGTACAGAACACCACCGGCGAACACCAGGATGACGGCGGCCAGGCCGACACCGGCGATGAACTGTGGGATGAAGAACACGGCGACCCAGCCGAGCCCGATGTAGAGCGACGTGTACAGCCAGCGCGGCGCCCCCATCCACACTGTTCGGAATACGACACCGGCGGCGGCACCGATCCAGATGATCAGCAGGACCGCCAGGCGCGAGGCGCCGTCGAGGGCGAGTACCGCGAACGGGGTGTAGGTGCCGGCGATGATCAGGTAAATGTTGGAGTGGTCGAGCCGCCGCAACAGGTTTTCGACACGGGGTGAGTGGTCGCGGCGGTGGTAGTAGCCGGAGACCCCGAACAGCAGCGTGGACGTGACCGCGTACACGCCAGCGGCGACGACTCCCGAAGTGTTGGGAGCCAAGACGATCAGCACAATTCCGGCGGCCACCGAAAGGGGAAAGACCGCTGTGTGCAGCCAGCCTCGCAGCCGTGGTTTGACTTCTTCTTCGAGCACGCTGGTCATAAGGGCTACCTCCTTCGGCAGGCCAAACCTACGCCCCCGTAGGTTACTTGTCGGTAAATTATGGGCTGTATCACTTCGGTAATCTGGCGGGCATGGACGTCACACGGGTCCGCCGGGTCCGAATCGTCGGCGAAAGTCGCCGCGTCACGGTCAAGAAAAAACGCGACCGGCTCACCTTCACACGACCCTCGGGCATCGACTTGGACCTCGAAGGCCTCGTGCTGATCGTCGTACTCGCCGTTCTGCTCTGCGTCGTCTGGCTTGTCATGCTTCTCTTCCCCTCCGGGCGACGCAAACTCAAACAATGGACGTCCACGTCCGGGCAACCGCAACATCTTCACCGGATCATGCTGAGAGACATCCACTACGTGACCGTGTAGGACACGCCGCACGGCGACGTGCGCGCCGATATCCACACCACCGACGGACGCACCGCGCAACTGACCGCCCGGGGACGTTCCGGCCGCCGCCTACGACGACTACTCGCCGAATTCCCGCACACCGCAACCGACAACACGTACCCGTGGTGACCACGGGCAATACGGCCGAGGCGCCTGGACACACCCGTTTACACTGCACACCGCGACATACACCCCGCGCGGAGAACACATGAAACCCCACACGTCGATCATGCTGTCCATACTCACCGCGACACTGCTCGCGAGCGGATGCTCCACCGACGTCGACGCCGAACCGGCACCCGAATCAGCACCGATCGACTGCACCACAACCGATCCCGACCCGTCAGCGGCGAACGGCCCCGTAGCCGCACCCGGCGACGGCTGGATCGAGGTCGTCGAATCCGGCCACACCTACGTCCACACCGACGACACCACCGACAGCGGCTCGGCGAACGTCACCTTCGGCGCCGTCCTGGAAAACACGACCGACCTGATCGCCCTCCGGTTCCACGTCACCCTGACCGCCTACGTCGGCGACACCGAAGCCTCCGGCGACTACGTGTCCATGCACGTCATACTCCCCGGGCAACGACTGGCCACCGGAGGCGGCTTCCGTCACTTCCCCGAAAACGCCGACGACCACATCGACCGCGTAGACGTCACCGTCGAGGTCGACGAATGGTGGGACGGCGGCAACGACACGTTCACCCTTCCCGCGGTTGTCGCCACACACGTCGACGGCTTCCAGGACGCGCCACCCGAACTGTCGTCGTCCGCCGAGCACGTACTGAAATTCGACACCTACTCGTGCACCGACAAGGCCACCGTCGGGGAGGGAACCGTCGTGCTCCGCGACGAAACCGGGAGCATCATCGCCGGCGACGGAAGATTCCAGCTGCACGGCTGCGGCGAAACCTACGCGCACATCCAGCCCGGAACCTCACAACACTGCGCCATGCCGTCCTTCGGCTTGAACCTCGACATTCTCGACCACATTGACGTGAAAACCGTGCAGCCGGAGGTCTACCCGTACATTCCGAAAACATCGCTGACGCCGTAAACCCGAGGAGCGCTCAACCGGACAGTACTGCTCGCGACGACCCCCACCGCGCCGCGACACCGACAGTGGCCGTAGTCCACCTTCACTACTCGGCGGTCGCGATCCGACGAACTCAGCGGTCGCCCACCTTGGCGAAGATTCTCTCGCTCGCCCGACGAAGGCCGATCACCAGGACGCTGCGGGTCAACAATGTCTTCAACCGTCGCGACACATGACATAGTCCCCATCAGACGTGCCACGTGCACACAGTGTCGCATGAGGCTGCGGCGACCATCCCTTATGGGACGCTCTCACGCCACGGTGGACCGAACACCACCACACGTGCCGTCGTGTTAAGGTCACACCACTGG
>DXGR01000012.1 GCA_019113825.1 Candidatus Stackebrandtia excrementipullorum | reverse complement strand
GGACCACCAACAAACGACGCAACGCCCGCGACTACGAACGCCAACCCGCCAACAGCGAAGCCTTCATCTACTGGGCCAGCATCATCACCCTCACCCGACGACTATCCAAACAGGCTTAAAAGACAGCCTCTAACACTCGATGTCGACGGTAACGGCATCGTCGAGATCCTGTCGACCGCTCCACAGGCTCACCGAAGACCGGCCACCGGCATCGTGTACGGCTTCCTCGGCGAAGACACACGCGGCGTACACGTCGTACTCTCCGGCGGGAATCACGCCCAGAAAACCCATGTACCGGTCGCCGGGAGGCGCAAACAGGTCGATGCTCGGGAAGTCCTCATACAGCGTGGGAAACAGTTGGTCCAGCGTCTCGGTCAGTCCGTGGTCGTCGATCGGGTCGTGGACGACGGATTCCTCTTCCGCCCAGTCTCGTTCCCGGACCGTAGGGGGCGCATCGCCGTCGGCACGTGCAATCGTGAGCGCGCCCACCAGTGTCACGGCGGCGGTGACGAGAATGATTGCGCCCCGAGTCCACGGCCGACCAATGCGGTTCCACCACCATCGCATCACTGCTCATTCCCTTCAGGAACCACCGCGATTACCGCTATCGCGGTGACATCGGCCATGAGTTCATACGCCTCGAGAACCACGGGCGAGACCTCGTCGAACTCGAACCGCGCCTCCAACCAGACCACGGTGGACGGACAAGCCACCGTGACACGGTGTCGTGAAGTGATCGTTCCGAGGGTGACCACGAACTGGGCCTCTTCGGCACGGTTTTGCATCATCCCGCATTTGATCGCCAGCCGATAAGACCCCGCCTGCATGGCGACGTGCGCCGGCGTGTGTCTTATTCCCCACACGCTCACCAGCGTCGCATCGTCGCCTGTTTCGGCCACCAGCTCCTCGTATAGCCCGGCCTCCAGTTCGGCCATATCGCGCGCCGCGACGGACTCTGATTCGTCACCGGTGACGACCAAAGTGACCACGACGGCGATCAGCGCGGTGGCGGCGACGGTGACAAGGTATCGGATAGCCGGTCGCGTCGGCGGTCGTGGCCGTTGCCGATTTTCCGGTTTGTCGGACCGCGTTGCGACAGGCATCGCGTCCAGGTCGATGGCGGATTCCGTGGACCGTTCGGCAGAGGGCATGGTTCCACCGTAAAGGCCGGTTACTCGCCGGGAAAACGGACACCGATCTGTTGACGAATTTCGTCCAGAGTGGCCATGACATCCAGGGTGCTGTCCCACGGAACCAACGGACTTTCCGTCTTCCCCTCCCTCAAACAACGCATGACCTCTTCGGCCTCGTGCACCATCCCGTGACCGCGGTGCGGCACGGCGAATGTCTCCACACTGTCCTGCCTATGCAGGGACATGCCGGATGGGCGGAAGAACGGCGCCGCCAGTTCGATACGCCCACGGGTCCCCGAGACGACCGCCGTGGTCGCGGTGGAGGCGGCGATCGAGCACGACAACGTCGCCGCCGCCCCCTCGTCGTACCCGAACAACATCGTCGTCGTCTCGTCGACTCCTTCGGGGGTGAGCACCGCACGGGCGGATATCGTCGCGGGTGGCCCCAGGATCAGTTGCGCCAATGCGACCGGGTACACCCCGAGGTCCAGCAGAGCCCCGCCGGCCAGGTTCGGGTCCCGCAGCCGATGTTCCGGAGGGAAGGGGCCTTCCAGGCCGAATGCGGCGTTGACCAGTCGGACATCTCCGACGGCACCGTCAAGAATCAGGCCTGCCATGCGTTTCACCAGGGGAATCGTGCGCATCCACATGGCCTCCATCAGGAAGACACCGCGGCTTCGAGCCAGGTCGATCAACGCGACGGCTTCCGCGTGGTTGCGGGTGAACGCCTTTTCGCACAGCACCGGCTTCCCCATCTCCAGACACAATGCGGCTGCATCGTGATGTGCGCTGTGAGGAGTCGCCACGTAAATCACGTCGACCTCGTCGTCGGCGGCCAGCGCCGCCCAACTTCCATGGGATCGACGGATGTCGAATTGCTCGGCGAACCGGTCGGCCGACGACTGGGATCGAGACCCGACGGCGACGACCTCTGTGTCGGGGAGCGTTTGAAGGTCTCGAGTGAATGTCGCCGCAATGGCTCCGGTGGCCAGAATTCCCCACCGAATCTTGTCGGTCATGATGTCACCGGTTTCCGTCATGCCCGGTGGCACCCACCGAGTCGAGTCCACACAGGATATTTTACGGTTCGACGACGATCTTGCCGAACGCCTCGCCGGAAGCGAGCCTTGCCATCGCGTCGCCCGTACGCGACAGCGGAAAAACGCTGTCGACGATCGGTTCGACGCCGGCCTCGGCACAGAATTCGACCAATGACGACAGTTCTCCTCTGGTGCCCATCGTCGACCCGATGAGCTCCAGTTGCAGGAAGAAGACGCGGCGTAGATCCACTTCGGCCAGATGACCTGCGGTCGTTCCACACAGAACGATTCGTCCACCGGGTTTGGCGCATTTCAACGAGTGATCGATCGTCGCCTCCCCCACACTCTCGATCACCACGTCGACGCGCTCCGGAAGTCGCGCTCCCGGTTCGACCGCAGTGGCCCCCAGCGCGGCTGCCCTGTCACGTCGAGAGGCGTCACGGCTGGTGACGTAGACTCGCGCACCCATCGCCACCGCAAGCAACGTCGCCGCGGTAGCGACACCACCTCCGGCGCCCTGAACAAGCACTGCACCGTCGACCGGCAACCGGCCCCGCGTCGTCAACATCCGGTACGCGGTCAAGAATGCGGTGGGCAGGCACGCCGCCTGCGCAAAACCGAGCGACGCCGGTTTGGCGATCAGGTTGTCACGCGGCACCATGACCCGTTCGGCCAGTGTGCCGGGGTACCGCTCCGACAGGAGGCTGCGCTTGGGGTCCAGGGTTTCGTCTCCCCCACCCGCGGTCGGGTCGCCGATGACGGCGTGCACGATGACCTCGTTGCCGTCGGGGTCGACTCCTGCCGCGTCACAGCCCAGAATCATGGGACAGTCGGCCTCGGTCAAACCGACGCCCGAAAGTGCCCACAGGTCGTGCCGGTTCAACGATGCCGCCTTGACCTCGACGGTGACCCAGTCGGCCGACGGTTCGGGATCCGGCTTCTCCCCCACGGTCAAGGCGGACAACGGATCGGCGGCATCGACTTTCGAAGCGTAAGCGGCAAGCATGGGCCGACTCTATCGCCTGTGCGGGTCCGGTCCGAGCCGGATGGTTTTCCATCGGCTTGGAAAATCAGACCTCCGACGTATGGCGAGTTATTCGACCCGGGTGAAGGTCCATGCGTGGGGTGGACGGGCGACCAAATCGGTCGGCGGCTCCGGCAGATCCCGCACCGGTCCGTCGAAGTGAGCGATCACGACCACCCGGTGGTCGTCCGACCGATAGATCTCGGCGCCCTGCCATGCCGGTGCATCGGAAATCTCGGGGACCGCGATACCGCGCACCCATGCCAGCAGACCGTCCATCGTCTCCGATTCGGCACGCGCTTCCCACATCATCGTGACCATGTGCCGATCCTAGATGTCATGGCAATGAGCTGAACGGACAAGACCGGGCGTGCCCCATACTCCCCATCCGGTGTGGGACAACGCCCGGTTCGTCAATCATGACGACGTGTCGCCGAGCACAGACGACCCGACTCGTCGTCATGACGCCGGGCTCACACGAATGCCACCATCGTGTGTGGTTGGGAAGAGTAGACACAGGAGCGACCGGAACCGGCTTGTGGCGTTCAGTCCCACCGTACCGAAAGGCTTCGTTTCGCCTCCTCGGCCGATTGTTCCTCGACCGCCCGCGACACCGCCCGGGACACCGCAGGCGCCACCCGTGGGTCCAAAGCGGACGGAACGATGTAGTCGGGAGACAGTTCTTCGGTGACCAGGCCGGCAATCGCCTCGGAGGCGGCCAACGTCATCGCGGGTGTAATCGATGTCGCCTCGGCGGCCAAGGCTCCCGCGAAAATACCCGGAAACGCCAAAACGTTGTTGATCTGGTTCGGAAGGTCACTCCGACCGGTCGCCACAATCGAAGCCGACTTTCGTGCACGCTCCGGGTCGACTTCGGGTGTGGGATTCGCCAGTGCGAACACGATCGCGTCGTCGGCCATGGTCGTCAACAGCTCGGCGTCGAGGCCCGCCCCGGAGACTCCGATCAGGACGTCCGCTCCACGCAACGCGTCGGCGACTCCGCCGGAGAGTCCGTCGGCGTTCGTGGTCTCCGCCAGCCGACGCTTCACCGGGTGCAGATCGGGACGGTCAAGCCCGATGACACCGCGCGAATCGCATACGACGACATCCCCGATCCCGGCCGAGTTCAACATGTTGGTCACCGCGACACCGGCGGCGCCCGCGCCCACCACGACCACCTTGAGATCGGCGAACTTGCGGCCGGTCAACAACGTCGCATTGCGCAAAGCCGCCATCACCACGACGGCGGTGCCGTGCTGGTCATCATGGAACACCGGAATGTCCAACGCCGCATCAAGTCGGGACTCGATGTCGAAACACCGCGGGGCGGAGATGTCTTCCAGATTGATGCCACCGAACGACGGCGCCAACCGGATGATCGTCTCGACGACTTCATCGGGATCGGTGGTGTCCAGGCACAGAGGCACGGCGTCGACACCGGCGAACTTCTTGAACAACACCGCTTTGCCCTCCATGACCGGCATCGCGGCGCGAGGGCCGATGTCGCCCAAACCCAAGACCGCGGTTCCGTCGGTCACGACGGCGACGAGGTTAGACGTCCACGTGTACTTCGACGCCAGTGACGGATCCTCGGCTATGGCCTGACAGACCTCGGCCACACCCGGGGTGTACGCGATGGACAGGTCACGGCGGTTCGTCAACGGCCGAACCGGCTGCACCGACAGTTTTCCGCCACGGTGGTCGTGAAATATCGGATCGGATTCCTTATGCATGAAGTCCTCACTCCACATCTCGATAAACGGTTACAGGCATTCCGGTAACGGGTGAACCGGGAGTTGAGGGGATCACCGCGGGGATCACCCACGGTGCGGTATCGAGTCTATGCTTCGGCTCGTCGCGGACCGTTGGAGGATCTGCCTGTCCGGCGGCTCGGCACGAATCGTGCTTGTCGCCGTCCGCGCAGTGGTGATGACGCTTATCACGGCGGGGTGCCACTTCCGAGCGGGGGCCAACGAGTATCGTCGGCCACGCAGGCACCGAATTCATCTAACGTTGGAGGATTGATGCGCCTTTCGCATCTGTTGACGTCTCGGTTGTTCGTTCCGCAGGCCATCGCGTCCGCCCACTGTGACTTGCCGTGCGGCGTATACGATCCGGCCCAGGCACGCATCGAAGCAGAGTCCGTCAAGGCCATCTGCGAGAAGTACCAGGACAACGAGGACCCGGAGTTCCGGGCCCGTGCCCTGATCATCAAGGAGCAGCGCTCCGAGCTCGTTAAGCACCACCTGTGGGTCCTGTGGACCGACTACTTCAAGCCTCCTCACTTTGAGAAGTACCCTCACCTGCACCAGCTGGTCAACGAGGCTACGAAGCTCGCTGGGGCTTCGGGAGCGAAGGGGTCGGCGGACCCGAACGTAGCCGAGGAACTCCTCGGAAAGATCGACGAGATCGCCAAGATCTTCTGGGAAACCAAGAACTAGCGATAACCTCTAGGGCGTGTCCGGGATCACCGGGCACGCCCTAGTCACGTGTGTGGCCGATCCGCACGCGTTTCACCACAGCTACCCCGGAGCATCTTGTGACACACGCGGTCGAAGGCGACGTCCTTGTCCTGGACCTTCCCGCCACGCCGGTATTTCTCCCGGTCCTGCGGACGGCCACCGCTGGATTGGCGACCCGGTTGAACTACGGCCTGGACGCCATCGAGGATCTCCGTGTCGCCGTGGACGAGGCGGCATCGCTCATTCTGACCGCAGCGCAGGATCCGACGACTGTGGTCAACTGTCGCTTCGATGTCACCACGGAAGATCTGGTCATATCTATCGGTGCCTCGGACATCGGCCCCCTGCCGGACCGCCAATCCTTTGATTGGCGAGTGCTTGACGCGTTGGCCGGTTCGGTGTCGGCGGAGACGTCCGGCGGGCTTACGACGGTGCGTCTGTCTCAGCGACTGCCCGACAACTTCGCGTAAGACAGCGTGGTCACATTCACTTAAGCACGGCTCAAATACGGCGAATGGCGTTCCTAAACATGTCGCACAACCTGTGCGAGGCATTCTTTGGATAATCGGGTAATCAGCGCCGACAATACCGTTCGGCAGATTCCGTAACCGTGGCATTACTTCCGCCTCGGGCGTGAGAACGCTTTCCCGGGATACGCACCAATACGAAGCGAACACGCGGCGTGGCCACCGACACACAATGCACCCGCCCCATCACGAATCCATTGAAATATTGCCGGTTGACGATTTCATCGGGAGACGATGCGTGCGATGCATTCCATGACACGGCAACGCATCGCATACACGACAGAGGCGAGGGGGAAGGGCGACCTTTCGGTCGCCCTTCCCCCTCGCCTCACGCTTGTTTAAGCCGAGTGAACGGTCATCCTGCGCAGACCGCCACGGCGTTTGAGAGAGCGTCGTTCCTCTTCGCTCATTCCGCCCCAGACTCCGGCGTCCTGTCCGGACTCCAACGCCCACTTAAGGCATTCTTCGGTTACGGGGCAGCGCCGGCAGACTCCCTTGGCCTGCTCTATCTGCACCAAGGCGGGACCACTGTCTCCAATGGGGAAGAACAGCTCCGGGTCCTCGTCCCGGCAGATGGCGTGGTGGCGCCAGTCCATTAGTGCGACACTCCTTGATTGGATCGATACGACAGTTGGCGGGCCTCATCACCAGCAACCTTGTGAATACTTTCACGAACTGGCGGAATGTCAAGGGGCTAGCCAAAAAAATCTTGGTCTCGTGAGGAACCTCACGAGGGTTAAACCATGATTAGTCCGGTAGCTCTGCTCAACACACAAAAGACCCGTAGCGAATGTAATACGCATGGTGCCAGTGTTGCGGTGTTTTGGCAAGTTTTTCGTGATGTCGTGTTGTCGGATTCCGGGATCAGCACGCCACGCGCACGGCGTTGGGGACAGAATCCAGCTCTACTTCATCGCATTCACCAAGATAGTCGCCATCGAGCTGAAATGCTTGCACTCCGGCAGATCGCAACCAAAATTTCTCCAGATTGTGGTGGGAAACCACTTGACGCCCCCGAGGCGCCGCCTTTCCCATCAACAACTGCGTAGCTGTCCGTATCGTCGCCGGTACAGTCAATTGCTTGAGCAGCAACACATCGAGACCCTTCTCAAAGGACGCCCCCGGGTTCGGACTGACGGCGCGCCCTCCCAGATAGGTCCACGGTGAGGTGTTCTGCACAATCGCCATCGCCAAACCGCTCCGGGCGCGTCGCCCCGGAATCTGCAGGGTCAAAGAGGGATGACGCCGGTCACCGGAATAAAACTCCGCCGCCATCGATCGCATATATAGCGAGGGACTGGCGGCCACGCCACGCTTTCGCGCCTCCTCTACACGTCTGATGACCGCCGCATCCAGACCGATACCGGCACAGAAGGTAAAGAGCCGACCATTGGCCCGCCCCAGACTCACGCGCCGATAACGCTCGTCGCGCAGCGCCTCAAGGATGATCCCGGTCCCGTCCGCCCAATCGGTGGGAAGGCCGAGCGCTCGCGCGAAGACATTCGTCGACCCGCCCGGCACCACCGCCAGAGCTGGTGCCGTATCGGCGTCACGCCCGTCGGCCAACAGACCGTTGACGACCTCGTTGACCGTGCCGTCACCGCCAAGGGTCACCACGAGGTCCAACCCCTCCGAGGCGGCGGTGTCGGCCAGCTCCGCGGCGTGTCCGCGCCGCGAGGTGTGGGCCACTTCGAGATCGACGGCGCTGCGAAGCGCTCGCACAAGCACGTCTTGGGCTCGTTCACTCGTCGTAGTGGCCTTGGGGTTCACAATCAGCAGCGCTCTCACGCTCTGCGACTGTACTTACCGGTAGGTTGTCATCGTGAACGATTCACCCCGTGCCGTGTCAACCGTCACCGGAACCGACGCCATGCCGTTGCCGCTGTGCACCGCCCTGTCATCGCTCTTCCTGCAAGGTCTCGGCTTGATCGCCCTTGCCGGATGGCTTGTTTATCTCAGCCTCACCCACGATCAAACCGCCGCCGGAGCCGGGTTCGCCGAAGCGGTTGTATGTGTGGGTGCGGCAGCACTGTTGATCGCCGCGGCCAACACCATGCGCGACCGGAGCCCCGGCATGCGCGGCTTGGCCGTCTTCAGTCAGCTGGCATGGCTGCCCGTGGGCTATTTCCTCTTCCAGGCCGAGTTGACCGGTTGGGGTGTAGCAGCATGGTGCCTGGGCCTGTTCACGGTCGCGCTGCTCGTCGTCAGATCAACCCGCTCCTGGCTGGGCGTCGACGTTCTCGACACCGTTGACGACGAACCGCCCTCCGACCAGGCGTTACGCCCACGACAGCACGCCGTCGGCGGTGATGTGTTCACAGTCTCGCTTGACAGTTACCGACCGGTAGGACACACTCATAAACCCTCTGCCCGAAGGGAACACCCCGAAGATGCTCGACACACACGTTGCGGTAACCGCCGAGTGCGGGTCATCTCGGTCTCGACCATGAAGCGCTATCTTGTGGCCGCGTTCGCCGTCGTGGCCGTCGCCAACCTGGTGAGCGTCGGCATCGGCAACGCGACGCTCGAGTGGGTCACCAAACCACTCCTGATGCCGCTGTTGGCGCTTCTGATCGTCGTGGGCGGCGGGCTTGCTCACCACCATGCCCGGCTCATGGTGTTGGGGCTGGCCGCCGCCACCATCGCCGATGTCGCGCTGCTCATCCCCGGCCAGACCGCGTTTCTGGCGGGCATGGGTTTCTTCCTGATCATGCAGGTCTGTTACATCCGTGTCTTTCTTGGCCTCAACGCGTGGTCGGGCGTTAAACAACGTGTTTGGGTGGTTGCGGCACCGGTCGCGATACTGTTCGCGTTCTTCATCCCCCTGTGGACCTCGTTGGGACCGCTGGCCGGACCGATGCTTGTTTACGGCACGGCGCTGGCCTTTATGGCGGTGTGCGCCATGGGACTGTCGCTGCGTGCCGGTGTCGGAGGGGTCCTGTTCCTCATCTCCGACCTCTTGATCGGTGTGAACGTGGCCGGTCTCGACTTCACGGGACGCAGTCTCATCATCATGAGCACCTACATCGCCGCTCAGTACCTTCTGGTGACGGGTTGGGCGGCACTCGCCGCCGCGGCAACCCCGACGACACCCGCCTCGATCAAGACCTGACCAGCCGGATCCGGCGCGGGCGGATGTGCCCTAGGGAAGCGTGAAGTCCAGTATGGCCTCGGTCCCGCCCACGTCACGGTTGCGCAGTTTGATGTCGCCGCGCAATTCCCCGGTGGCGAGAGTGCGAACAATTTGGAGCCCAAGCCGATGCGTCGCCTCGGGCCGAAACGACTCCGGCAGGCCTCGGCCGGAATCGGACACCGTTACCCGAAGGCGATCCCCCTCGCGGTCGACCGTGATCACCACCTCTCCGTCTTCGCCCGGTGCGTAGGCGTGCTCGACGGCGTTTTGCACAAGTTCGTTCAGGATCATCACCAACGGCGTGGCCACTTCGGAGGGCAGGACACCGAAACTGCCGTCACGTCGTAGGCGTACGTCCGATTCGGCAGCGGCCACCTCGGTCGCCATCGACGCGACCCGATCGACGATGGCATCAAAAGCCACCGACTCGTTACTCGACAGCGAGAGGGTCTCGTGAACCAACGCGATCGACGCGACCCGGCGCACCGACTCCTCCAACGCCGCCCGTGCCTGGGGCACACCGACACGCCGTGCCTGCAGCCGAAGCAGGGCCGCGACGGTCTGCAGGTTGTTCTTGACCCGGTGGTGTATCTCGCGAATGGTCGCCTCCTTGGTGACCAACTCCCGGTCGAGCCTTCGCACCTCGGTCACGTCTCTCACCAGTACCAGCGCACCGGCACCACGACCGTCCGGTCTCAACGGCAGTGCACGCATGAGGACGACGGCGCCCCGCGCCTCCAGTTCCTTACGTCGTGGCGTCCCCCCGGCCACCGCCGCACGGATTCTGCGTGCGACATCGTCTCCCTTCGCCGGGTCGTTCACCAGCTTGCGCGTCAGCGCCGCCAGGTCTTCGCCCGACAAGATGCCGGTGACCCCCATGCGTCGATATGCGGACAAGGCGTTCGGTGAGGCGTAGCGCACCAAACCGTCGGCTCCGATACGTACGAGGCCGTCCCCCACCCGCGGTGCCGTGGTCGGCTCTCCCGGCAACAACGGTGGGGGAAACCCGCCGTCGGTGAGCATGCGCACCAGGTAATCGGCGGTCTTCAGGTAGTTGATCTCCAGATGGCTCGGGCTGCGGGTGTCGGAAAGGTTGGTGTCACGGGCGACGACCGCCACCACCTTCTGCCGATCACGCCGACGTACCGGCACGGCCTCGTGTCGAGCGGGGGTATCGCCGTGCCATACCGGGTCACCTTCACGGACAATACGACCTTCGGTGAACGCGATGCGCAGATGATCCGCGTCGGCTCCGGTGATAACCCGGCCGACCTGGTCGTCGTCATACGCCGTGGGGCCGGTGGTCGGCCGCACCTGGGCCAGACAAACGAAGGCATCGGTGCCCTCGGGCACACCATCGGGTTGTCCCGTCCGGAGCGGGGCCCACAGCAGGAGGTCCGCGAACGACAGGTCCGCGAGCAGCTGCCATTCGGCGGCCAACCGGTGAAGGTGTTCACTGGTCGCCGGGGACAGATCGGTACGGGCTTCGACGAGGTCACGAAGGGTCGACATCGAGGCAACTCTAGTCCGGCCCCACCGGTTGACCGGCCGTGACGGGACAGGAGGTGTCGACGTCAACCGGCTTCGGCAAGGAAACCCTCCTGGACAAGCCACTCCTCGGCAACGCTCACCGGTGTCCGCCCCTCGACGTCGACACGGTTGTTGAGTTCCCGCATGGTGTCGGTGTTCAATGATCGACCGATCTCTTCGAATACCGCCGCGATCTCGGGATACTCGTCGTTGATCGCCCGTCGAATGGTCACCGACGGCTCGTAGATCGGGAAGAATCCACGGTCGTCGGTCAACGTCACAAGGTCGTTGCCGAGGATGCGGCCGTCGGTGTCCAGAACCACCCCGAAGACGCAACCGTCTCCAATCTGACTGTAGATGATTCCCGAATCCATGGTGGACGTGTTTTGTCCCGGGATGTCAAAACCGTAGGCGTCCTTCATTCCCGGCCATCCGTCGGTGCGCGACTCGAACTCGTTCTCCAGGCAGAACGTCTGCCGATCCTGCGGCACCGAGGCGATATCCCCCAGGCTTTCCAGGCTGTACGTGTCGGCGTCCTCCCGAGTCACCGCAATGGCGAAGGTGTTGTTGAACGGCGCCGGCTCCGACCAGAAGACGTCGTTTTCGGCCAGGTCTTCGGCGGCCACGGCCTCGAATACCTCCGTGGGGTCGCTCAGGGTCACGGATTGACCGTCGGGCGCGGCGTCACCGTCCACATGTCCTAGATAGTTGACCCATCCCGTACCGGTGTACTCCCACATCAGGTCCGCGTCGCCGCGCAACAGCGATTCCCGGGCGTTGACGCTTCCCTTGGCATTCGTCCTGTCGACGACATCTGCGCCCATGGCCGAAAGAACAAGGGTCAGGATCTTTCCGAGAATCAACTGTTCGGTGAAGTCCTTTGAGGTGGTAACGAGGCTGACGCCCTCCAAAGAACCAAACGCCTTCAAACGCTCACCGGGTTCGACGTCGGGGATAAACTGCGAGGCGGGCTGCAATCCGCACGCGCTTATGGCCAGCACCAATCCCACGCTCAGGGCCGCCGTCATGCTTCGCACACCGATCACATTCCCTTCGGATGGAGGTATCTCTCCACGATGGAAGCGAGCCAGTCCACCAGCAGCGCCAGTATCGCGATCAAGACGCTTCCCGTCACCAAGACGGGAAACTCGTACAGTTTGACGCCCGTGACCACCAGGTTCCCCAAGCCGCCGGCTCCGATGAAGGCAGCCAGCGCCGCAACCCCGACGTTGAGTACCAGGGTGGTCCGAATTCCCGCCAAGATGACCGGGATGGCCAGCGGCAGCTCGACCCGAAACAACACCGCCGGTGCAGACATACCGATGCCTCGGCCGGCGTCGACCAACGCCGGGTCGACCTGCCGAAGACCGACCAGAGTGTTACGGAGCGCCGGAAGAATACTGTAGGCGGACAGGGCGATGATCGCGGTCCAAAAACCGATGCCCAACCACACGGCGAGCAACGCGACGACACCGATGGCCGGTGCTCCCTGCCCGATGTTGGCCAAGCCCATCGTCAACGGAAGCGCGATACGGGCGCCCCGTCGGGACAGGACGACGCCGAGCGGAAGTGCGATACACAGGACGATGATCGTCGACACGATCGTCAACTCAAGGTGTTGCACCAAAGCCCTGCTCAACGCCGCGGGGCTCAAGGTCGCCAACTGGGTCGGTGTCAGGTCGATCCGCAGAAGATAGACGGCCAATAGAACAGCCGCGGCCAACGCCACCAACGGTGTCGCCAACAGCGACCACGGCTTTTGTCGGTGTCGGCGGCGGACGCCCCCAGCGCGTCGGCCTTTTGGGCGGCAACGGTCACGTTCGTCCTCCCGTCTTGGAACGTTCCCGCAAGCGGCCGATGGCGTGTTGCACCGTCGCCAACGTCACCGAACCGACATACCGGCGACGCACCGTCACCGGTACACACTCGGCATCGGACTTCAGAAGTGCCTCGAGTGCCTCTTGGACGGTTGAACGGCCACTGATCGTGCCACCCACCTCAATGCCGGCACCTCCGATCGCACCGGTCATTCCCGCGAGTTCATCACGCGACACCCAACGCACCGGCCGTTGCACATCGTCCAGAAGCACCGCCCAGGGCGTGTCCTTTTCAGCTACCCGAGCGTGAACCTCGGCGGCGTCGTCGTCCGCTCTCGCCGCGACCACGTCGGCCAGTTCGATGTCGGCGAGCCGTGTCACGTTCAACAACTTCATCGCGCCGCCCTCACCGATGAAGCCCCGCACAAAGTCGTCGGCAGGATTGGCGAGAATCGCGGCAGGCTCGTCGTACTGCACGATTTCGGACCCCTCCGCGAGGATCGCTATGCGATCGCCCAGTTTCACGGCCTCGTCGAAATCGTGGGTGACGAACACGATCGTCTTGCTCAGATCGTCCTGAAGCGCCAGTAGCTCGTCTTGGAGATGGGTACGGGTTATCGGGTCGACGGCACCAAACGGCTCGTCCATGAGAAGAACGGGAGGGTCGGCTGCCAATGCCCGAGCCACACCGACCCGCTGCTGCTGTCCCCCCGACAACTGCCGCGGGTACCGCTTCATAAACCGGTCGGGGTCCAGGCCGACCAGTGACAGCATCTCCTCGACCCGGTCGGCAATTTTCGAGCGCTCCCATTTCAGCATGCCGGGCACCAGGGCCACGTTGTCGGCGACCGTCATGTGTGGAAAGAGCCCGCCCGCCTGGATGACGTATCCGATGTGGCGTCTCAGCTCATTGGGATCTTTCCGGCGCACGTCCTCACCGTCGATGAGAATTTCACCGTCGGTCGGTTCGATGAGACGGTTGATCATGCGCATGGTGGTCGTCTTTCCACAGCCGGAGGGACCCACCAGTACGACGATCTCACCCGCCGGAATCGTCAGGCTCACGTTGTTGACGGCGGCGCTTTTCTGACCGGGGTACCTTTTCGTGACGTTCTTCAACTCGATCTCGGTGCCGCCCACCGATGCGGTGATCTCAGACATGAAGGCCCCTGGAGGTCGTGATTTTTCCGATAAGTACTAGGCGGCGTCGAACAGCAGAGCGAGAACAACGATGCCGACGGTTCCCGCCACGATGGCGTTCAACGAGTTGGCTCCGCCGAGACGGGCAAGACCGGAAAAGATCTGGTCCCCCAGTCCGGGGCCGGAAACGTAGGCGGCGATCGCCCCCACGCCCATCGTCAACTGTGTGGCGACCCGAATCCCCGTCAACACGACCGGCCAGGCCAACGGCAATTCCACTTTAGTGAGTATGGCCAGGCGCCCCATCCCCATACCGCGGGCGGCGTCGACCATTGCGGGGTCGACGCTGGACAAACCCACGATGCCGTTACGGATGATGGGAAGCAACGCGTACAGCGTCAATGCCACGACAGCCGGCAAAACGCCGAGGCCGAACACGGGCACCATGAGGCCGAACAACGCCAACGAAGGCACGGTGAAGACGACCGAGGCCGTGCCCGTCGCCAATGCCGCCAGCCACGGCGTGCGGTACGTGGCGATCGCCACCGCCATACCTATGGCCGTGGCCGCCAGAACGCACTGGAACACCATGCTCGCGTACTGCAAGAACGAGAACGTGAGCATGTCCTGGTTCTCACGCAGATACCCGAAAAAATCCAACGCGTAGCTCCCTGCTCACAGTACGACAGCAGGAAGCCTAGTGAAATCCCCGATGGGCCACACGACGATCACACAAGAACACGACAAGAGCACCGTGCGTCACATGAATGGCATCGACACCCGGTCGATCACAAGGTCTCGGTAACCTTTCGCAAACCCCGAGGCGCATCCGGATTCTCCCCTCGGGACACGGCGACGGACAGAGCCAGCCTTTGCAGCGGCAGTATGTCCACCATGGGAGCAATGCGCTCGTCGACGGCCGGAGCCGGGATGTGCAGGCTCGCACCGCCAACGTTCCTGGGGCCGAGCACCACGACGTCGGCGCGCTGCTCCTCCAGACGCCCGACGACGTCGCCCATGGCCGCTCCACCGGGCCCGTCTCCGACGACGGCCAATACCGGCACCGCCGGATCGGTCATCGCCAAGGGACCGTGAAGCAGATCAGCTCCCGAAAAGGCCAGGGCCGGGAGATACGACGTCTCCATCAGCTTCAAAGCCGTCTCTCGAGCCGTCGGATACGCGTAGCCTCGGCCGGTCGTCACCATGCGGTCGGCAAACCGATAGCGCCGCGCCACCTCGACGACCGTGTCATCGTCCAACACGGTCCGCGCCAGCTCGGGCAGCGAAGCAAGGGCCGTCGTCTCGGGTTCGGCAAGTTTTCCGTTGCCGGTGCGGATTCCTTCGATGAGCATGAACAGCGCCAACAGTTCCGCGGTATAGGTCTTCGTTGCCGCGACCGCACGTTCGTGGCCTGCACAGATGTCGATGTGATGATGTGCCTGGGCGGCGAGTGCCGACTCCGGGTTGTTGGTGACGGCGACCGTCACCGCGCCGGATTCGGCGGCGCTTTTGAGGACCGCCGCGATGTCGGGGGAACCGCCCGACTGAGACACACCGACCACCATGCAGTCGGCCAGGTCGGGACGGGACCCGAAGACGGTGACGGTACTGGGTGAGGCGAGCCCCGCCGGAATCCCCAGCCGTATCTCGGTCAGGTAGGCCGCGTACAGCGCAGCGTGATCCGACGTTCCCCTAGCGGCGTAGAGCACATAACGGGGGCGCCGCCGTGCGATCCGTTCGGCAACCGCGGCGATCGCATTCGACTGAGTGTGGGCCAAGTGCGCGTAGACCTCGGGTTGTTCCCCGATGTCGGCGGTCATTCCCGCCCCCGGCGACGTCATCGACGCCCCGGCATCGCGCTGTTCACTCACCGCGACAGCGGCCTCGTCCGGACTCATCGCACCTCCCGTTGAGCTTCTTGCGCATAACTGCGCGAGACAAGGATATTCCGAGCAGTTTCGAACGGGAACCGCGGGGGCGACACACCCGAACGCGGCGGGGCCGCTTGGCGCACAGATATTCGCCCGTGCGCCAAGCGGCCGACCGATCACCGGGCGACGTCCTCAAAGCCCTATTCCGTTGGGAGGTGCTCGGACCGCGGTTCGCACCGCCTCCTCGCAACGGACGGATTCCGAAGAGACCTTCTCAGAGCCGCTGATCTTACGAGCTCAGGCCGATGTTCGGAAACCGCTGCCCATCACGCTCGTACAAGCGGACGGACCTCACAGTGCGGTACACAACCTGCGCGGCGAAACCGTCGCGAGTGCAGATCACCACGGCCCGATGCCGCCACGGGCGGACGTGGTCGACGCCATCGGCGCACTCAGCGCCACGACCTTGAACCAAGGGATCACCACACGCATGTGGAACGCCGGTTCAGCTGCAAAACCGACTTTTGCCATCGAGAAATCCGAGCGGCACCGGGTCATGTGGCATGAGCACCGCACCTTCGGTCGGGGCAACGAGAAAGTGCCGTACCGAGCACGGTACGACACGTTTCACCAGGTCTACCCATACGGTCGACCATCCACACGGAACACATCGACGACGCGCAGTCGATCTTTTCGAGCCCGTCCTCGTGTGCCTTCCGAATGGACGACCACGTGTCGTCCACGACGGCCGTCGACGCGCCTATTCGATCGTGGCAATCAAGTCGCCGTCCTGCACGACCTGGCCTTCGGCCACGTGCACCTCGGCGACCGTCCCACCGTCTTCGGAGTGAACGGGAATCTCCATCTTCATCGATTCCAAAATCACGATCGGGTCCGCATCAGTGACCTCGTCACCGGCCTTGGCGACCACCTTCCACACGTTCGCCACCATCTCGGCACGGATCTCTTCGGCCATGACCGCCTCCAGTTCTGCTTGAGTTGACAACACACTAGAACGCCGGGCGTGAAGCAGCCAGGCGATGCGTATCCTAAAGCGTCGATCCACAGACGTTTCAGGAGGAAACCATGGCCAAGCGGGCTCGCAAGCGCCACGCACGCAAGAAAAAAGGCGCCAACCACGGTAAGCGCCCCAACAGCTAGAAAGAAAAGTGCCGCTGGTCGGCCTGCAATGGGCCGATCGGCGGCGCGGGGTTTCTTCGGTCCCGGTCATCGGACGATTGCACGGTTTCGCCGGTTGATGAAATAAATGTCACAGCGACACACAGCGCGCAAGGCCGCCGACGAGATCTCTCGACTCGCCCGTTCACGGCCCCACGCGGCTCCCGTCGTTCACAGATCGGGAGAAGAACCCAGATCGGTCAGTTTCGCCAGCTTCGCCCGCAACCGCGCCTTTACCTCCTGCGGAGCGATTTCGTTGGAGCAACAACGGTGCACCAACGCCCGCACATCCTGCTCGATCCCGTACTCGGCCAGACACGGCGAACACTCCGCCAGGTGCTGTTTGATGATGTCCCGCCTGGCCGAGGCACATTCGGCGTCCAGATAGAAATAGACCTCCGCCAGTACTTCCTTGCAATCGACTTCGTGCTGTCCGGCCTCGCTCACCGTCATACCCCCTCGTTGTCCGATGAGGCGGAAAACCCGCGTTGCGCCGCGTACTCCGTCAACATGTCACGCAGCTGTCTGCGCCCCCGGTGCAAACGGGACATCACGGTGCCGATGGGCGTCCCCATGATGTCGGCGATCTCCTTGTAAGCGAACCCTTCGACATCGGCGAGGTAAACGGCCAGACGAAAATCCTCGGGCAGGCGCGCCAACGCCACCTTGACATCGGAGTCCGGGAGGCGGTCCAAAGCCTCGGTTTCGGCCGACCTCAGGCCGGAGGAGGTGTGTGACTCCGCCGCCACCAACTGCCAGTCGGTGATCTCGTCGGTAGGCGCCTGGACCGGCTGCCGCTTGCGCTTTCGGTACGAGTTGATGTAGGTGTTGGTCAGAATCCGATACATCCACGCCCGGAGATTGGTCCCGGCCTTGAACTGATGGAATGCGCTGAAGGCCTTGAGGTAGGTCTCCTGCACCAGGTCCTCGGCGTCCTGCGGGTTGCGTGTCATGCGGAGCCCGGCGCCGTACAGCTGATCGACCAGCGGCATGGCGTCACGTTCAAACCGCGCCCTCCGCTGCTTCTCGGTCTCCTGTTCGACGTCTGTCACCGGCTCCCCTCTCGACGCCTGCCGTTGCGCCGAGGGTACGGCACGGTCCGAAGGAGGAGAAACCGAAACGTCAATGTGGGGGTCTTTCAGCGTGGCCTCGTCAACGGGCCACGTCGGAGAGTTCAGCAGACGCTGGAGCTGTTCAGTGTCCCCTGAACGGTCTCTCACGGGTGCCATCACGGCTATCGGCTCCTTCCGCGGCGCTACTCGCGCCGTCACCATCGATCCAACGCACCATCGGCCGCAATCATTCCGCGTCGTCCGCAGGAATCGGGTCGACAAAAAGGCCGTCGATTGCGTAATCGAGCCGTTACCGATCAACAGTGGGGTCGTTAGTACCTGTGAACCCATAAGGGATCTCCCACAAACGGGCCTCACGGCCCGTGCCAATCTCCCAGGCCCTGCCCGGGTTCGGCGGTGTGACACCGCCGTCGAGCCCGGGATGGGAGCAGAGCGCCGTTAGGCAGCCGCCACGGTGTCACGCCAGGCAACCAACATGACCTGGCGCTCTCGCGGAGTTGTCCCTCCCCACACACCGTTGCGATCACCCGCGTCCAAGGCCCACGCCAAGCACGAAGCCTGTACATGGCAACCGGAGCACAAGGCCAACGCGGCCTGCGGCGTCTCCTTCAACTGAGGCTCGGGGAAAAAGGTCTCCGGGTCCACAGACAGACAACGACCCCGCAACCGCCATTCGGGGTCACCTCGCCCCACGTCGATAGCACGCCTGAGTCTGGGGTCGTGCCGGGCCGCCTCGATCTCTTCTCGGCTCGGCATCTTCTTGCTCCGGCTCACGCTTCCCAGCCTCCCGTACGGGCTCGTTCCAAGTCGTTTCGGTCGTCCACACGCGTAGTGTTGTGTTCTACCCCACAACGAAGCGCCTCCGCAAGACTCCGTAACCGAATCGACCCGTTCGGCCCGGCCGACGAGACACTCGGAAACCACTGTTTCGGTGCATGGTTCTCGAGACGTGCCTCATTGCATCCGTCCGAACACCCGCTCACGACGGACACGCCGTAAAGACCGCATGTCAGAACAATGTGGGAGCCGACGGCGGCTCGGACGGTTCGACGCGTTTGGTCAACTCCACCGAATCGTTCCGTACGTTTCCGACCGCGCTTCCCACCGGACGGATTTCCAAACCCTCCACGAGCCCTTCGTCGACACCCGCGAGCAGATTCTCCGCCGCACCCCGATCGGTCAACCAGTCGTCGATCCGGTCACGCGACAACAACAACGGCATCCGATCGTGTATCGGCTGCAGCTCCCCGACGGCGGGCGCCGTGAGCACCGTGCACGTCATCAAAGGTTCGTCGTCTCCCCACATCTCCCACAGCCCGGCGAACACCAACGGTTCACCGTCTCGAGCGGTGGTGTAGTACGGCTGTCGGCCCCGCGGCCCCTTTTGCCACTCGTACCAGCCGTCAGCGGGCACGACGCACCGCTTACGCACGAACGGCGACCGGTATGCGGGCAAGGTCGTCACCGTCTCCGAACGCGCGTTCATCATCCGTGGACCGTTCTTCGGACTCTTCGACCACGGCGGAACCAGCCCCCATCGCGCGGCGGACACCACTCGCCGCTCCATCGAACGCGACACCCGGACGACCGGAACCCTCCGCGTCGGCGCCAGATTGTAGCCGCGATCGGCGGACCCCTCGGTCACGTCGACGGCGTCGAACAGGGTCGCCAGCTCGGTCGACGAACGTGAAGAGGCATATCTTCCACACATGCGGCCACATTACGCCGCGGTACCGACGCCTCGATCGTTCACGAACACCGCAGGCCGGCGCTGTGCACGCACCGATCGGCCGTGTTTGGTTTACCGTCCCCGGGTAAGCCCGTAAGCTGGGCCCGTGACTGATACCAGTGCCCCCGCCGCGCAGCGCTGGCGCGCTCCCGTCTCCGACCGTCCCGTACAAGCCACAGTGGCCCTTCCCGGATCCAAGTCCATGATGGCCCGAGCCCTGATCCTCACGGCCGCCGCCGTCGGCGCAAGCTCGCTGGCCTCCCCACTTCGGGCGCGGGATACCTCACTTATGGTCTCCGCGCTTCAATCCCTGGGCACTCGGATCGTCACCTCCGACGACGCCCTGTGGCAGGTGCACCCCACCGCTTTGCGCGGTCCCGCCGACATCGACTGCGGCCTGGCGGGAACCGTCATGCGTTTTCTTCCGCCTCTGGCGGCCACGGCCACCGGCGCCATCACCTTCGACGGCGACCCACACGCCCGCTCCCGCCCGATGGGGCCGATGATGAAGGCACTCGAAGAGTTGGGCGCCACGATCGACGGCAACGGCAGCGGACTGCCCTTCACCATCACCGGTATGGGCCGCCTGACCGGTGGTGAGGTGACCATCGACGCGTCCCGGTCCAGCCAGTTCATCTCGGGGCTCCTGTTGGCCGGTCCCCTGTACGACCGCGGGCTGACGGTCCGCCACGAGGGGCCTCCGGTTCCGTCGGCTCCACACGTACGCATGACCATCGACATGATGCGGGCGGCCGGCGCCGTCGTCGACGACTCCGAACGCGACGTCTGGCGTATCGAGCCCGGTCGGCTCTCCGGCCGTGCCTGGCACATCGAACCCGACCTGTCGAACGCGGCGCCGTTCCTCGCGGCCGCTCTGATCACCGACGGCGAGACCACCGTGCCCGGTTGGCCCTACGACACGAGCCAGCCCGGTGACCTGCTGCGCGACGTTCTGGTCGAGTTCGGTGGCCGCATCGACCTGTCCGACGGCGGCATGACCGCCCGCGGCAACGGCCGCATCACCGGCATCGACATCGACCTCTCGGAGGCCGGCGAACTCACACCCGTCATCGCCGCCGTGGCGGCCTTGGCGGAGACGCCCTCCACCCTGCGGGGAATCGGGCACCTGCGCGGCCACGAAACCGACCGGTTGGCCGCGTTGACCCGGGAAATCAACAATTTGGGCGGTAAAGTCACCGAGTCCGAGGATGTGTTGCGGATACGTCCCGCGAAACTGCACGGCGGTGTCTTCAACACCTACGACGACCACCGGATGGCACAAGCGGGGGCGGTTCTGGGCCTGGCAGTGCCCGGGGTGGAACTGTCCGACGTAGCGTGCACCTCCAAGACGCTTCCCGACTTCCCGCACATGTGGGCCGCGCTGCTGGAGACCGGGTCCTGAGGCGGCGTAAACATTACGACGAGGACGACGTACGGATTCGTCCCGGTCGCGGCACCCGTCCTCGCACGAAGATCCGCCCCAAACACACCGAAGCGGTCGAAGGTTTCGTCTTCGGCGTGGACAGGGGCAGGTACCAGTGTCGTGTCGAGGGGCCCGACGGTCCCGTCGACGTCGTCGCCATGTCGGCACGTGAACTGGCTCGTAAGTCGGTCATCTTGGGCGACCGGGTCGGCATAGTGGGCGACACCTCGGGGCGACCCGGCACCCTCGCCAGGATCGTCAAGGTGTCGCCACGACACGGCGAGCTACGCCGGACAGCCGATGACGACGACGCCACCGAGCGCGTCATCGTCACCAACGTCGATCAACTGGTGGTCGTGTCCGCGCTTGCCGATCCTCCGCCCAGCACCGGTTTCATCGATCGCTGCCTCGTGGCCGGATACGATGCAGATGTCGACGTCCTGCTGTGTCTGACCAAAGCGGACATCGGGGCCGACATGATCGACGAGATCGAGTCCTACTACGGCGACCTTGACCTCGACTTCGTCACGTGCGCGCCCGACCGTCCCGTCACCGAGCTCGCCGAACGCATCGGCGGGAAGGTGTCGGTGTTCATCGGCCACTCCGGAGTCGGGAAGTCGACACTGGTCAATCGGCTCGTTCCCGGGGCGGGCCGCTCCACAGGAATCGTCTCCTCCGTCGGCAAGGGTCGACACACATCGACCAGCGCGGTCGCATTCGAACTTCCCGAAGGCGGTTGGATCGTCGACACCCCGGGCGTTCGTTCGTTCGGGCTGGCACACGTGTCGCCCGACTCGTTGCTGTCGACGTTCGGGGATCTCGCCGATGTCGCCACGGGGTGTCCCCGCGGATGTCTCCACACCGGTGAGACCGGCGACTGCGCGCTTGACGAGCTACGGGACGCATCCGGAGAACCGCCCCAGCGCCTGCTCTCCTACCGTCGACTTCTCGAATCGATGTCGGGTCGCGGTTAAGAAGCCGCCTGTGAACGTCGTGCGTCGACGACCGTGAGTCGGACCGTTTCCGTCTTGCGGTCCACCGCTGCCACGTGTCCGAGCCGTCCGATAACACCCCGAGACGTCGGCCGAGCACCGCGCAACGAGGCAACAGGGCCGAAGAGAACCTCTTAGACTCGGGCTCATGTCATACGCCGACGACCTTGGTTTGGCCCATCTGCTCGCCGATTCCGCGGACACGATTTCCACCGACCGATTCCGGGCGCAGGATTTGAAGGTGGAGACGAAACCGGACATGACACCGGTCAGCGACGCCGACACCGCCGTGGAGAAGGCCATTCGGTCGACTCTGGCACGGGCTCGACCACGTGACGGCGTACTCGGCGAGGAGTTCGGCGACGAATCCGGCAGCGACGGCGGACGCCGGTGGGTCGTGGACCCGATCGACGGCACCAAAAACTTCGTGCGCGGTGTACCCGTGTGGGCGACTCTCATCGCCCTGTTGGAAAACGACGAGCCCGTCGTCGGCATCGTTTCCGCCCCCCTGCTGGGTCGCCGTTGGTGGGCCGCCAAGGGGACGGGTGCCTATGCCGGTCGGCACCGCAACCGCGCCGACCGTATTCACGTATCCGGGGTCCGGCGTGTCCCGAACGCGTCGATCAGTTACTCGAGCATCCCCGGCTGGTTCGACCACGACCGGGGCGAACAGATGCTCGGTCTGCTCAACCAGGCTTGGCGTAGTCGTGCATACGGTGACTTTTACAGTTACATGCTCGTCGCCGAAGGAGCCGTCGACGGGGCCGCCGAACCCGAGGTCGCGTTGTGGGACCTGGCTCCTCTGTCGCTCATCGTGGCTGAGGCAGGCGGGACGTTCACGAGCCTTTCGGGTGAACCGGGACCGCACGGGGGCTCCGCCGTAGCCAGCAACGGGCTCATTCACGACGAGCTTCTGGGCATACTCGCAGGGTGACTTACACCATCGTTTGAGCACGGCAACCGGTGACGCGCGCAACCCGACTGGGATGAGCAGGCTCGGAGGACTACTCTCACGGGGTGACCGCGGGATGGTTTTTCCTCGCGGCGATGATCATGGCTTATGGAGTCGCCAATTTTCTACAGGCCATCGCCGCCAGTCGTGAACAAGCGCACGAGACCTTTAATCCGAAGCTGCTGCTGAAGCTGGCTTCGCAAAAGACGTATCTCGTTGGCATCGCGTGCCAGGTGTTGGGCTTCCTCCTGGCGATATTCGCGCGCGCGGATCTCCCACTGTTCCTTGTCCAGGCCGCCGTCGCCGCAGGGCTCGGCGTGACCGCCGTCCTGGGCGTCGTCGTACTCAAATGGAAACTGCCCCGCGCCGAGATCGCGTTGTTGGCCGGCTTGACGATCGGCATCGCGGCGTTGGTCGTGTCTGCTCAACCGTCGGTGTCCAAAGACCTCGATACGGTCGCCGTCCTAGCGCTGGCGGGCAGTTGGATCGTCATCGCGGGCCTCGGCTGGTTCGCCGCGCACCGTATCCGCGGTGTGCCCGGGTCGGTGGCCTTGGGTGCGCTCGCAGGCCTGGCGTTCGGTGCCGCCGCCGTCGCATCCCGGCCGTTGGCCGGTGCGATCGGGGTGGCCGACCTTATCTCGCATCCCCTCCTGTACGTGATCATTGTGCAGTCGCTCACGGGCCAGCTTCTCTTGGCTCTCGCCATGCAACGTGGCTCGACAACCGCGGCCATCGCGGCCATGGACGCGGCCTTCGCCGTTCCCGCAGCGGTCGTTGGATTGCTGCTGTTGGGGGACCGAATACGGCCGGGATTGGAGTGGCTGGCGGCGACCGGTTTTCTCGTCACGCTCGGAACGGTCCTCGCCCTCACCCGATACGCCGAACCACAGGCGGGAAAACTGCCGTCGATCCTCTGCCGAAAGACAGTCCTGGTCGTGCCCGACCCCGTGACGGCTCGCCCGGGTCAGCGTCACGAGGTCTTGCAGACACGGCCCGTGGTTCCACTCGAATCGGACGAACGCTCCGTGTTGTCGCCCGAGCCCGCTCACCGAGACGGTCGCTTACCCGTCGGACGGTCACCGGTTTCATCGACAACACCACAGTCGGCCTAGGGCACCGGTCCCTCCGGTCTGTCGAGTATGTGACGTGCCCATTCTGCCCAGCGGCTCCGCAGGACTTTACCGACCGCGACGCAGCCGATGCGAACCCACGATCATCGGGCCCCATCCGTGGTTGAGTGATGACCATCAGGCGAAGGGAGACCCGTGGTGGCTAAAAAACTTGCGGACCAGTTCGTTGAACAGTTGCAGTCGGCCGGAGTGCGACGCATTTACGGGATCGTCGGCGACAGTCTCAACCCGATCGTCGATGCGGTGCGCCGCACCGGTGGCGCGACTCGAGGCGGGATCGACTGGATTCATGTGCGACACGAGGAGGCAGGGGCGTTCGCAGCCGCCGCGGAGGCACAGCTCACGGGACGACTCGCCGTCTGTGCAGGTTCGTGCGGTCCGGGAAACCTACACCTGATCAACGGCTTGTACGACGCCCACCGGTCCGGGGCGCCGGTCCTCGCTCTGGCTTCGCATATCCCGAGCCGACACATCGGTAGCGGCTACTTCCAGGAGACACACCCCGATCGGCTCTTCACCGAATGTTCGGTCTACTCGGAGCTGGTAAGCACAACCGACCAGGCGCCCCGGGTCGTTCAGGCGGCGATTCGGCACGCGGTCGGTTTGCGGGGCGTCGCCGTCGTAACGCTTCCCGGAGACGTCGCCGATCTGGAGACAACGGCCCCGACACCGGACTGTCGCCCCGTCGAGTCGGCGTCGTTGACGCCGACGGCGGCCAGCGTGCAGCGCCTCGCCGAGGCAGTCAACGAGTCGACGAAGGTGGCGATATTCGCCGGTGCCGGTACCGAAGGCGCCCATGACGAAGTCATCGCTCTGGCAGCCAAGATCAAATCCCCGATCGGCCACTCACTGCGAGGTAAAGATTTCATCCAATACGACAACCCGTATGACGTGGGCATGACCGGGCTCCTCGGCTACGGGGCGGCCGCCGAAGGCATCGAGGACGCGGACCTGCTCATCCTGCTGGGCACGGATTTTCCCTACGACCAGTTTCTTCCCGACACACGCACGGCTCAGATCGATCGGGCGCGCGAACGGATCGGGCGGCGCACGCATGTGGAGCTACCGGTCCACGGTGACGTTCTGCCCACCCTTCGGGCGCTTCTGCCCCTAATCGAGGAGAAGTCCGACGCCGGGTTTTTGGAGCGGACACTCAAGAAGCACGACCGGTTGATGAACAAGGCGGTCGGGGCGTACACGCGTAAGGCCGACAAATCCGTACCGATCCACCCCGAATATGCCGCATCGGTACTCGACGAAGTGGCCGACGACGACGCGATCTTCACCGCCGACACCGGTATGTGCAATGTATGGACCGCCCGTTACATCCGGCCGCTGGGCACGCGTCGGCTCATCGGTTCGTATCTACACGGGTCCATGGCCAATGCGCTCCCACATGCCATCGGCGCCCAACAGGCCTTCCCCGGCCGTCAGGTGGTCTCGGTCTCCGGAGACGGTGGCCTGTCGATGCTTCTCGGCGAGCTCATCACGGTGGGATCTCAGGGAATGCCCGTCAAGGTCGTGGTGTTCAACAACTCCACGCTTGCCATGGTCAAGCTGGAGATGCTCGTCGACGGGCTGCCCGACTTCGGAGTAGACGTGCCGGATACGAACTACGCGGCCATCGCCAGTGCCATCGGTTTCCATGCGGAACGTGTCACCGACCCGCGAGAGCTCGCGTCCACCTACCGCGCCGCGTTCGATCACGACGGTCCGGCCCTGGTCGAGGTCGTCACCGATCCCAACGCTCTCTCCATACCGCCCAAGGTCACCGGTGAACAGGTTTTCGGATTCGCCACGGCGATGTCGAAAGTCGTCTTGAATCGAGGCGCCGGCGAAGCCGTCAGCATGATCCGCAGTAACATGCGCAACCGGCCCCGCCGCTGACTTGTCCGCGTGGTCGACCATGCCCGCCGTGGCCAGGCACTTCACCACATCGGTGTTGCCGGGTACGGTCGCTAGTTTTCGCCGAGGTGGCCGTCGACGTCTCAACGGCGTCGGGGAAACCACCACGTTCTTCCGCCCGCAACGCGACGTGTCGCTCGGATCCGGGTGTGAAGCGCTCGGTAAACCGACTGGTCGGCGGCTTGCACGTGATCTACGCCGCCACGTGGCCGTGGGGGGTCACGGACAGGCTCACGCGTGCCCTCCCCGGGGCTCCAACGTTGTGGAACCACATTCTGGGCTTTGAGTGGGACTGCAAAAACGCTCCCGGATCAGTGATCCGGGAGCGTTTTACTTGGTAGCGGGGACAGGATTTGAACCTGCGACCTCTGGATTATGAGCCCAGCGAGCTACCGAACTGCTCCACCCCGCGCCGATTGCCTGCATAATCTAGCAGACTTCCTAAAACTTCCAATTAGAGGGGGTTTCCCGCCTTCCCGGTCGTTCTTGGAAGCCTAACCGTATCAAACGCCTGAACCGAGCTCGAAGCACCTCGGCACCCTTTGCCCCATCAAGCCTCCATTCCCGACATCAGTGCAGGTCGGACCGGCCTTGGCCGGTACCGAGCGCCCGTGCGCCCTCACGCCGATGCACGCTTACTCCCGATCCGCACGCACGCCGCTGAACGGCCGAAAGCGACGGGTCGCACCGTGCCGGAGAGCCTCGCCCCTCACCGAGCACGGCCGTGCTCGAGTTTGGCGGCACCGCACCCGGCACGTGTTTCCCGGTGCCGCTTGATCTGTTTGCAGAGGCCGTCGCGGGATTTGCGCCGCAGGGGACGGGCTTCGGATTCTCGACCAGGGGCATGCAACGACCGGCACCGCATTCGACGCGAAGCATGCCTCTGTCGCACCGAGCCGGAGCCCTCAACGCCGCCGCACAACCGAGCTACGTGAACTCACCACACAACCGGGAAACACAAAAAAGGCCGAACCCAAAAAGGTTCGACCCATTCCGTTGAATTGAGACTTCAGATTGGTAGCGGGGACAGGATTTGAACCTGCGACCTCTGGGTTATGAGCCCAGCGAGCTACCGAACTGCTCCACCCCGCGTCGAGTGCTTTTAGAGCATAGCGCACACGGTTTCCACCCCCCTGAAAGGGGGCAGGGCGTCCACCCCGGCTTTCGTGTTGATTGGACGGCGCGAGCGGCATGAGGGTGCCGGCGGATCGTCGCGTTCAAATGTGACCGCACTCACGACATGGCAGGCATCATGATCGAGCGTTGCCACAGGTCCGACCGTCGACGAGAGCACCTTGCAACCGCAGCATCTGTCCTACCCAGGTGGCGGCGGTCTCGACCGACACGCGCGAGGGCTGGTCCAGCCACGCGGTGACCACCCCGATCGCCGAGCCGATGATCCCCGAAGCGGCGACCGCCAGCGGCAAGCCGGGCGGTGGCTCGAACTTCGATTGAGTCAACGCGTCTTTGACGACCAGCTGCAGGCGCTGACGGGTACGGCTCATGGCCACTGCGGACCCCTGGTCGCCGAGCACACGTCGGTACAGTTTGGCGTTTTTGTCGATGTGATGCAGGTACGCCAGCAGCCAGGGGTGGTCTTCCGGCGTCACATGGTCGCTGACCGCCTCGGGAAACGGCACCTCGGAGACGGCGGTTTCCGCGGCGACGTCGAGAGCATCGGCCAGCAGGGTTTCCTTGTCGGAGTAGTGCTGGTAGTAGCTACTGCGGTTCACCCCCGCTCGTTCGGCGATGTCACCGACCGTGATGTCGTCCAACGAACGTTCGCGGGCCAACTCGAAGAGCGCCTCCTGCAACGCACGACGCGTACGGGCGATCCGCGGGTCCATGTTCTGTTCCTTCCGTCGCCTGTGAGCCTACCGACACCACTAATCCAACAGGTGTCGGATATCCAACACGTGTGCATATACTTGGCGGGCTCAAAATCTCGACATCCTGATCTTCAGCGCATGAAAGGCATCCCCTTGACTCACTCGACATCCTGATCTTCAGCGCATGAAAGGCATCCCCTTGACTCACTTGCTGTACCGACTCGGGCGTTTCGGAGCGCGCCGAGCGTGGACGGTGGTCACCGGGTGGTTGGCCGCACTCGTCCTCGCCGGCGTGGCCTTCCTCCTACTCGGCGGAACGTTGGCATCGACGTTCAGCATCCCGGGAACGGAGACGGAGCGAGTCACCGACGAACTGACCGCTGAACTCGGGGCCGGCGGTGCCACGAGCACCGTGGTATTCCACACCTCCGACGGCGAAGCGCTGACCGACGATCAAAAAGAGCAGATCTCGGCCGCGCTGGAGGATCTCACCGACGTCGGGCATGTGACCGCAGTCGTCGACCCGTTCACCACCACGGCCGAACGAGAGGCCGGTGAGCAGGAGATCCTCAACGCGCGCCAACAGGTCGAGGACGGCCTTGTCGAGTTGGAGGCCGCGCAACAGGCGATCGACGACGCACGCGCCCAGCTCGAAGCCGCCATCGCTCAGGCCGGATCCGACGCCGGCTTCGAAGGGGCACTCGCCGAACTCGACGCCCAGCAGGCCGAACTGGACGGCGCCCACGCCGAGATCGTCAAACAAACCGGCATGCTCGACGTGGCCGAACGCATGCTCGAGTACACCGCCGAGGTTCGCAGCATCTCCGACGACGGGTCCACCGCCCTGGGCGCGATCGTCTTCGACGAAGACATGTTCGCGCTTCCCGCCGAAACCAAGGAAGCCGTCGTCGCCGAGCTCGAGGGCGCAGACATCACCGGCGTCAACGTCGACTTCTCCTCCGAGATCGCCACCTCCATCGACGGGCTGATCGGAATCAGCGAGGTCGTCGGGGTGGTCGTCGCGGCACTGGTGTTGCTGATCATGCTGCGCACCTTCCTCCCGGCCATGCTCCCCATCCTGTCGTCCCTCGTGGGCGTCGGTATCGGGGTCCTCGCCTCGCTGTCGTTCTCCGACGTCGTCGACATGACGAACGTGACCCCGGTTCTGGGGGTGATGCTCGGTTTGGCCGTGGGTATCGACTACGCGCTGTTCATCATCAACCGGCATCGGCGCCAGGTGTTGGTGGGAATGGACGTGGCGGAATCGATCGGTATCGCCAACGGAACCGCCGGTAACGCGGTCGTGTTCGCCGGTTCGACGGTGTTCATCGCTTTGCTGGCCCTCAACGTCACCGGCATCTCCTTCCTCGGCGTCATGGGGACGGTTGGAGCGGCGTCCGTCCTGATCGCGGTGCTTGTAGCCATCAGCCTTGTGCCCGCGCTACTTGGTCTACTGGACGTACGCGTACTCAGCCGTAGCGCACGGAAACGCATCGGCGCCGACGGCAACGGTAAAGAGTTCAAGCCCATGAACACCCCGCGCACTCTGTTGGCCCTGGTCATCGCGATCGTGGGGCTGCTCGTGTTGGCCATTCCAGCCGTGTCGATGCGGTTGGGGCTGCCCGACGGTTCGACCGAAAGCAAGGACAGCACCCAGTACCGCGCCTACACGATCACCGCCGAGGAATTCGGTCCCGGCCACAACGGTCCACTGGTGGTGACCGCCTCTCTACCGACCGGCGTCACCGAAGAGGAGGAACTGCTCACTCAGGTGGACCTCGCCGGACGGCTCATGGAGCACGACGACATCGTCGCGGTGGCACCGGCGGGTGTGTCCGAGGATCGCGACTTCTTCGCCTTCCAGGTCATTCCCGTCGACGGACCCGCAAGCGTGTCGACCGAGGACCTGGTACACGATCTGCGGGATATGTCGCCGATGGACGGTGACATCGCCATCGGTGTGGCGGGTGCCGCCAGCGGAAACATCGACATCTCGGAAAAACTGGCCGATGCGATGCCCCTTTACCTGACCGTGGTCATCGGTCTGTCCCTGCTCATCATGATCGTGGTACTGCGGTCTCTGCTGGTGCCTTTGATCGCGACCGGCGGGTTCGTACTCTCGCTGTTCGCCGCGCTGGGCGCTGCAGTGGCGGTCTACCAGTGGGGCTGGCTCGCCGATGTCTTCGCGGTCGCCGAACCCGGGCCCCTACTGAACTTCGCACCGCTGATCATCATCGGGGTCCTGTTCGGGCTGGCCATGGACTATCAACTGTTCATGGTCTCGGGCATGCGTGAGGCGTACGCCCACGGGATGCCGGCGCGCAAGGCCATCTCGGCGGGTGCCCATGCCGGACGTGCCGTCGTGACGGCGGCCGCGATCATCATGATCTCGGTGTTCGGCGGGTTCGTGTTCTCACACCTGGTGATGGTGCGGCCGTTGGGCTTCGGCTTGGCAGTGGGTGTGCTGTTCGACGCGTTCGTCGTCCGCATGGTCATCGTGCCGGCCATCATGCACGTCTTCGGTGACGCCGCCTGGTGGCTTCCGAAGTGGCTCGACCGGTTCCTACCGAACGTCGACGTCGAGGGCGCGGCGTTGGAGCGGGAGCACCCCGCCATCGACGCCGACCGGAACTGACGCGATAAGGACCGGTTCTCCGTCGGGGAACCGGTCCTTTCACGTCCAGGTGGTCACGCGCGACTCCAGATCGGTGACACCCACGCGCCCGCTCGGCGACCAGGTCCTCACCGTGGCTCCCGGTTGGAGGCGGTCGCGCCACAGCGTTGCAGCCTCCCTCTCGGCCTCGAAATCTCCGTCGTCGGCGCGCACCATGAGGTCCGCGATACGGTCGACGAGTTCGGTCACGTCGAGACCGTTGTCCCACGTGTCCCACAGCAGCATCTCGTGTTTCATACGATGTGCGAGTTCGGTGACCACGTACCGTTGAACGAACGACGAACCGGCCAGTTCGGGCAGGGCCGGGTCGACACCGTAGGTCGACACGTCGATGCGTCCTTCCCGATGTTCCCGCCAGACCTCCGAAGCCGTCGCAAACGGCGACCGTGGCCCTTTCCGCATGTCCCACACGTCGAAGGCCCGATCTCCCTCGGCAAGCTCCGGATCCCATCGGCGCCACCGTCCATCCCACCGGTCCCACTGCTCGACCACAACGTGATCGTGATGAAAGTCGGGTGTGAAGTAATCGGCGAATCCCACTCGTGTTCGAGCGGGGATACCGTGTTGCCGCAGGATGGCGACCGCCAGAAGGCTGTGGTCCCGGCAGCAGCCTCCGACGCGGTCGGCGGGGTCTCGCTGCGCACTCGGCGTTGCGCCACTCCGTTCGGCGGCCACGTCGAGAATCGCGGAGACCCACCGCAGGTCGATGTCGTTCCACTGCCGTGCGGTGGCCGCCACGGCTCCGGCGCGGTAATGCAGGATGGTCTGCATCGTCACGGTATGCAGGATTCTTGTATCGATCGGGATCGCGGCAAGCGCATCGGCGTGAGACCCGGGATCGCTGAATCGGCTGTGGGATGAGTACGCGTCGACGTCCATGATCGAAGCGTGCCGCCCGCCCCAGGGGCAAGGTCAACCCCGGGACAGGACGGTGATCGCCACTTCGGCCACGACCGCGTCGGGGTCGTCGCTCCACGGCACCGGGTACACCTCACGCGGTCTACCGGTTTCTTCGCCGGTCGTGTCCTGTTCCACCGCGTTGAACGCACCGAGAATCGTCGGGTAACGACAGTGGCGCACCGTCACCGCGGTAACCGCGATCTCGCCTGCCGGTTCCATTCGCAGCATCATCGGCCCGGAAGGGTCGGCCTTCCCCTCGTAGGGGACACACGTTTCGATCCGTCCGGGAATCCGTGGACCTACGACCGAGTGGTAGACGACCCAGAACTCGTCACCGAAGGTGGCGCCTTGAGCAGCCAACCGTCCCCGCAGTTCCACCACATCGGCGGTGAAGCGGGGCACGAGGTCGTGTTGCTCGACATCGCCGAACATGGTGGCCAGCTTTCGTTCGGGCACGGCGCGACGCTTCACCGAATACAGTCGGTTGTAGATAGAGTTGTCGGTGGCAAACCTCTGGTCCAACCGCCGCAGCAGGTCCCGGCCTTCGTCGATGCGATACAGCTGCCCCTGCCACCAGTCCAGGATGCGTTCACGGGCGCCGTCGATGGGACCGTCCACGACCTCGGCGATACGTGCCAGCGGCATGTCCAGCCGCCGCAGCAGCGCGATGGTACGTCCTCGTTCGACCTGCTCGGCGGTGTAACGACGGTAACCGTTTCCCGGGTCGATGTGTGCGGGAACCAGAAGCCCTTTGGCGTGGTAGAGCCGCAGTGCCTTGGCCGACAATCCGCAGGCGCGTGACATCTCACCGCTGCTGAGAACCGACGTCATCGCGCCTCCCGGCTCACTCGACGTGTTCACCATATTCGGCACGATCTCCATGACCAACGGCACTGTTTCGCGGCCACGGCGGCCGTTACCGTCCTCATCACCCCGATCCACGGTTCGGGAGCCCCCGTTCGCAGGAGAAGAAAACCCGTGACCGTTCTCGCTTGGTCGGGCGCCGTGGGCGCCGTCCTGTTCGTCGTCGTGTTCACCGTGGACGGATTGACACGCCCCGATTACCGTCCGACGTACCATACGGTCAGCGCGTTGAGCCTCGGGCTGCGCGGCCGTGTGCAGGTTGGCAACTTCGTCGTCAGCGGAGCACTCATCGCCATCGGCTCGCTGGGAACGGCGGTCGGGTCCACGTCGGTTTCGGGCCTTCTGGGTTCGGTGACGGTTGGGATCGCGGGCCTCGGCTTGATCGCTTCGGGCGTGTGGTCCATGGAACCCATGAGGGACTATCCGGCGGGGGCGGAGACACCGGCGAAAGTCGGTCGTGCGCATCTACGCCACGACAACGCCGGTGCGGTCGTATTCGCCGCCCTGCCCCTGGCGCCGTTCATCTGGGCTTGGCATCTGTGGAACTTCGATGCCGTCGGACTGGCCGTTTACAGCGTGTTCACCGGAATCGTGGCAGTGGCGGCCTCGGGTCGCTTCGCCGTCGCCTGGGAGAACGATCATCCACGCACCGGCGCGATACAGCGCCTGATGCTGGTCGTCGTGTGCGCGTGGATCGTGGTGGTTTACGTGCATGTCGGGCTCGGTGCTTAGACGGTCTCGCCCGAGGCCTTCTCGCGGTTGGCCGCCGGAATCGCACGCTTGACGCGGAACCGACGAAAGACCGCTCCGAACCGACACAGTGGAGAAACTTATCGACGGCCTCACGGCGACGCTTCGCGTCAATAGTAGTGCCGCAGGTCGCGCCACAAAACCGACCACGGTGCAGCCGTGCCGCGGCACAGACTCACCACCGTCCCCTGTTCCTCGTTGTCGACACCGTGCCCGTTGTCCACGACCGCGACCGGTTCACACCCGAGGAAGTGAGACGTCAACACCGTGTCGTCGTCGTGAACCACGATCACCGGACCGCGATGGGTGTCCGGAGGCGGCCCCCAGTCGGCGTAGCTCATGTGCCCCGAATAGGGGGCGGGCACGCTTCGATCGGGGCCGAAACGTTCAACGGCGCCGGCTTGACCGTAATTCTCCGTGAACACAACGGCCTCGTCACGATCGTCGATGTCCGGCCTGCCCCACGCGATCGCCACGGAGTCGACCAGTTCGGGCCATCCGACCTGTTCACCCTGCTCGGCGTTGACGGCATTGGAGAGCGTCAGCGCCGACGCCGGAAGCACCGGCAACGACACGACGGCCGACCCGGCAAACCCCAGACACAAGGTCACCACCACGACGGGAAGGCGGCCGCGCCAAGCCCTTGTGAGCCACGCCGCGGTCGGCTCGGCCCCCGCAGCCAGGAGAACAAGCAACAACGGGAGCGTGTAATAGCCTTTCCCCCCGGCCACAAACACCACGAGACACACCAGCGGGTAGGCCACGGCAAAGGCCCGCACCTCCGTGATCCGCCACAGGCGCCGCCAACCCACCATCCACACCGGCACCAGGACCGGCGACAGATACACCAGTTGTTCGGGGACCAACATGGCCCTGTTGAGGAGGCCGTCGTCGGCTCCGATGCCTGCCGCGACCGTCAACTGCGGCCAGCCGTTGACGGCCTGCCACCACAGGGTCGGTGCCGTGATCGCCGCACCGACCGCAATTCCCACGGGGAGCCATCGAGTACGCAGTCGATCTCGTGGCCCGACGGCCAACCAGGTCGTCGACAACGCCGCAATCAGCAGAAGGACCAGGTATTTGTTCCACACCGCCGCACCGGCCGTCACGCCCGCGACGACCCACCATCGCGGGTCGCCGCCTCGCATGAGCCGTATGACGATCGCCGACAGGGCGAGCCACGCCACCATGTCGAAGCCCGCCGTCGACACCATGTGACCGACTCCGAGGCCGAATCCGCCGATTCCGGCCCCGACCACCGCCAGCACCTGGCCGACTCTTCCGGCTCCGAGCTCGCGTGCGATCAAACCGACGAGGACGATCGCGCACACGAAGGCGAGGGTCGCCACGACCCGTAGGCCCGCCGGAGTGTCGCCGAACAGGGTCACCGACAGTTTCGCCAACATCGGGGTGAGCGGCGGCTGGTCGACGTACCCGAGCGCGGGCCTTTCTGCGGCGGCAAGGAAATAGAGTTCGTCGCGGTGGAAGCCGTATCGACCCGACAGTCCGGTCAAGACAAGGGCTGCGACCGCTGCAACGAGGGCGATGGGGCGTTTCGCCACGGGTTCGAGAGCCGGGCGCACGATTGACTCCTTAAAGGAATGGCATCGATACGGTATCGACGCAGAACAGGCTATGTCACCCGCCATGGCATAGGACACGTCTATTTTGTTCGCCGGTGGTCGGCGCGTACGCTTCGCCTCGGCACAGACGGTCGACGAACAGGTGTGGTGGCATGAACGTTCAGGACGAATGGACGGAATGGACACGAGAACGTGATCGTGCCATCACGGCGGATTACGGCCCGTTGAGTCTGACGGCCCTCCACTGGCTTACCGACACGCCGACCGCCTACCCCCCGGTGCCGGGCATGTGGCGGGCCGATGCGAAGAGCATCACCGTGACCGACGCCGAAAACCTACGTTTCGATGATCACGCAATCGCCGACACCGTGACTTTGACCGCCGAGACGGATGTGCGCGGTGAATTCGATCGGCGTCGGGTCGTCGAGGTGATCCGTCGTGACGGTGCCGCCGCGATCCGGGTGCGCGACCCGCAGGCGCCCGCCAGGCTCGCTTTCGGTGCTCAACCGCGATACGCATTCGACCCGGCTTGGCGGTTGACGGGTGCATTCGCACCGTATGAGCAGCCGCGGGTAAGCACCGTCGGTTCCGTTGTCGAAGGCGTCAGCCATCGGATGCTCGCCGCAGGCGACGTACGTTTCACCGTCGGCGCCGACGAACACCGCCTGGTCGTGTTCACCGACGTGTCGCACAGTCACCGGTGGATCCTGTTCAGCAGTCGCACCACCCCGGTGTCGATTCGGAGCCTCGTACCGTCGCCGCCGGACAAGAACGGCGACATGGTCGTCGATTTCAACCGGGCGCAGAACCTGCCGTGTGCCTACAACGACTTCTCCACCTGCCCGGTTCCTCCCCCCGAGAACAGGTTGGAGATCGAGGTCACCGCCGGAGAACGATTGCCGAATGCGTCGTTACGGCCGATGATTGAACGGACACCGCGATGTGCTGCAATAGCCTGACGGCGGCTGCGACACGCGGACGTGAACCATCACAGGAGGAGACTGTGCGCACCTGGGCAACACCCCGAACGGCGGTACGCCGGTGAGCTTGGTGATGGGGATCGAGTCGTCGTGCGACGAGACCGGAGTCGGTCTGGTCCGCGACGGCAAGCTACTGGGCGAATGCCTCTCCTCCAGCATGTCCGAGCACGTGCGGTTCGGTGGCGTGGTGCCCGAGGTCGCGGCCCGAGCGCACCTTGAGGCGATGGTCCCCACCGTGAGACGGGCCGTCGAACGAGCGGGCGTCACTCTATCCGAAATCGACGCGATCGCCGTCACCGCGGGACCGGGACTCGCCACGGCTCTTCAAGTGGGGTTGGCGTCGGCAAAGGCTTACGCGGTCAGCCTCGATATTCCGCTGCTGGGTGTGCATCACCTGGCCGGACACGTCGCCGCAGACACGTTGGTCCACGGTGATCTACCGGAGAAGAGCGTCGCGCTCGTCGTTTCCGGGGGGCACACGTCGCTTCTGCTGCTGACCGACTTGGCCACCGACCCGATCGTGCATCTGGGTGACACCGTTGACGATGCGGCAGGTGAGGCGTTCGACAAGGTGGCGCGGATCCTCGGGTTGGGTTATCCCGGTGGGCCCGCCGTTCAGCGTGCCGCCGAAGACGGCGACCCCGAAGCCATCGGCTTTCCCCGGCCCACGCCCCATCGGTACGGGTTCTCCTTCTCCGGGTTGAAAACCGCGGTGGCCCGTTGGGTTGACCGCTGCGAAGGGCCGCTTCCGGTGGCCGATCTGGCCGCCTCCTTCCAAGAGGCCGTGGTCGACGTTTTGACCGCGAAGGCCGTTGACGCGTGTGTGTCACACGAGGTCGACACTCTGGTGATCGCCGGCGGCGTCGCCGCCAACTCCCGGCTGCGCGAGGTCGCCGGGCAACGTTGCCGCGACGCGGGCATCACCCTGCGGGTACCGCCGCCTTACTTGTGCACCGACAACGGCGCGATGATCGCCGCGGTCGGGAGCATGCTGACGTCCGCCGACGCTCCGTGGTCATCACTGGAGTTGTCGACCGACCCGTCGGCTCCGCTGTCTCGAGCGTTGTTGAACCACGTCCGCGGTTGATCTTCTTCTTCGTTGACGACCGGTTTCACCGTTCGGAGCGCACAACCTGACCAGATTCATTTCGACGCAAGGGGGAAAGATGTCCGACCCCAAGAAGTTCATCCAGTTGGAAGACGAGCACGGCGCACACAACTACCACCCGTTGCCCGTGGTGCTCAGCAGCGGTGAAGGCGCCATGGTCGTGGACTCGGCCGGTCGCAAGTACCTCGACCTGTTGTCGGCGTATTCGGCGATGAACTTCGGCCATCGCCACCCGAGGCTGATCGACGCGGCCAATCAGCAGTTGGGCAAGCTGACGCTGACCAGCCGCGCCTTCCACAACGACCAGTTGGGTCCGTTCTGCGCCGAGTTGGCCGAGCTGGCCGGCATGGACGCCGTTCTGCCCATGAACACCGGTGCCGAAGCGGTCGAGACCGGGATCAAGACGGCTCGTAAATGGGGGTACGAACGCAAGGGCGTACCCGCCGATCAGGCACGCATCATCGCCTTTGACGGCAACTTCCACGGCCGCACCACGACCATCGTGAGTTTCTCCACCGACGAGACCGCACGCACCAACTTCGGTCCGTTCACACCCGGCTTCGACCTGGTGCCGTACGGCGATCTGGCGGCGACCGCCGCAGCCATCACACCCGACACGGTCGCGGTCCTGGTCGAGCCGATTCAGGGCGAGGCCGGTGTCGTCATCCCGCCGAAGGGCTGGCTGGCCGCGCTTCGTGAACTCTGCACCGAGAACAACGTTCTACTGATCGCCGACGAGATTCAGTCGGGTCTGGGGCGTACGGGTTACACGTTCGCGTGTGAACACGACGGTGTCCGTCCCGACATCTACCTGTTGGGCAAAGCTCTGGGTGGTGGGGTCGTCCCGTTGTCGGCGATGGTGGCCAACCGTGACGTCATGGACGTTTACGGGCCCGGCCAACACGGCAGCACGTTCGGTGGGAACCCGTTGGCGAGCGCGGTCGGCCGTGAGGTCGTCGCGATGATGGCCGAGGGCACCTGGCAACAGCGCAGTCGGGAATTGGGCGAGCACCTGGCCGGCGCGTTGTCGAAGCTCGACTCGTCGAAGGTGAAAGAGTTGAGGGTTCGCGGATTGTGGGCCGGTGTCGAGTTGTCGGCCAACGCGCCGAGCGCCCGCACCGTGTGCGAACGGATGGCAGACGCCGGAGTGCTGTGCAAGGAGACGCATGAAACAACCGTGCGTCTTGCGCCGCCTCTGGTCATCACGGAGGAACAGCTGGACCATGCCGTGGCCGTCCTGGCCAAGGCGATGGAATGACCTAAAGGAGCAGGCACATGGTGACCGTGGCGGTATTGGGCGCAGGACGCATCGGACGGACCGTCCTAGCCGGCTTGACCCGATCGGGCTGGCCGCCCCAGGACCTCATCGCCACGGTTCGCCGCAGCGAGCACATCGCACCCATCGAGGACAGCCTCGGCGTTCGGGTTCTCTCGAACGCCGAGGCGATCGACCGCTCCGACATCATTGTGATCGCGGTCAAGCCCCAAGACGCCGACGACCTGTTGACCCATCTGCCGCCGTTGCCGACGGGCCGGCTCGTCGTCTCATTGTGCGCGGGCCTTCCCACGTCCTTTTTTGAACAGCGCCTCCCCGACGGCGTCCCGGTCGTCAGAGCCATGACGAACACACCCGCCCTGGTGGACCAGGCGGTCACCGTTCTGTCGGCCGGTCGGCACGCCGACGAAGCCGACCTGGAACGTGTCGAGCACCTGTTCACACCGCTGGGTGGCGTGTTGCGACTGCCGGAGAACCATCAGGACGCCGTCACCGCACTGTCGGGATCCGGTCCGGCGTACTTCTACTATCTCGTCGAAGCGATGACCGACGCCGCGATCCTATTGGGCCTGCCGCGCAGCATCGCTCACGATCTCATCGTGCAGACCATTGTCGGCGCGGCCACGATGCTGCGTGAAACCGGTGAACATCCCGTGCAACTGCGTGAGGCTGTGACGTCGCCCGCCGGAACGACCATCAACGCGATCCGTGAGCTCGAACGTCACCGGGTTCGAGCCGCCGTGGCCGACGCGGTCGAGGCGGCCCGCGACCGTGGACAGGCCATCGCCGATTCCATGAAATGACGACGACGGCGCCCTGTCGGGGCCGTCTGCAATATGCGCGACCGCTCGGCCTTGCCTTCGGTTCGCGGTGACGATCTCGTGGCCAAAGGCCGGTTCCCCACCGTATCGGGCACCCGCGGTGCCGGTCGGGCCGTCTACAGACGAATCGTCGTACGGCGTGACGCACGACCTCCGTCACGCCGTCGATCTGCCGCCCCATGACCGGAGCACCCGCATCAACTCGACGCTCCGGTTGGGCGATACCGAACGTCCATTACCTTTCGGGACTCAGGAGCTTTTCCACTGGCGGCTTCACAACCTCACATGCGCCTTCCCGAGACGATCTCGTCCGGCTGTCCCGTGAAGACTGCCGCAACCGAACGGTCCACCCGGCCGGAGGCGATCGACTCGGCCGCCAACGGCTATCGCGCACACCGATATCGATGGGCTCAACATCGTCAGGGGGGCGAGGCTTCCGCGAATGTTGGTGTGGACCCGGTTCGACGAAGTGACGACGACCGTGTTTCGGTTCGTCAACACGCCTTTGCCCCGGTGAACAGCCGTTCGCGGCTTCGCAGCGCACAGGCGATGGACGCGCTCGTCTCCGACGGCTCCGTAATCGTCACCGGCGCCCGAGTCGCGACCGCACCACCCCCTGATCGGTTCAGACCGGCCGCGCGGCAGTCTGCTGGCGACGAACCATTGGCGCCGAGAGACGCCCGATGGGGGCTCGCACGCGTTCGAAGGGATCCTGGTCACCGAAGAAATCCAAGCGCTGAGAACCCGATGTTTCAGGTGACACGCACCGCCGTCGGCCCGGCCGGTGCAGCCTCAGGTCGTCATCCGGTAGCGGTCTCCACCGGTGTCGCCGTGATCGCGTCGGCCAGTGCCACGGCCTGTCGTCGTATCTCGGGGACGGCCGTGGTCTCCCAGAGACATCCGCGACGCAGCGCACCGAGGACCCACAGATGCCGGTTCACTCGACCGTGCGCGTCGACGACATGACCGTGTCGATCGACGTCAAGACCGAGCCGATAGGGCCCCACCCGTGCCCGTCCCGCCGACAACAAACCGGCGACCAGCCGGTCCGCACCGGCCGGCAGACGACCCGGGCCGGTGCAGTTGATCACCGCGGCGTAGTCCCGGTGTTCACCGCCGGCGAACGTGACCCCGATCCGGTCGCGCCGCTCCACCTCGACGTCGACGATGCGGTCGGCGGCCACTGTGAGGCGTCCGGTGGCTCGCAGCCGGTCGACATCGGTGGCGATCGTGGGTGCCATCCGGTGTCGATGCACCTCCCAGACGCGGGCGACGTGCTCGATGAAACGCCGCTGAGACGAGGCGTCCAGGCCAATCCACAGTGAATCGATATGTGGACGCATCCCGTCCACGACCGCACGCCAGTCTCCGGTGTGGGCGACGGCGTTTCGCACGGAGGCGACCAGCCGAGACAGCGACGCCGTCGGCTCGACCGTGAACTCCTTCGTCGCCGCGACCTCCCCGAACGGCCGATGAGGCCGGGGCAACAGACCGTGTCGGGACACCGCGTCGACCCGGGTATCGGCATATCGGCGAGTAACGCTCAAGGCCATGTCCACAGCGGTCAGGCCGGTACCGATCAACAGGACGGGCCCCTCGGGGATGTCCTCGACGTTCCACGGGTCGTGCAGATAGCGAGGGTGACCGGTCAACGCGGGAACGGGCCGCCCTCCCGACGGGTTGCCGACGGCCAGAACGACATCGGTGGCGGCCAGGCGCTTGCCGGTGTCCGTGTGGACGGTCAACGTGTCGTCGACGTCGAGGACGGTACCGGGCACCACCTGAACCCCCGGGGTGGCGGCAAGCATCGCCCGCAGGTAACGGCCGTACAGGCTGCGCGGTGCGAACTCGTCGGCGGACACCGGATGTCCCACCGAAGCGGCCCAAGTGATGAAGTGAGTCGGATCGTCCGGTTCCACGCTCATGCTCGCCGCGGGCGAGTTCAACAGATGCCACGGCGCGGCTTTGTCGTAGGCCGGACCGGCACCCGGTTCCGGAGACGGGTCCACCACGACCACCCGGTGGTCGTGTGCACCGGCCAATCTGCGCGCCGACAGCGCCGCCGCTGCACCACCACCGACGATCAGAGTCGTACGCGTCATGGGACGCCCCTTCTACCCGAGCAGGACCGGCCGCACGATCGTGTCCGGCCCGGTGACGTTATTGTGATCCGGCCACGAGTGGGTCCCGGCCGCGGGGTCGGCGACCGACGTCACGTTACTGCAGCGTGAGAACGACCTTGACGTCGTCCGCGCGCTCCTGAAAGGCTTCCGGGTAGTCGTCTATGGGCACACGTCGAGAGATCAGACGTGACACCCAGTCGGGATCGGCGTCGGCCAGCACTCGAGCCGCCACCGCGTAGTGATCGAGGTTCGCATTCACCGATCCGATGACGACGTCGTTGTCGAGGACGATCTCGCGGTTGATGGCGCCCATGTCGACCCGCATCGTGCTGCCCGGTGTGGAGACACCCGTCACGCACACTACGCCGTACGGGCCGGTGATCGTCATGGACTCGCCCACCACGGACGGCGCTCCCGTGGCCTCGATGACGATGTCGGGCTCGACGTGGTCGGCCACGGCGCTCATCCCCCGGTGATGGTAAACAGCACCCAAATCGGCTACCAGCTGTGGTTTGACACCTTCGGTGACCTGGTCGAGGACATGAACCTCGAGACCGCGCTGCACCCCCATCAACGCGCCCAGGAGACCGATGGGGCCGGCACCGGTGACCAGGACCGTTTTTGGGGCGAACCACGATCGATTTCCCACGGCGTCGATCTGGTCCCACGCTTTCGCCAACACCGACGCGGGTTCGACGAGAACAGCGAGTTCGCCAAGCCCCTCCGGCACTTTGACCGCGTACTCGGTGGGAACGGTCCACCGCTGGCTGGCGAATCCGTCAACGCCCTTGATGCCACGTTCCGTGTAACGGCCGTTCCGGCACATGTCGAAGAGTCCACGGGCGCACGCACCACACGGTTCGGGGTCGGGACGGCGTACCACACCCACCACGTGGTCACCCGACGCGAAGTCGGAGTCGTCGGGTGCCGAGACCACACGCCCCAAGGATTCGTGTCCGATAACCAGGCGATGCTCTCCGGGAGGAGCCTCCCCGTATTCGGCGGCGATGATTTCACGGTCGGTGGCGCACACCCCGACGGCCAGGCCTTCCACCAACAACTCCCCCGGACCGGCGACGGGATCGGGAACTTCCGTCATCGCCAACGAATCCGGCCGCCCCGTTTCAACGGTCAATGCACGCATGATGTCCTCCCCACGGTTGGAAGCGACCTCATGGCTGGCGCCACCGGTCGCTCGCAGATTACCGTCATGAGAGCCGTCGACGCCCCCGCTTCGGCCGTCATTGCGAGACAACGAACCCGATGAGGCGCTTGATGTCATCGGTACCGGTGAGCCCACACGCGACGGATGGGACACTGAGTCGATGCGATACCGCGACGTCCTGTCCAGCGACCGACGGCACCCGAAACGCCGGCCGACACCCGAGATCGAGGCGACCTTCGATGTGGTCGCCGAAGACCCCGCCAGTGGTTTCTGTGGAGCCGTCGTCGCCTGCGACAAGACCACCGTCACGTTGGAGGATCGCCAGGGCAGGCATCGTGTTTTTCCGTTGACCCCCGGGGGTTTTCTCATCGACGGCGAAGCCGTGACGCTGGTACGCCCCCGCGTCTCCGCACCCAAACCTTCTTCCCGTAGCGCTTCGGGATCGACTCTGGTGACAAACCATCGCGCCAAGGTCGCCAGACAAAGCCGCATCTACGTCGAAGGTGTTCACGACGCGGAGCTCGTCGAACGGATCTGGGGGCACGACCTGCGCGTCGAAGGGGTCGTCGTGGAGTATCTGGCCGGTATCGACGATCTGCCCACGATCGTCGATGAGTTCGAGCCCGGGCCGCAGCGCAGACTCGGCGTCCTGGTGGACCATCTCGTCACTGGTTCGAAAGAAAGCCACATCACCGCGCAGGTCGTCTCGCCGCACGTTCTGATCTGCGGTCATCCGTTTATCGACATCTGGCAGGCGGTCAAGCCCGCCCGGTTGGGTTTCGAGAGCTGGCCGCGTGTGCCCAAAGGCGAACCGTGGAAGGAGGGAGTGATCGCTCGGTTGGGTTGGCGGCTGTCACCGGCCGACGCATGGCGTCGCATCCGTGCTGCAGTCACCGACTATTCGCACCTGGAGCCCGAACTGTTGGGACGGGTTGAGGAGCTCATCGACTTCGTGACGGAGCCGGGCTCCCGGTAACCGCTTACCGCGGGCGGGCCGCAGCGTGCGGCGAGAGCCCGCCGAAGCCTGTGTTGCGCACGCGATACGGCGGGTTCGGCCCGAACGCCGCACGCCGAGTGACGCCGACCGGCCCGTCGCCCGTGCTCGACGATCCACATCACCCGGTGATCACGCGCCGGTCACACGAAAGGCCTCAACCGCCGTGTGCGGCGGCACGCTCGGCTTCGCTGCGCAGGACACAGAACTCGTTTCCCTCCGGATCGGACATGACCGCCCAACCGGCGCCGTCCGGCTCCCGGTGGTCGGCGACCATCGTTGCGCCCAGTTCCGTCAGTCGTCCCACCTCGGTGTCGCGCAACAGGTCCGGCGACAGGCAGACGTGGACCCGGTTCTTTCCCCGTTTAGGCTCATCCACCCGTTGGAAGAACAGATTCGACCCGCCGGGTATGTCGACCGTGGCGAAGTCCCCGTCGTCGAACGCAACGGGATGGCCGACCACCCGGCTCCAAAAGCGGGCCAAGGCACCGGGATCGTGGCAATCAAACGCCACATTGAACAAAGAACTCGACATCGGACTCCTCGTTTTTGTAGCACTCGGACGATCTGGCCGATGGACGGTGGTTCACTCGGCTACGACCATCTCGCTGTCGGCCGCCCGGGCACGCAACCGGCGCAGCATCCGCGCGTCGGCGAACCCGACGACTCGTGCCGCCGCCTCCACGGTACTCCCGCCGCCGATCAGATACTCCGCGTGTTCGAGTCGCAGTGCCTGCTGGTACCGCAGTGGTGTCATCCCGGTGGCGCGCACGAACATGCGGGTCAGCGTTCGCGCGCTCACCCGTGCGGAGTCGGCGAGCGTGTCCAAGGTCCAGCGGTGGGAAAACGACGAATCGATCACATCCTGCACTCGATGGACGGTGTCGCACAGATGCGACCGATGACGGAGCATGACGCCGTCGTGAGGATCGTTCCCGTTGGCGCGCGCGAAAAGCACCATCTCGCGAGCGATCTTCGCCGCCACGGCGGGGCCGTGCCACGTCGCCACCAGATGCAGCGCCAAGTCGATTCCGGCGGAAACACCGGCCGATGTGGCCACACGACCGTCGGTCACATACAACACGTCGGAGACGACCACGGTGCTTTCGAACCGACGTGCCAATGTATTCCGCAAAGCATGATGGGTCGTGCAGCGTCGCCCGTTGAGGAGGCCCGCCTGTCCCAGTGCGAACGCACCGGAGCAAACGGCCGCCACCGTCCCACCGACTGCGTGGTGGTTCACCAGGGCGGATACAAACCTTTCGCTGACGCGCCGCCCCGACACGGCCGGAGAACGCCAACCCGGCACCATCACGACGTCCGCGGCCCCCAGATCCGGCAACGTCGTCTGCGCGCACAACGCGGCGCCTTGTGCCGAGACCACCTGTGGAGTGTCGGCGAAGTATGAAAGCCGGTACGACAATCCAAAATCACCGGCTGTGCCGAACACCTGTGCCGGCCCGGCCAAATCCAACAGGTGGAATCGATCGGTCAACGCGAAGACAATGTGAACCATGAGGGCAACCTCCTCCGGTTGGCCGAATCGGCGTGGCGAGACGATCAACCGGTCAATCGGGTCGAGCGCGAGAACGCGATCACGTCGCCGAGGGGCCGGGTACGGCGAATACCCTGCTCTTCAACGACGGGGAACGGTGAGTTCTCCTCGTCGACCGCGTTTCGGAATCGGTAGGGGCGCCGTCGATACGAGCAAAGCCGCCATTCGCACACAACATCCACTGTGTCTAGACGCTCCATTCCATCCGATCGACGCCGCCGGATCCGCGCCCGACGACCGCACCGGCTCCGGGACGGCGTGTTCGACGGGAGACCCCCGGCAGGTTAGAGGCACCGTGATGCCACGGGGCGCACACACCGTCTCGCTCTCGGTGGCGTCCCCGAGCGCAGGCGGCGGAGAAGGTCGTCGGCGGCGTGTCGGTCATACCTCAATGGTGGTCGGTGTGGCCGCTTCACCGGGCGGAATCGCGCCGAAGTGCGGACCCGTCCGGTCCCGACACGGCGACGACAACCTCCGTCAACGGCGGGCAGTTCTCCTGCTCCGTGAAATAGACCGGTTCACGGGCCCCAAAGGTTGCCTGTAGATGTCAGCGTTCGGCCAAGCCCGCGTCGGCCAACACCTTCTTGCGAGCTTTACGGGGCAGCCTGTCCACGTAGACCATGCCTTCAAGGTGGTCGAACTCGTGTTGCAGGCACTGGCCGAGCGTTCCGTCACCGGTGATGGTGATGGGCTCACCCTTCATCGTGAACCCGCTGACGGTGGCCGTCTTCGGCCGAGCAAGATCGTGGTACTGACCCGGTACCGACAGGCAGCCTTCCGATCTGGTCACCAGTTCGCGGGGCGGCTCGGTGGGTTCCAGAACCGGGTTGACCACGTGAGCGACCTTGTTGACGCCCGCCGCATCGGCGCAGTCCAGCACGAAAACGCGCGCATCGACACCGATCTGGTTGGCGGCGAGCCCGACTCCGTTGACCTCGTACATGCTGGCGAACATGTCGGCGATGAGTGTGGCCAACGCGTCGTCGAACTCGGTGACCGGCTTGCAGGGACGGTGGAGCACCTGGTCGCCGTAGTACACGATCGGGTGGACTGTTCCGGTAGTCGGTGCCGTCACCGGGGTTTCCTCCATGCATGTCGGTGCTGGGCGCGCCATACGTGTCAGGTGACCGTGGACGTGAAACCGGCACGACGCTACGGGGGACTGGCGCTGAGACATCGAGTTTATGGCAAGCCGAGCCTGGTGGCGCGCCGGGCTGTAGGCCCGCAGAATCCGCTCCCGGCCACCGGAGCATCGTCGGCCGGAAAGTATGCCGTACACCACGACCGGCGGCGATACTCACCGTGGCCGCGCATCGGAGCCTGGTGACGGCACGCCCGCCGACACCACCATAATGTGACCCATGACACGCCCCGAAGTCGCCGAAACCGCCCATGGTTGGCGAGCACTGTTCACCCTTCACTCGCACATCGAGGACCGGCTGGAACGCGCCCTTCAGCTGGACCATCAGCTCAGCCTCAGCGAATACTCCGTACTGGAAACACTGGCACTACGAGCTCCTCAATACGTTCGCATGCAGACGCTCGCGTCGGCCGTGGCACTCAGCCAAAGCGCCACCACACGGCTGGTTGCACGCCTTGAACGTCGTGACCTACTGATCCGCCGACTGTGCCAGGAGGACCGGCGCGGCATCAACACCGAAATCACCGACGCCGGACAGATCGCGTTGAACGGTGCACGGCCGACACACCACCGCATCCTGACCCGGGCGCTCACCGAAGCCGGACGCGACGCGACGTTGGCCCCACTGGTTGCGGCGATCCGGTCAACCCCCAACCAACCGGCGCCCACGGGCCGTTGACCGATGCGCTTCCGAGCGACAACACACCGTGTTTTCCAGGGGGAACGCCCGCGATCATGATCACGAGCTATGGTGTTAGGGTCGCCTAACCACACTGCCGGATAATGAGGGTTGTTCGATGTCCGTTAAGACCAAACGTCGTGCGCTCGTTCAATTGACGGTCCTGCGCACCGAGTGGCGCACCCCTCACATGGTTCGCCTCGTACTCGGCGGCGATGGAATCGACGATTTCTGCGCCAACGCCTACACCGATCAGTACGTGAAACTGCTGTTCCCACCAAAGGGAGTCCAATACCCCTTCCCGTTCGACCTTGAACAGATCGAACAGGATTTCCCCCGCGAACAATGGCCGGTGAAGCGCACCTACACCGTCCGATCGTTCGACCCCCACCTGCGTGAACTCACCATCGACGTGGTCTGCCACGGGGACTCCGGCATCGCCGGCCCGTGGGCGGCGGCCGCACAACCGGGCGACAGCATCAGTATGTTGGGGCCCGGCGGAGCGTACGCACCTCGGGAAGACGCCGACTGGCACTTCATGACCGGCGACGAAAGCGCCATTCCTGCGATTGCGGCGTCGCTGGAAAAGGTGGGTGTCGGTGTTCCGGTGAAGGTCATCATTCAGGTGTCGGACCCGAATGAGGAACAAAAACTCGAATGCCCCGGCAACGCCGACATCACGTGGCTTTTCCGTAACGAAGCCGAATGTCTCAATCCTCGAGACGAATGGTTCGAAGCGGTCCGTGATTATCCGTTCCCTCCCGGCGTCGGGCATTTCTTCGTTCACGGTGAAGCCGAAACGGTGATGAAGCGCCTCCGGCCGCTGTTGTTGAAGGAACGCGGAGTGGAGAAGACGAGGCTGTCGATTTCCGGCTACTGGCGTTGCGGGGACAACGACGAGGCCTTCCGGGCGTGGAAGGCACGCGAACGCGCCCAGGCAAACAAGGACTGACACCGTCGTAAAACGATTGTCACCTCCGGTGGGAACGATTTCTCACCACGATGTTTCCACCACCCTCCGGTATTTTCCGGAGGGTGGTCTTCGTTTACCCCGGCCTCACACGTCGTCTTTACACCCGCCGTTACGCGCTCTTCAAGGGCCGAGGGTGCGGCGGCCGTTCACTCGAAAGGGCTCACAGCGGATTCTCCGTCGAGGCCGGCGAAGCCCCCGCCAACTTCCAGGCCGCATGGACCGCGTTCTACTGGGGGTGGTGGATCAGCTGGGCACCTTTCGTCGGCGTGTTCATCGCCCGCATCTCACGGGGACGCACGGTTCGCGAGTTCTGCCTAGGCGTTCTGCTGGTCCCCACCGCAATTTCGTTCCTGTGGTTCGGAGTCATGGGTGGCAGCGCATTGTGGCGTGAGCTGCACGGCCGAGGAGGTCTCATACCTCCCGACGGCGTGGTCAGCACCGACTTCGCTTTGTTCGACCTGCTCTCCGACCTGCCTTGGGCTACCGGGATCTCCATCCTGACGATCCTTTTGAGCGTGATCTTCTTCGTCACGTCGTCGGACTCCGGGTCGCTGGTCATCGGCATGTTGTCATCGGGCGGAAAACAGGAACCCCCGACCGCGACACGCGTGTTCTGGTCG
>DXGR01000058.1 GCA_019113825.1 Candidatus Stackebrandtia excrementipullorum | reverse complement strand
CACTGGGCGAAAGCGGACGGCCCGGGCTGCCGACGCGTGTACCGATCGGACCGCAGCGCCGAAGACGCCAGGAGGTTCCGACTGTCGGCGGCCATGCCGTCGGCGTTGCGGCGCGGTGAGTTCACTCTGGCGTATCAACCGTTGGTGAATCTGCGCGACGGACGGCTCGTGGGCGTGGAGGCGTTGGCCCGATGGGACCACCCGTCCATGGGTCTGCTGGCGGCGGGCCAGTTCATCGGCCTGGCAGAAGCCACCGGCATCGTCGTGGCCATGGACGACTATTTGATGGAACAGGCGTGCCGGGAGGCCGAGCGCTGGGTTCACCTGTGTTCGGAGCCCCCGTACGTCGCCGTGAACCTCGCGGCGCGACAACTGAAACGCCCCGGACTGGTCGCACGTGTCTCCGAGGTGTTGTCCGGCACCGGCCTGCCCCCCGAGAACCTGCAACTGGAGATCACCGAACACGGCGCTCCGGGCACCGATCAGCACGTCGTCGACACCCTTCGGGAGCTGACCGCGTTGGGGGTGCACGTCGCGATCGACGATTTCGGTACCGGGTATTCGAACCTGGCCTCGTTGAGCCGACTGCCCGTCCACGCGTTGAAACTGGACGGTGCGTTTGCCTCCCATTCGTTGAGCAAGTCCGAATCGACCGATCGAGAGTTCATTTCGACGCTGGTGGACATGGGGCACACCCTGGGGCTCGAGGTTGTCGCCGAGGGGATCGAAAGCCTGTGGCAGGCGCGTCGGATGCGCGACGCCGGATGCGACCTCGGGCAGGGCTACCTCTTCGGTGCGCCGGGACCGGCAAAGGAGATAGAACGGCTCCTGGTGGAGGGACGTAGCCACGTCCTGGGGCCGGCCGCACGTCCCCAGGCGAGTTTGATGTCGTTGGCCGAATCGTCGCGGTCGGACGCCTGGGCGATCTGAACGGGATCACCCTCGGCGTTGCCGAGCTCCCATCTTGGTGGGGGAGACGGTGAACCGGCTCCACCTCGTTACGTCAGGTGACAGACTGCATCCCAACGAACATGCGGGGAGGGTTACGTGTCGGGGATCGTCAACATGGTCGACCGGTTGATCGACCGGGCCGTCGGTGCCGGTGATGTCGAACCCGCGCGAGCGGTCGGCCTGCGCGAGATGGTGAGGTCGGGCAACGCCCGTCTGGCCTTCGACTTCCTGATCTCCCATCTCGACGATACGGAGGCGTCGGTATCGCCGGACTATTTCGCTCACGTGGTTCTGGCCGCGTACAAGCTTGACCTTTTCACGGAGGCGGACCCGGTGGTGGGCGAGACCGATGTGGGCGCTCACCGGGTATTGCGCGCGACGATCGACCGAGTCGACGAGAACGTCACATACGACTAGACGACTCTGCCGCGCGACACTCGGGAGAACCGCCGACGCTCCTTAAGGGACTTTATTGTCGAACTGTCGTTTTTCGAACCGGCGGGTCAACGACGTCAATGAGCCCGAACACGTGTCGTCTGGATCCTGCTGCGTAGGCCGTGCGACCGGTAGACGTGTGTTGCGGAGCCTCTCGCGGCCCGTCGAAACGGGTATGAAGTCGTCGGAAGCGTCCAGGGTACGTCTGCCGGCCCCCTGCGTCACCGGGACCGAGCCTCGCATCGACCACCGGGAACGCATGTCTTCGAGCGGCGATCCGGCTCGGTTCCACCGGTCCATGTGGACCGCTGCCGCGGACTCAAGATCGAAGGCCCTCACGGTTGAGAAACAGCCGGGTCATGTCGCTGAAGCGCCGACAAGCCAGCTGCCGTCGGCACTCTGCGGCCGGCGGTCGGGGTTCCCCGTCGGCGCGGAAGACGAACACGGCTCGCACCCGGCCGGACCTCGATCACTCGACCGGGCCTCATGAGAGTCGACCACACAAGACCCGGTGGCGACGATGTCCGGCCCGTCGCGCGCGAGTTCGTCGGAGAGTCACCGGCAGGAACGTCGCCGTCGACCTGCTTCTCCTGCGCGGCTTCGGATGGCCGCAGGCGGCGGCTTCAGGAGCTTCTCGACGTCGGCACCGGTTCGTGGCCGTGCTCGCGGGCTCGACACACCGGACACATGAGCGCAGGTCCCGTCATCAGCCTCATGTTCACCCAAGCCGACCCGACAAACTCGAATTCGCGGTGTTTTGCCGCCCGTGTGGCCGCCAAGGCGGTAAAACACCGTGACGATCAGGCGTTCCAGGTGACGGGAAGGTCCGCCAACCGGTTCTCGAGCGACGTCACGCTGAGTTTGCCGGCGTACACCTGGGGGCCGTGGTTGCAGTAGCCGCCCGGGTTGTGGTGCAGGTACTGCTGATGTTCGTCCTCGGCGTGGAAGAAGTCACCGGCGGGTCGGATGTCGGTGGTGATCCGACCCAGGCCGGCGTCCGCGACGATCGGTGCGTAGGCCTGCCGAGACGCCTCCGCTCGTCGCTGCTGGTCGGCGCTCGTTGTGAGAATGATCGACCGGTATTGACTACCGACGTCGTTCCCCTGACGAAGCCCCTGGGTCGGATCGTGGTTGTCCCAAAACGCCGTCAGCAGGGTCTCGTAAGAGACCTTCGACGGGTCGTAGACGACCTGAACCACTTCGGCGTGCCCCGTGGCGCCGCTGCACACCGCCCGATACGTCGGATCGGGGTCGGTGCCGCCGGCATACCCGGCAGCAGTGCTGTGCACCCCGTCGATCTCCCAGAAGATGCGCTCGACGCCCCAGAAACAGCCCATCCCGAATACAGCACGTTCGAACCCGTCCGGCCAAGGTCCGTACAGGGGAGTGGCCAGGACAGCGTGAGTCGTCACAGTCATGCCGGTGTCGACGCGCGGCGACATCCGTTTATTCCCGAGGTGTAGGTGACGCCCGCCGGCGGCGATGTGGCCCGAAGCGTCTCCGGCCTCCCGCCTCGGCGGCGGAACGACTCCGCGAAAAACACCAAGAGGCTTTCCCCGGACCCCGTCGTTCCCATACGACGAGCGAGATCCGAGGAAAGCCTCCGAGGCGGTTCCCCAAAGGGGCCCACCCGTTGAGAGAACGATGCCCTGCGTCCTCTCGTAACAACGCTGTGACCGCGCCGTGGGGATTATCACGACGTGGGTGTGCCGGGGTTGAGCCCACGCCCCCGGCGGCATCACGCGTCGGCGATACCGTCACCGTCGAAGTCGGTGACCTCGGTGTCCAGAACACCGTCGTAGTCGGTGTCGTACTGGTACGTGTCGATGTTGCCGTCGCCGTCGGAGTCGAACGCGACGACGTCTGCGGTGCCGTCGTCGTTCGAGTCGATCAACATCTCGTCGACGATGCCGTCGCCGTTGTTGTCGGTGAACTGGGCGTCCGCGTCTCCGTCGGAGTCAAGATCGACGACCCATTCGTCCGCCTGTCCGTCGCCATCGTTGTCGTACGCGTAGACGGTGTCCTGGTCGCCGTCGCCGTCGAAGTCTTCAGTCCATTGGCTCATGTGGAGTTCCTTTTCCCAATTCTATTGGCCCGCTGGCGATTGACGTCTACGACGATACGAGACGGGCACCACGTGTTGAATCACGGATTCGTGCCAGCGCTTCGAAGTAGACCAACGGTTACCGACACGCCACGGTCGTCGGCGCCGCCGAACATGATCACGCCGCGGCGTCGGTTAGCGTATGGGCATGACAGATTCCCAGGGCTTTGCCACCCGCGCCATCCACGCGGGCCAACCGGCCGACCCCACGACCGGTGCAGTGGTCACTCCGATCTACGCGACGTCAACGTATCTTCAGGACGCCGTCGGAGAGATGCGCGACGGATACGAGTACTCCCGGACCAAGAACCCGACCCGCCGTGCACTGGAGGAGTGCCTGGCCGCTCTCGAGTCGGGCCGGCACGGCTTCGCCTTCGCCTCGGGGCTCGCCGCCGAGGACACCCTGTTGCGCGCGGTGTGCGGTCCCGGTGACCACGTCGTCATTCCCGACGACGCCTACGGCGGAACGTTTCGCCTGTTCGACAAGGTGGCCAGCCGCTGGGGCCTCACCTACACCCCGGCCAAAATCTCCGACGTCTCCGCCGTCCGTGCAGCGATGACGCCCAACACCAAGCTCGTGTGGGTCGAAACACCGACCAACCCCCTCCTGGGTATCGCCGACATCGCCGCGCTGGCGCAGGTGGCGCACTCCGGTAACGCAATGCTGGTCGTCGACAACACCTTCGCGTCCCCCTACCTTCAGCAGCCGCTCGTGCTCGGCGCGGACATCATCGTGCACTCGACCACCAAGTACCTCGGTGGTCACTCCGACGTGGTCGGTGGCGCGCTCATCGTCAACGACGACGGACTCGCCGGTGAACTGGCGTTCCACTCGAACTCCATGGGCGCCATCAGCGGCCCGTTCGACGCCTGGCTTACATTGCGCGGAGCCAAGACACTCGCGGTGCGCATGGAACGTCACAGCGACAACGCCGAAAAAATCGTCGAGTGGCTGTCCCAGCGGGACGAGATTTCCGACGTCCTCTACCCGGGTCTGGAATCCCACCCGGGCCACGACGTTGCCGCGAAACAGATGCGTCGCTTCGGCGGCATGGTCAGCTTCCGCATGCGCGCCGGAGAACAGGCCGCCATCGATGTGTGCAACAAGACCAGGCTGTTCACACTCGGTGAGTCGCTCGGCGGCGTGGAATCGCTCATCGAACACCCCGGACGCATGACCCACGCCTCCACCGCCGGATCGCCTCTCGAGGTGCCCGGTGACCTTGTGCGGTTGTCCGTGGGTATAGAGGACGTCGAAGATCTGGTGGCCGATCTGGCCCAGGCCTTCGACGGGTGACCCGGGTTGAGCTGGCCAGGTGCCACCGCCCGCCAGATCGCGCGGGCGGTGCGACGCGGTGACGCCACCGCCACGACGGTGGTCGCCGAACACATAACCGATGCCGCCGGCAACCCCCTCGTCGGCGTCGCCTACACCGACACCCGTGACTCGACGGCCCTGGCCGAAGCGGCCATCGTCGACGAACTCCCCGACCTGGCAAGCCTGCCCATGGCAGGCGTGCCGGTCGCGGTGTGTGAACGTTTCGCCGTCACCGGCGGCCAGTCCCGACTTGGATCCTCGGCAACGCGGCTCCCCGTCGCCGCCGGCGACGACGAGATGGTGCGCAGGCTCAGAGGCGCCGGGTCCGTCGTCGTCGGAACCACTCGAAGCAGTGAACTCGGTCTGTGGCCCAGCACGGACGATCACGGCGACGTCGCGGTGAACCCGTGGCGGTCGGACCGGGGAGTGGCGGGCCCCTCCGGCGGGGCCGGTTTGGCCGTCGCGTCCGGGACCGTTCCGCTGGCCGTCGGCCAGGACGGTCCCGGCACCGCGGGTGGTGTGCGCACCGTCGCCGCGGCGTGCGGGGTCATCGGGTTTTCACCCGAACACGATCCCGCCGTTCACCGTGACGACACGACACGCTGGCTCGCGGGCACTCCCGGCCTGTTGGCGACGACCGTCAACGACGTCGCGGAAGGCTACGCCGTATTGACGCGGTCGCTGCCGCCGGCCGTGTCGGAGCCGCCGCGGCTGCGGATAGCGGCGACGGACAAGACGTTGGCGCCGCAGTTTCCCGGGGTTTCGGGCCCGTTGCCCGGCCCCGACGAGTCGACGCGGTCGTGGCTGCTGACCGTCGTCCGTACGCTCACCGACGCCGGACACGACACGGTTCGGTCGGCTCCGACTCTGGGGCCGCGCGCCTCCACGGCGTCGGTGTCGGCATGGGCGGCCGCAGCCTACCTGCGATCGATCCGGTTCGATCGGAAAGCGCTGCAACGCCGTACCCGCCGCCTTGCCGCGTTGGGCGAACGCACCGTCAAAGGGCATTTGTACGGGGGCCTGCTGGGCGACGGCGTCCGCACACGTGAACACGCGCTCGACTGGTTTCACGCCGGCGCCTACGACGTCCTGGTGACGCCGGCTCTGCCCGGTCCGCCACCGGCGGCCGAGGGATGGTCCACCCGAGGTCTGCGTGAGAATCTGCGCGCGGGAGCCCGAGCGGCGGCGTATACCGCGCCGTGGGGACTCATCGGTCTGCCGGCCATGGTCGTTCCCGTCGGGGTTCGTGACGACGGGTTGCCGGCGACGGTTCAGCTCGTCGGGAAACCCGGACACGCCGGAGTCCTGTTCGACCTGGCCGGTCAGCTGGTCGACAGGCTGAAACCGCGGCGCTTTCCACCAGGTCTGTGACAACGAAGCCGGTAGGTCCTCACATCGTCCGAGTACCGTTCGGGCGGTGTGAGGTAAGCGCGTCGTTATCGGCGCGTGCCCAATGGGAATCCCTCGTCGAAAGGTAAAACCGCCATGGTGTCGTCCAAACTGGAACGTGCGGCTCGGAAAGCCCAGTCGCAGGGACGCATTCCCGCGATCTCGGCGGCGTTGACGCGCGCCGACCGCCCCGACTGGAGCATCCAGGTGGGAACGGCGGGCGAGGGAAGGACCCCGGGCCCCCACACACAGTTCCGCCTCGGCTCGATCACCAAGACCTTCACGGCCGTCCTCGTGCTGCAGTGCCGCGACGCCGGACTTCTCGACCTCGACGATCGCATCGGGGACCACCTGAACGTTCCCGCTCAAGGCGCACACACGATCCGGGACCTGTTGGCGCACCGTTCCGGTCTGCAACGCGAACCGTACGGTGACGTTTGGGACACCGAGGTGGGGCCGGACGCGAAGCGTCTCCTTGCCGAACTGTCCCACGCCGAACGGGTCCTGCCTCCGCAGCGACGCTTTCACTATTCGAACCTCGCGTTCGCGATGCTGGGTCACCTGGCGGCGGCCAAACGCGGTGGTACCTGGGAGGAGATCCTCCAGGAGTACCTGCTCACGCCGCTGGGGCTGTCGGACGTGACGGTTCACCCAACCGCGGATGCCGCGACCGGGTACCTCGTCGACGCCTACTCCGATCACGCTCGACCGGAATGCCCCACCGACACGGGCGGGCTCGGCCCGGCCGCTCAACTGTGGGGCAGTGCACCGGACGCCGCGAAGTGGGCGGCTTTTCTCGCCGACCCCGCCACCGTCGACCCCGACGGTGCCGTGCTGGCGGCCACGACCTTGGAGGAGGCACGCCAACCTCACTCCATTCGGGACGAAGCGGTCTGGTCGGGCGGCATGGGGCTGGGCCTGATGCTGGAACCACAGAAGAACCGGACCGTTCACATCGGCCATTACGGTGCGATGTACGGCTTTCTTGCGGCCGCTTTCGGGCGTGTCGGCCCCGACCAGCCCGCCGGGTTCGCGGCGTGCGTCCTGGGGTCCTCGGGAACGGCCGGCGAAACCATGGACCTCGTGCATGAACTGCTCGACATCGCCGCCACCGAAGACCCCAAGGACATCCCCCTTTGGACTCCGGCGGGGCCGGTTCCCGACGAGTACCGGCCGCTGTTGGGCCGCTGGTGGAGTGAGGGATTCGGCTTCACGTTCGCCTGGCGCGACGGCGCCCTTCAAGCTCGAGGTGACGGCGCTCCGACGCAGGCCCCGCCAGCGGTGTTCACCCCGATCGAGCCCGACCGGTTCCGCACCGTATCGGGGCGGGAAGCGGGCGAAACCCTGTCGATCGAACGCGACGGGGACGGCAACGTGACCGCGATGCGCTGGGCCGGTTACCTCGTCACGCGTGACCAGTCGACCCCGCTGGTGGAGCGGTTACCGCTCACCCGGTGACTCGGAAATCCGCGGTACCCACGGGCGTCTCGTCATGTGACGTCACGTTGTCGACCCTGGCGTCGAGCGGGCCCGTCCTCAAGGCCCGCTCGAGCGCCGTCACCTTTGCCGCCGGGCCCTCCACGTACGCTTCGACGCGGCCGTCTGGCAGGTTACGGACGGTTCCCGCCAAGCCGTCGCGCAACGCCGCTTCGCGAACGAACGCGCGATAGAAGACGCCCTGAACCTTCCCCGATACAAAAAACCGTTTCGCGATCGTCATACACCCATTGTCCAGGCGACAGGACCGATTTCGGACCGGTAACGTGCAGCCGGTTGCGCTGTCCATGAGGCAGAATGGGCTCTTGTGGGTAAATATCTGCGCCACCCGGCGAGGATTGTGCCGCTCGGGTTTCTGGGCGTCGTCCTGACCGGCACCGCGCTGTTGTTGACCCCTGCGGCCACCGAAGGCCCGCAGTCGGCGCCGTTCATTACCGCGTTGTTCACGGCGACCTCCGCCACCTGCATCACCGGGTTGGCGGTCGTGGACACCTCCGGATACTGGTCCACATTCGGCGAGATGACGATCGTCGTTCTCATCCAAGCCGGCGGGTTCGGCATCATGACGATGGCGTCGTTGCTGGCGTTGGTCGTCGCCGGTCGCCTCGGACTGCGTACTCGCATGGCCGCGCAGGTCGAAAGCAAATCCCTCGGGCTGGGCGACATACGACGGGTCGTTCGGCGCGTGGCGATCTTGTCGTTGAGCGTCGAATTCACGTTGGCGTGCATACTTTTCGCACGACTGCGTTTCGGTTACGGGTACGAGATCGACGACGCCGTATGGAACGGCGTCTTCCACGCCGTGTCGGCCTTCAACAACGCCGGCTTCGCGTTGTACCCCGACAGCCTGGAAGGATTCGTCACCGACCCGGTCGTCCTCCTGCCGGTGGCCGTGGCGGTGATCCTCGGCGGTCTCGGCACGCCCGTGCTCGTGGACGTCGCGCGACGCCTGCGTACCCCCAGGCGATGGACACTCCACACCAAACTCACCCTCCTGGGCACGGCGGTCCTGTTGCCGATCGGGTTCTTCGCCTACCTGGTCTTCGAGTGGAGTAACGCACAAACGCTCGGCGGTCTCGGGCTCGGTGACAAACTCGCCGCGGCGTTCTTCTCCGGCGCCATGCCTCGAAGCGCCGGCCTGAACGCGATACCGATCTCCGACATCACCTCCGAAACCCAACTCGTCACGATCATTCTCATGTTCATCGGCGGCGGTTCGGCGAGCACTGCCGGGGGCATCAAACTGACCACGTTCCTCCTGTTGGCCTTCGTGATCTGGACAGAACTGCGCGGCGAACCCGACGTCTCGATCTTCGGCCGCACGATCGCGCCGGCCTCACAACGCCAAGCGCTGACCGTCGCGCTTCTGGGTGTGGCGGCCGTCGTCGTGGGCACTCTCGCACTGGAAATGACCGGTGACTTTCCACTGAACACCGTCATATTCGAAGCCGCCTCCGCCTTCGGCCCGGTCGGGCTCTCCATGGGGATAACACCCGAACTGTCGACCCCGGGACAAGCGGTCCTCGTCGTGCTGATGTTCACCGGCCGCGTCGGCACGGTCGTCGTGGGCACCGCACTGGCGTTGAGCACACGTCACCGTCGCTACAGCTACCCGGTCGACCGACCCATCGTCGGCTGAGCCGCAAAAGGAGAACAGCGTGCCACGTAAACGCAGTTACGGCGTCGACAGTGTCGCCGTCATCGGATTGGGACGGTTCGGTGGCGCGGTCGCCGAATCGCTCATGCGGTTGGGACACGAGGTCCTTGCCGTCGACGAACGCTCCGAGGTCGTGCAGCGATGGGCCGACACCCTCACGCACGTCGTGCAAGCCGACTCCACGGACGCGGTCGTGCTCGAACAACTGGGCATCGTGGAGTTTCAACGCGTCGTCGTCGCCATCGGCACCGACATCGAAGCCAGCGTCCTCACCGTCCTCGCGGTTGAAGAGGCCGGAGTACCCGAAATCTGGGCCAAGGCCATCACCGCCAAACACGGCCAGATTCTGCACCGCGTCGGGGCCCACCACGTCGTATACCCCGAGGCCGCCATGGGGGAGAGGGTGGCGCATCTGGTCACCGGGAAAATGATCGATTTCATGGAGTTCGACGACGGGTTCGCCATAGTCAAGACCAGGGCACCGGCCGAAGCGATCGGAAAAACCTTGGCGCAGGCTGGATTGCGCACCCGGTATGGCGTTACAGTCGTCGGCGTTAAACGCCCCGAGGAGGATTTCACCTACGCCCGACCTGAAACCTATGTAGAAGCAGGCGATCTGCTGATCGTCTCCGGCCCCACGCTCAAGGTGGAGGCATTCGCCTCGATCACCTGATCCGCACCGTCTGCATCTGATCACATAGCGATAACGATGGCACCCCGGGCTTGGCGAGAACCACCCCGACACGTCAGGATGTCTCGATGAGCCGTCATGTTGACTCGTGTCGGACCCCGCTCGTGGCATGACCGCGAACCGTCAAGTATGTGAAAGGCCTACCCCACCATGGCTAATGGCGAGGCCCCCCAGCGCCGAACCTCATCGGTCCGCCTACGGCTCATGCTGCCGATCGTCGCCGCCATCGCCGGCGTTCTCACCCTCGGGGTGATTCAGGTCAGTTCGGCGTTGGCCGCCGACAGTGACGCCAGTTCCGCCCGGGTCTTGGCGAACCTGGCCAACTCGACGGCCAAAATCCTCCACGTTGGTCAAGACGAAGTGGCCGAGGCCACCTACAGTCACGAAAGCGACGGCCGGGAATACCACCGGCGTTTCGCCGATCAGCTTGAACGAACCGACGACGTGATCGACGGATTCCTCGTCGCGGCCACCGAGGCACGTGAGACGGTGCCCGACCTCGACGCCATTCTGACCACAGCGGAAGGTGCCCTCGAGCAGCTGCCGGAGGCCCGCGACCTCATGGACGCCTATTCGCGGTCGTCGAAGGTCCCGCTCGACGACCCCTCGGTCACCAAGTCACTGCAGTTGTATCGCGACATCGCCTACCGTGTTCTCGACGTCGCGGACGAACTGCACAACCACATTGTGGACCAGGGGCTCTCGAACCAGGCTCGAGCGGTGGCTTCGTTGGCGGGAGCGAAGCAGGCGGCCGCCGATCAACGTTTCCTCGTCCGCAACATGCTTTCGACATCCGAGCAGGACGCAGACGAGGACGGCAAACCCGACGCCATTCCGCCGAGTCGGACCGCCGAACTCGCCCGTTTCCAGGGGATCGAAAGTCAACGGCTCGGTGAGTTCTACCGTTCGGCGACACCGCGCGCCAAGGGCTACTACTCGACCATCCTGGTCGGACCGTCACTTGATCTGGTTTCTCTCATCGTTGACCAGCTCCTCACCGAACGCGAGGTCACCTACACCGCCCGCGACTGGGACCACGCGCAGTCGTACCGCATCGACAAGCTCCACGAGATCGAAACCGCCATCACCGAGGACCTCGAGAACTCCGCGATGGACCTGAAGACCTCGTCGCAGCAGGACGCCATCGTGACCGGTGCCGCGGTCCTGTTGGTGACAGCGCTGTCGTTCGGTGCGGCCGTGTTCCTCGCGGTGCGGATCAGTAGCCGACTGCGGGTTCTGCGCAACGACGCGATCGAAGCGGCCGAGGAGACCCTGCCGAAGGCCGTGGCCGTCATGACCGACGCACGCAGCGAACGTCAGGTCGACGAGGCCGTCGCCACCGCCGAGTCCAGTCCCGTGACCTCGGCGACGGGGCCCGCCGACGAGGTCGGCGCCGTGTCTCAAGCCTTCACGGTCATCCACAACCGGGCTTTGCGACTGGCCGCCGACCAGGCCAGACTTCGTCTGGACGTCGCGGCGATGATGATCGCGCTGGCTAGACGAGGACAGTCCCTGGTACAGCGCCAGCTGTACATGCTCGACGAGTATTCGCAGAACGAACGCGACCCCGAGAGCCTTGCCCGTCTGGAACAGCTCAACCACCTTGCGTCCCGTATGCGACGTAACGACGAGAACCTGTTGCTACTGGCCGGGGGGGACCCGGGCCGCCGCCACAACAGCGCGACCTCGGTTGCGAAGGCGGTGGGCGAGGCGGCCGCCGAAATCGAGGATTCGGACCGCATCACGGTGGTGGACGCCGCCGAGGCGCCGATCGTGGCCAACGTCGTCGGTGACGTCGTCCACCTGTTGGCAGAACTTCTCGAAAACGCGGCACTGTTCTCCCCACCGAACACGAAGGTTCGAGTGGCGACCAGGCACACCGTTCACGAGATAGTCATCAGCATCGCCGACGAGGGCATCGGCCTGCCGCCCGAGCAGGTCTCCGAGATCAACGAACGGCTCGCGGAGCCGTCGGCGTTGACGTCGTCGTTGGCCGGGACCATGGGGCTTCTCGTGGTCGCGCGGTTGGCGGCCCGCCACAGCATCGACGTGCAGTTGCACTCGACGGCCGGTAAAGGCACGCTCGCGGTGGTGAGGTTGCCGGAGTCGTTGATCGCCAAGGAGGCGCTGGTCAACGCTCGAGTGCCGGGGTCTGCGTTCGCCGGTGCCGACAGTGGGCGCGACATCGACGCCCCACTGGCTTTGACGGCGGAACCGTCCGGTCCGTTGACGGGAACGGGCGAGCGGCCCTCCGCCGACGGTGTGGGCGCCATCGTTCCGCACCAGCGCACTCCCTATCGTTCGTCCGGAACAGGGGACGCCGCGGCACGTCCGGCCCGGCCCGCCTCGGAGTATCACAGCAGTTGGTTCATGCCGACGACCGGTTCGGGAGACTTCCCGTCTCAACCGCCGGGTTCCCTCAGTTGGAAGGAGGGCGTCGGAGACGTCGCCTACGACCGGACACGACGGGCGATCGCCGAAGCGGAGGCCGCGGCCCAGGCGGCACCCGTGCGCCCCCATATTGAGCCCGTCTCTGCGGCTCCGGTGTCGAGTGCTCCGGTCTCGGCCGCTCCGGTGTCGACCGCCCCGTTGTCGGGGGCCGAACAATCCGCCTCGGCGCCCGCAGGCGCCGAGTCGGGGGGATTGCCACGCCGCAGCCCGGGAGCGCGTCTGCTTCCGGGTTCGGTGGAAACACCACCCGATACCGCGCCTCGCCGAGGTGGCGACGGCATAGACCCCGACGAGATCCGGAACCGACTGTCCGGTTTCGCCGGTGGTATAGCCGCAGCGAGTCAGGCCACGTCATTTGACGGCAACGACTTCTCCGGTAACGGCTGACCTCCTGCCCCTCAACGCGAACGTAGAAGGATTACGCACCCATGACCACACCACATCAGGCCGGACACATCGGCGAACTGGACTGGCTGTTGACCTCCTTCGTCCAGAAGATCCCCGACGTCGCGCATGCATTGACCGTGTCCGTTGACGGGCTGGCGCTGGCGGTGTCTGCGGGGCTTCCCAGTGACCGTGCCGATCAGCTCGCCGCCATCACCAGCGGTCTGGCGAGTTTGACCACCGGTGCGGCCAAGGTGTTGACCGCCGGCCGGGTGCGTCAATCCGTCGTCGACATGGACGAGGGGGTGCTGCTGCTCATGGCCGTCGGTGACAGGGCCCAGGTGGCGGTGCTCGCACAGGCCGGTTGCGACCTCGGGTTGGTCGGTTACGAGACCGCGCTTCTGGTCAAGCGTGTCGCCGCGGCTTTGGAGCCTGCGGCGCGCCGCAACGTGCAGCATCACAGGTGACTCGTTGTGACACGGTTTCGGCCCGTCCGTAGACGGGCCGAAACCGTATGTACGTCGTCGACTATTCGCGCCAGGCGGCGGTGATCGCGGCCCGCCTGTGCCAGGCTGTCGCGGTTCCGTCTTTACGTCGCGCCGCCAGGTCACCCATGCGGCGGCACGTCGCGAGCATGACCGATTGCCGCGTCACCCACGGCGGCACGTCCGTGCCGTACCCGTGGTACAGGTGCGGTACCGCGTCGAAGCAGTCCGGGTGAGCGTTGCGGACCGACCATTCACACCACGCCAGGTCTTCCACCGCCGCACCGATGCGCGCGTGCTCCCATCCGACGATTCCGGTCACGGTGAGGTCGCGGCGGCGAAATCGGACACGACCGGGGCCGAAGTCGCCGTGGACCAGGACCCCGGGCCTGGAGGGGTTCTCGAACGCGGCGGTTGTGTCGACCCGGTGAATCTTTGCCAATGTTCGGCCGCAGGCCGACAGTATCGCCGCCGCCGTGTCTCGGTTGAGGAGTTCCCCGCCGGAGCTGCCGGCCGGAACGTCGTGGATCACGTCGGTGCCGTCGACCGACCGCACGCGCGGTGCCGGGACCTTCGTGGTGACGGCGCGCAGCATCCGGGCGTATTCGACGGCGCGGTCGGCGTCGGTGAACGTCTGTACGGTCGGCTGGGTTGAGCCGGATTCATGCCCGGGGGTGTTGTTCATGTCACGCATCAGAACGCATGGTGCCACACCGACGCCATATCGATGGTCGTCGTTGCGAGAGATTTCGGTAGGCGCGAGAGGCATCGTGAGTTGACCTGCAACGATGTTCGACATTGTGTCGAACGTTGTCGTGGTCGACCCGCCACGCCGAGTATCGATCCGAACCCCCCGGCGTACGCGAAGGTCTGGAAGGCTATTCTGCGAGCGCCAGACTTGCCGTGGCCACTGCCAGGGTGTCCACTCGCTAAACAAGGTTCCTGGTGATGACGAGTTCAGGAGGCCCGCAGGTGACAACGGTTTCACCGAAGCCGATCGTGGCGCGCCCGTGGCCGGTGCGACGGGAGCCGCAAGGCTCCTGGCTGGCCCGGACGCTGCGGACGACCGATGCCAAGCAGATCGGCTTGATGTACCTGGTGACGTCGTTCTCGTTCTTCATGATCGGCGGGCTCATGGCCCTGCTGATGCGTGCGGAACTGGCGCAACCTGGTCTCCAGTTCCTTTCTGTGGAGCAGTTCAACCAGCTGTTCACCATGCACGGCACCATCATGTTGCTGCTGTTCGCGACGCCCATCGTGTTCGCGTTCGGTAACTACGTCGTGCCGTTGCAGATCGGTGCGCCCGATGTGGCGTTCCCACGACTTAACGCGTTCGCCTACTGGCTGTACCTCTTCGGGGCCTTGTTGGTGATCGCCGGTTTCCTCACCCCCGGCGGTGCGGCCAGCTTCGGTTGGTTCGCCTACCAGCCGCTGTCGGACGTCATTCACTCGCCCGGAGTCGGCGGCAACATGTGGTTCATCGGACTGGTGATCTCCGGTCTGGGAACCATTCTGGGTGCGGTCAACATGGTCACCAGCATCGTCACGATGCGTGCCCCGGGCATGACCATGTTCCGGATGCCGATCTTCACCTGGAACATCCTGATCACCAGCCTGTTGGTGCTCATGGTCTTCCCGATCCTGGCCGCAGCTCTTCTGGGGGCGATGGCCGACCGGGTGCTCGGCGCCCATGTGTTCGCCAGCGAAACCGGCGGGGCGATGCTGTGGCAGCACCTGTTCTGGTTCTTCGGCCACCCGGAGGTGTACATCGTGGCGTTGCCGTTCTTCGGCATCGTCTCGGAGATCATCCCCGTGTTCAGCCGAAAGCCGCTCTTCGGTTACAAGACCATGGTTGCGGCCACCTTGGCCATCGCGGCACTGTCCATGGCGGTGTGGGCGCACCACATGTTCGCCACCGGACAGGTGTTGTTGCCGTTCTTCTCGTTCATGACGTTCTTGATCGCGATTCCAACGGGTATCAAGTTCTTCGACTGGATCGGCACCATGTGGCGAGGTCAGCTGACCTTCGAAGCGCCCATGTTGTTCTCCATGGGCTTCCTGGTCACCTTCCTCTTCGGTGGACTTTCAGGTGTGTTGCTGGCCAGCCCGCCGATCGACTTCCACGTGACCGACACCTATTTCGTGGTCGCGCACTTCCACTACGTCCTGTTCGGCACGATCGTGTTCGCCGTCTACGGCGGGATCTATTTCTGGTTCCCGAAGGCGACCGGTCGCATGTACGACGAGCGGCTCGCGAAGGTTCATTTCTGGCTGACCATGATCGGCTTCCACACGACGTTCCTCGTGCAGCACTGGCTCGGTAACGAGGGCTTCCCGCGTCGGTACGCCGACTACCAGGCCGCCGACGGGTTCACGACGTTGAACATGATCTCGACGATCGGCGCCTTCATCCTCGGTGCCTCGACGCTGCCGTTCCTGTGGAACATCTACAAGTCCTACAAGGCCGGACGCGTCGTCAACACCGAAGACCCGTGGGGCTACGGAGGATCTTTGGAGTGGGCGACGAGTTCCCCGCCGCCGCTTCGCAACTTCGATCGTCTGCCGCGTATCCGCAGCGAGCGGCCCGCGTTCGACGCGCGTTACGGGCACCTTTTCGAAGGCAACGGCAAGCATAAGGTCCTCGAGGCCGACGACTTGGGCGACTCGGACGTTTCGCCCAAGGGCGCGCCCGGCGACAAGTCGGTTGTCGACGATCCGGAGAAGCGCAAACCGGACGACTCGTGACATGACGATGAAAAACGGAGGCGACGCTATGTCGCCTCCGTTTTTCGTTGTTGCCTCGACGGGTTGGCCGTCTCACCGAAGAGGGCATAGGCTTACCCGTATGGCACGTGCGTTGATCATTGTTGACGTCCAACGAGACTTCTGCGAGGGCGGCTCCATGGCCGTGGGCGGCGGTGCGGCCGTCGCGACCGACATCTCGGCGTTGGTCGCCGACGAGGGGCACCGGTGGGACCACGTGATCGCCACGCGCGATCACCACGTCGACCCCGGTGATCATTTCTCCGCCGAACCCGATTTCGTCGACACCTGGCCCGCGCACTGTGTCGCCGGGACCGACGGTGCACGGTTCCACCCGAACCTCGCGGTGACTCCCGAGGCGACATTCGACAAAGGCGCCTTCACGGCCGCCTATTCCGGCTTCGAAGGCACCAGCGACGGCACCGGTTTGGCCCTGTGGCTCCGAGAGCATGATGTCGACGCCGTGGACGTCGTCGGTATCGCCACCGACCACTGCGTCAAGGCGACGGCCATGGACGCGGCCGCCAACGGTTTCGACACCACCGTGCTGCTCGACTTCACCGCGGGCGTGTCCGCGACGACCGTCGACGCGGCGTTGAGCGACCTCCGCACCGTGGGAGTCACTTTGACGGGTAAACCCCGCGTCGCGTAACCGGGCGCCGCTACCGGACCGTCACCGGCACCGACGGGTCGCCAGGCGACAGCTTCAAGCCTTCCCACGGGATGGCGATCAACTGGTGGCGTAGGAACGCCCGGGACTCCTCCAACGTGGGAAGTCCGCCGACGACCTCGCCGCCGCGCACCAACGGTTGCTGCAACCGTCGGTCGCCCGGCATCGCCTCGGGTTCACCCTGAGAGACCACGATCTCCTCGGTGACGGTCCCGGTCGGCTTGTGCCGCCGTACCGACGTTTTCCGGCCGCCCACGGTCCGCTTGTTCTCCGAGCGTTTGACCACGGGCCGACCCTCGACCTCGACCAGCTTGTACACGAGGTTCGCCGTCGGCGATCCCGACCCCGTGACGACCGCCGTCCCGGCGCCGTAGACGTCTACGGGTGCCGCCGCCAACGATGCGATGGCGTACTCGTCCAGGTCACCCGACACCACGATCGCCGTTTCGGTGGCGCCCAGACTGTTCAACAGATCGCGCGACTGTTGCGCGATGACGTCCAGGTCACCCGAATCGATACGGATCGCCTTCAACGACGTTCCCGCCGCCGCGATCGCGTTCCTGATGCCCTGCGAAATGTCGTAGGTGTCGACCAGCAGCGTCGTGTCCGTGCCCGACATCGCGACCTGCGAGGCGAAGGCCGTCGGTTCGTCGGCGTGCAGCAACGTGAACGCGTGAGCCGCCGTTCCCCCGGTCGGAATGCCGTAGGCACGGCCCGCGGCGAGGTTCGACGTCGACGCGAAGCCTGCCAGGTAGGAGGCGCGTGCCGCCGCCACTGCGGCCTCCTCGTGGGTGCGTCGCGAACCCATCTCGATGATGGGGCGGCCACGGGCGGCCGTCACCATGCGCGCCGCCGCCGAGGCGATCGCGCAGTCGTGATTCAGGATGGACAACGCGACCGTCTCCAACAGCACGCACTCCGCGAACGTGCCGGACACGGTCATGATCGGTGAACCCGGAAAGTACAGGTCGCCTTCGGCGTAGCAGTCGATGTCGCCACTGAAGCGATAGCCGGAAAGCCACTGTGCGGTCGCCTCGTCGACGGTGCCGCTGTCCCTCAGGTAGGCGATGTCCTCCGGCAGAAACCGGAACTCGAGGAGACGTTCGACGAAACGTCCAATGCCGGCGACGACGCCGTACCGTCGCCCGGCCGGCAATCGACGAGCGAAAACCTCGAAAACGCATGGACGCTGTGCCGAACCGTCGGCCAGTGCGGCGGCAACCATCGTGTATTCGTAGTGGTCCGTCAACAACGGAGCGACATGGCCGAGACGTTCAGACATGGTGAAGAGCGTACTGTGAAGATCAAACAGGTCCTGACCAACCCGAACGCTTGGCGGAACGGTCCATGCGGGACGGCGTGCCGACCGATTGCATTGCCCCGATGACCGCATTTGTGTACCGTCGGTGCGCATTCGCCCCCCGCCGATCGCGTCGCCGTCGCGGTGGACGACGCATCCTCCACACCGCCCCGCGGCATCGTGCAGGACGACACTCACCAACCGGGGCGAAGAGGACCTCTTCCTCGCGGTGACCGACCGGACCCGATCCGCACCCGAACACCGGGATCCTCTCGGCCACCACGTACACGTGAAAGCCCGCGAGGTCTTCGACGTCCACGAACACCATGCCGGATGGTCTCGTGGCATGCGCCGACCCCGCGGGCATCTTCACCTTCGTGAAGTGGCCCTCGCCGGGCATCACGTTTCCGCCGAACGCCTGACCTCGGCCTCCTGCTCGGCGGCGATGTCGCTATCTCGGCTCGGCATCGGCCGGTTGACCGGCCAATCGGAGTCCCGCCGTGCCCGAGTACCGGCCGATTCGGAGCTTTCCGACAGGGTCGTCGTGTCGACCTCCGGTCGAACCGTCGCCAACGCCCAGATCACGAAGATGTTCAAGGCGATCACGATGATCGACCACAACGGATAGTACGGCATGAACATGAAGTTGTTCACCGCCGACAACACCGCCAAGGCGATCCCGATGCCACGCGCCCACGACGACATCCCGTACAAGGCCACACCGACCAGCACCATGACGGCGCCCAGCACCAGATGCACCCAGCCCCAGAACGTGACATCGACGCCGTATACGTAGTTGGACACCTCGACGAAGAGCACATCGTTCGCGATCGCGGCGATACCCACCACGACCTGGAAAAATCCGAGAACGATCATGGCCGTCGCGGCGAATATCGTGCCGCCCAACGCCCACGCCTGCTTCGTTTGTTCACTGGACATAACTGCTCCCCTCTGTAACGCAACCGGAAGGAGAAACCACAGTTTAAGGTCCGTCGACGTCGCCCTCACCACGATGCGTGACTTCGGTGGTCACGTTGCGTTACCCAGTCACCGGCCGCCACGGCCGTATCTCGTCGTCAGACATCACGGCGCGAATACCGGTGTTGCAGCATCGGCAACAGGCGCTGCATCGTGGTCGTCAACGGGGACGGCGGATTCGTCAGGTCGTACCAGCCCACCGACCGAATCTCGTCCGGGCGGGGCAGGCACGGGCGGCCGGACACGATCGTGGCCTCGAAAGCATGAGCCGTGAACGGTGCCGCGCCCATCAACACCTCGCACAGGAGCCGCTCACCGAGCTTCACAACCAGCCCGGTCTCCTCCGCGGCCTCGCGTACAGCCGCCTGCTCGGCGGATTCACCCGGTTCGACGGTCCCCCCGGGCGGACCGAACCGGTACAGATCGTAGTTCTCGTGAATCAGCAGAATCCGGGAATCATCGTCCACGATCACCGCAACGGAATTGTGTCGCACCCGACACAGCCTTCCATCGGCACGACACCTCGGCGCCACCGGACACGTGTGATGTTACCGTCGCAAAACTCTTGTCAACATCCATAAGGAGCACCCGCATGACGTTGGAACGACCCACCGTGACGCCGGACCCCGGCGCCCCACCGGCACAGCTCACCATTACCGACATCACCGTCGGCAGCGGTGAAGAGGCGAAACCCGGCCACGAGGTCGAAGTCCACTATGTGGGCGTCTCTCACTCCACCGGTACCGAATTCGACGCCAGCTGGAACCGCGGCTCCACCCTCAGCTTTCCGCTGGGTGGACGCATGGTCATCGAAGGCTGGGACCAGGGAGTCGTCGGCATGAAGGTGGGCGGCCGTCGCCGTCTTGTCATACCGCCGCACCAGGCCTACGGGGACATGAGCCCGACGCCCGCCATCAAACCCGGCGAGACCCTCGTGTTCGTCGTCGACCTCGTCTCGGTCAAGTAGACGCGGGTGCGAGGCGTCACCACGGCGCCTCGCTCTCACGCCTGGCGGAAACGGACACCGTACGTGTAACCTTGACACCGTGTTGCGGATTGATCATGCGCTCGTGGCGGCAATGGTCGCGCACGCCCGCGAAGATCACCCCGACGAGGCGTGCGGCGTCATAGCCGGCCCCGCCGAGACCGGCGAACCTCAACGGTTCATCCGCATGACCAACGCAGAACGAAGCACCACGTTCTACCGCTTCGACTCCCGTGAGCACCTCGCCGTGTGGAACGAGATGGACGACGCCGACGAAGCGCCCGTCGTCATCTACCACTCCCACACCGCCACAGAGCCATACCCGTCGCGTACCGACATCAACTATGCCGGTGAACCCGACGCGCATTACGTTCTCATATCGACGCGCGACCCGGAAGTCGCCGAAGTGCGGTCTTTCCGCATCGTCGACGGCACCGTCACCGAAGAGCCCATCGAGGCGGTCGGTATCGACCCCTCCATCGCGGACGGCGCTGCCGGCCACAGTGGAGATCCACTGGCCGTGCAGTCGTACAAGTTCGGGCACACACCCGACTCCATGATCTACGACTGTCCGTAGAGCCAGCCCGACATCCGCCGACCTTTACCACGAGGCGGCAGTGTGGCCGCATTCTGCAACAACGAACAAAGGGACCTTCCATGGCAATCACAGTGCGTATTCCGACAATCCTGCGACAGCACACGCAGGGAGAAAAACGAGTCGAGGGACAGGGCGCCACCGTCGACGACCTCTTCACCGACGTCGACAGCCGTAACAGCGGCCTGCGCGGTCGCATAGTAACCGACGAAGGCGCTCTCCACCGCTTCGTCAACGTCTACGTCAACGATGAGGACATCAGGTTCACCGGAGGACTGGCCACCGAACTCAACGACGGGGACACCGTCACCATTCTCCCCGCCGTCGCAGGCGGTTGACACATCGGCAACACCGGGCGGTCCATCGCCGGCCGCCCGGTAGCCGCCCACAACAACGAAAGCAGCACCATGGCACGGTTCGACAGCCTCGCCGATACGGTCGGTGACACACCACTGGTCGGGCTGCCCCGGCTCTCACCGACACCCGACATACGGTTGTGGGCCAAGCTCGAAGACCACAACCCCACAGGGAGCGTGAAAGACCGCGCCGCCGCCTACATCCTGAAACGAGCCGAAGAAGACGGTCGTCTCGCCCCGGGCTCCACCATCCTCGAACCCACCAGCGGCAACACCGGCATCGCCCTCGCCGCGGCCGCTCGACGCAGCGACTACCGACTCATCTGCGTCATGCCCGAAAACACCTCCGAAGAGCGACGACTTCTCCTCGCCGCATTCGGTGCCGAAGTCATCTCCTCCCCGGCCGCCGGAGGCTCCAATGCAGCAGTCGCCAAAGCGCGACAACTCGCCGCCGAAAATCCGGACTGGGTCATGCTCGACCAATATTCCAACCAGGCCAACGCCCAAGCCCACTACGAAACCACTGGCCCCGAACTGTGGCGAGACCTCCCGACGATCACCCACTTCGTCGCCGGTCTGGGAACCACCGGGACCCTGATGGGAACAGGTCGTTACCTGCGAGAACAAAACCCCGACATCGACATAGTCGCGGCCGAACCCCGCTATGGCGAACTCGTCTACGGGCTCCGCAACATCGACGAGGGCTTCGTGCCCGAACTGTACGACGAAACGGTCTTGACCCGGCGCTTCTCCGTCGGCTCCGCCGACGCCCTGGCAAGAACCCGCGAACTTCTCCTGACCGAAGGACTGTTCGCAGGACTGTCGACGGGAGCCAACCTGCACGCCGCCCTGGCCTTGGCCGCCGGAGCCGAACGTCGCAACGAAACGGCCGACATCGCGTTCCTGGTAGCCGACGCCGGATGGAAATACCTCTCCACCGGTGCCTACACGGCGGACGAAGCCGAAAGCGCCGAAAAACTCGACGGCCAACTGTGGGCATAACACCACCACCGCCACACCGTCAACGAGACACCGGAAAACGGCGCGTTCGTTGGTTTGCAGCCAACCCCGCAGTTGGTAGAGTCACCCAACGTGGGCAACGCAGAGACTTCGCACGACGCACCCCCGACGGTCCAAATCCCGTCACCGGCCCCCGCCGGCGACCAGGCCGTCCCAACGGGGACCGAAGGAACCGCCGCACACGGCGCCGCCAACCAAGGTGAGGTCGTAGCACGAATGCCACCACCCCAAAGCACCTATACGTCGCCGCAACAACCCCTGATGCAAGCCACCCGCCCGGCCGTGGCCGGACTGAAAACCATCCCCGACATGAGACTCCGCCGACTGATGGGTGTCAGCGCCTGGGCACTTTTCCTCGCCTCGGCCGGCCTCGTCCTCGGCGTCATAGCACTCATCCGCATGATGGGCGACATGCCCACCTGGTTCGAGCCCGTCTTCTCGGCAACCGGAGTCTTCGGGCTCGTCCTGATAATCGCGGCCTTCATAACGGTCCGATACCGCCTGGTTCCCTGGATGCTCCTGGGCGCCAGCAGTGTGACCTTCGCAGTCGGCATCCTCCTCATCGGCACGGTCTAACCGCACCGTCCGGGCATCCGCCTCGCTGCGTTGCTCGTCGGCCTTGCCTACCCACTTCGTAGGCGTCCGCGCTGCCCGGGCATCCGCCTCGCTGCGTTACTCGCGGCCTTGCCTACCTACTTCGTAGGCGGCGGCCGCGTGCGCCTTGCGACGCGGGGCCCGGACAGCGCGGCTTTGCGCTGCGGAGGCCGGACGGCGCGGCTTTGCGCTCCGGGGCCCGGACGGCGCGGTTTTGGGGCTTGGACGGCGCGGTCCCGTGTTGCTCGGATGGTGTTGCCCGGGGATCCGCCTCGCTGCGTTGCTTGCGACGCGGGGCCCGGACGGCGCGGCTTTGCCTACCCACTTCGTAGGCGGCGCGGTTCTGCGACTTGTCATGAACGTGCCCGGATGGCGCGGCGGACGGCGCAGTCCCCGTGTTGCGCGGACGGCGCAGTTTTGGGCCCGGACAGCGCGGCTTTGCGCTGCGGAGGCCGGACGGCGCAGTTTTGGGCTCGGACGTGAGGCGGACGGCCGGACGATGGCGTCGCTTGGTTTTCTGGGCGTACCCGCGGCTATGTCACGGCGGATCGGCGTAAACCCGAAAAGGGGTGCGGTGACGGACCAACGGTAATAACATTGAAACCCCTGAATGTGGGGGATGCCACGTGTCAGGTTCGTGACAATATGCCGTGAAATCGACCTATCCATCTGCAACGACCGCGTAGTCTGGCCATTCATGACCGACGCCCCCATTGGGATTTTCGACTCCGGAGTCGGCGGGCTCACCGTCGCTCGGGCGATCAACAATGTCCTTCCCCACGAACGTCTTCTTTACCTGGCCGACACGGCCCACGTTCCATACGGTCCGCGGCCGATCGCACAGGTCCGGGAGTACACCCTCGCAGCGTGCGATTATCTCGTTGCGCAAGGTGTCAAGCTCCTCGTGATCGCGTGTAACTCGGCCAGCGCCGCGAGCCTCGCGGACATCCGGGAACGCTTCGACATTCCCGTCGTCGAAGTCATCCGACCGGCCGCGCGACATGCGGCGACACTCACACGATCAGGCCGCATCGGGGTGATCGGCACCACTGCGACCATAACCAGCGGTGCTTATGCTGATGCCTTCCATGTAACACCGAGCGTCACCGTAACGAGTGTCACCTGTCCGGCTTTCGTTGACTTCGTAGAGCGCGGAGTGACAACTGGGCGACAGTTGTTGGGATTGGCCCAGGGCTACCTTGAGCCGCTACAGCGTAGCCAAGTGGACACATTGGTGCTGGGCTGTACGCATTATCCGCTGTTGGCCGGGCTCATCGGCCTGGTGATGGGAGAGGAAGTGACCTTGGTGTCCAGCGCCGATACGACCGCCAACGCGGTGTACCGGCTGCTGACCGACCGAGACGCACTACGCGTCGCAGAAGAACCGGCCGAGCACCGTTATCTCGCCACAGGCGATCCGAACCACTTCACTCGCACAGCACAGCGGTTCCTCGGCCTACAGCCGACCAGGCTGCAGGCCGAAGCCGTTCAGTTCGGACGGCCAGGACCCGTGGAGGTGGTCACATGAACCCGACAACGACGACATGGCGCCACAGGATCGGTGACAATCCGATCGAGAGGTGGTGGCGAACATGAAGCTGACCGTCGTGGGCTGCGCCGGCAGCTTTCCAGGCCCCGATTCGGCCTGTTCCTCATACCTCGTCGAAGCCGACGGATTCACTTTTCTTCTCGACTTCGGATCGGGGTCGCTGGGTGCTTTGCAGCGTCATATCGACCCCTACGACATCGACGCCATTCTGTTGACCCATCTGCACGCCGATCACATCATGGACGCGTGCCCGTATGTGGTGATGCGGCGCTATGCGCCGGGTGCACCGTTTCCTCAGGTCCCGTTGTACGGCCCGGAGGGGACCGAGGCGCGACTGGCCGCCGCGTACGGCGGCGCCGGTGAGGCGGGTTGTCCGTCGCTGTCCGACGTCTACGATTTTCGTACGCTTACACCGGGCCGATTCGATATCGGTCCACTGAACCTCACCGTGGATCATGTGGCGCACCCGATCGAAACCTTCGGTGTTCGTATCGAACACGAAGGACGGTCTTTGGTCTACTCGTCGGACACCGGCGAATGTGAGGCGCTTCGGCAGCTCGCACACCATTGCGACGTCTTTTTGTGCGAGGCCTCCTACCTGGAGGGTAGGGCCAACCCGGTGGGCGTGCACATGACCGGGCGTGAAGCGGGGGAGTGTGCCACCAAGGCGGGGGCCAGTCGACTACTGCTCACGCATCTGGTGCGGCGTTGGGGGAGCCCCTCGCAGACATTGGCCGAAGCCACGTCCGCTTACAACGGCCCCGTCGAGATCGTCAGCGCGGGCGCGGTCTACGAAATCTGACCGGCCAACCAGTCGGCCAATGTACGGAAGGCCTTGCCTCGGTGGCTGATGGCGTCCTTTTGTTCAGGTGCCATCTCCGCCGTGGTCAGGTCGAACCCGTCCGGTAGGAACACGGGGTCGTATCCGAAACCTTTGTCGCCACGTGGTCGCGTGAGCAGTTCGCCTCGTACCTCGCCGTTCACGACGTGTTCACGGCCGTCGGGAAAGACCACCGCGGCCGCACACACGAACGCCGCTTTCCGGTCCGGCGGAGCGACGTCACCCAACTGTTTCAGCAACAGGTCCATGTTGGCCGCATCGTCGCCGTGTCGGCCCGACCAGCGAGCCGAGAAGACACCGGGCATACCGTTCAATGCGTCCACGGTGAGCCCGGAGTCGTCGGCGACACAGGCCAGCCCGGTCGCCTTCGCGCCGTCACGCGCCTTCGCCACGGCGTTGCCCGCAAACGTCAACGCGGTCTCCGGGGCCTCCGGGTATGGGGGGACGTCGTCGAGTCCGACGAGGTCCACGGTGACCGCGCCGGACAGGATCCGGCGCAGTTCGTCGAGCTTCTTTCGGTTGCGGGTCGCCAACAGCAGCCTCATGACAGCAACGCCTTGACCTGCATGCCCGTCAGTTCCTTGCAGCCCTTGCCGGCCAAATCCAGCATCGCGTCCAATGTCGTGCGGTCGAACACGGTCTGTTCACCGGTGCCCTGGACCTCGACGAAGTCCCCGTCTCCGGTGCACACGACGTTCATGTCGACGTCGGCGGCGGAGTCCTCCTCGTAACAGAGGTCCAGCATCGGTACGCCCTTGACGACGCCGACGCTGACCGCTGCGACCGAGCGCGTCAGGACCTTGTCGGGTTTGCGTGCGAGCTTCTTGTCGGTCAGCCAGGACACGGCGTCCTGTAGGGCGACGTAGGCGCCGGTGATGGCGGCCGTCCGGGTGCCTCCATCGGCCTGTAGGACGTCACAGTCGATCGTGATCGTGTTCTCGCCCAACGCCTTGAAGTCCAGGCAGGACCGCAACGTACGTCCAATGAGGCGTGAGATTTCGTGGGTGCGACCGCCGATCTTTCCTCGGACCGCTTCTCGGTCGCCGCGCGTGTTCGTTGCGCGGGGCAGCATCGAGTACTCGGCGGTGACCCATCCCTGTCCGGAACCGCGTCGCCATCGGGGGACCCCGGTGGCGACCGATGCGGTGCACAGCACCCGCGTGTTGCCGAACTCGACGAGCACCGACCCCTCGGGGTGCATCGTCCAGTTGCGGCGGAAGGTAACGGGCCGTAGCGCATCGGCGGCGCGATTATCGGTTCGACTCACCCGGCCAAGGGTATACGTGACCGTCGAGGATGCGGCAGCCCCGGGGAGGCCGACGTCGGCGTAGCCGGGAGCCGGGATGTACGGTAGCCCTTGATGCCAGTAGACTGCCCGGTGTCGCCTGCGGGAGTGGCGGAATTGGTATACGCGCTAGTTTTAGGTACTAGTGTCCGATGGACATGGGGGTTCGAGTCCCCCCTCCCGCACCAATATGGATATCGCCGATGTGGGCGTGGGTTGAAGCGTTCGTCCGTTCCCCGTTCGTTAAACGAACATCCCGTCCGCTGTTCTCTTCGCCGTTGCGGCGTCCGTCGAGGTGCATCCCGCCGGGTTCCATGGGCTTGCACGGATGTTGTGGGCCTGCTCGGGGTGGCTACGAGATGTCGGTGGCGAGAGTTAAGCTGGTACCGGTCTATCGAACAGGTGTTCTGATCGGAGGGATCATGGCCGTGCGGCAGGCGATCCGAGGTCTTTCACCCCGACGAGTCAAGGCCCGCCGGGCCACCGTGCCGACGGCGGCCTCACCTGGACGGGTGCGCTGGTGGCGTCTGAGCGCGGTATTGGGGGGCGCCGCCGTGCCGCTGATGGTGTTGCCGTGGCTTTTGTGGCGTAACGCCGTCGTGGTCATCGTGGGCGCGTCGGTGATCGGGCTGTGCGCCGGCGGCTGTTGGTGGTGGTCACGACGGGCTGTCGCGCGTGCGGACCTGATCGACGCGGCCGCGGAACTGGAACGGGCGCGCGTCGCCGGCGAGCTGCACGACATCGTCAGCGAGACGGTGGAGTCGATGGTTCTCGAAGCAGAGCAGGGCGAGGCCCATCCGACGGAGGCGTTGCGCGCCATCGCCGCATCGGGGCGGGAGTCGTTGGCGGAACTGGAGCGGTTGCAGGTGGCGCTGCCGACCGTGGAGGCGGGGGCGGTTCTGGTGCGACCGGGCCCGGCTCAGTTGGACGCCTTGGTGGGCGGTGCCCGTCGGGCCGGACTTCGTGTGAGGCTGTTGCGATGTGGCCGGCTTCCCCGCTTGTCGGTGAGTGTCGAGCAGGCGGTGTTTCGCGTCGTCGACGAAGCCCTGATGAACGTTGTGAGGCACGCGGGACCCGTCGACGTCGAGGTTTCGTTGACGTTCGAGGTCGACCGGTTGACGGTGCGGGTCGTGAACTCGTGTTCCCCACCACGGACGTGGACGGGGGAGGGCGGGGGCTTGACCGGCTTGCGTGAACGAGTACACGTGGTCGGCGGCGACTTCGAGGCGGGCGTCGCGGCCGACGGCAACTTCCAGGTTCGGGCGGGGTTTCCGGTGCTCGCGGGTTGAGTCAGCCTTGACGGATCTTTGTGCGTCGAGCCGTGAGCGCGGCACCGATCCGTTGAAGGTGATTCGGGTCGAGCGGGTCGAGGCCGGTGAGCTGCCCGGTGCGACGCAACCGGTAGTCGACGGTGTTCGGGTGAATGTGGAGGATGGCTGCGGTACGTCGACGATCAAGGTTGTTCGCGAGATAGACCTGGAGGGTGTGGAGCAGGTCGGGGTTGTCCCGAAGCGGATCCAGCAGTCCCGCCAGTTCGTCGACCGCCTTCGACGGCCGGGTGAGCTGGTATTCGAGGAGCACATCGGACAACCGGTATAGGCCCGGCGCGTGTCCGAAGGCGCGTACGACCTCGAGTACCTCCTGAGTGAGACGCGCCGAAGCCGCGACGTCGGTGATGTCGGCCAGTTCGCCTGCCGCCCAGACTCCGGACCCCGCCGCACGCCCCATGGCGTCGACGAGCTTCTCGGCCTCCGGCCACTCCATCGCGGATTCGTTGGCGGGAAACAGAATCAGCCCACCACCCGGATCCAGGACCGTCAAGACCGGCTCGGAGGTCTGGCCTTCGAGCAACTGCCGAATGCGGTCCAGTTTGCTGCGGCCCGCCCGTACCCCGGCGGTATTGTCGCCCAGCTCGTCGGGGTGTGGATCGATCGCCGTGGTGAGGACAAGATAGTGGGACGCGAGGCGGACCCCCGCCAAGGCGCCGGCCTGCATGGGGCGGTCGCCGTCCAGCAGGGCCGAGACGACCGTGTGTCGAGCGTCCTGTTCCTGGCTGCGCATGGACTCGCGTGCGGTGCTGTAACCGGCGCACACCACGGCCGATACGACCTGGTTGTAGTCGAGGAGAAGGGTGTAGGCGGCGACGATGTCCCCGTAGTCGGTCGGGTCGGCTCCGGAGAAGATTTCGGCTGTCGCGACGCGTCCGCCCAGATGGTAGGCGGCGAGGATGTCCTCGAGCGGATGGTTGTCGTGTGCTCCACGGCCGGCGGCGGCGCGCAACATGACGAGTTCGTCGACGGTCGGGGCCGCGGACTTTTCGAACGTGTTGGCCAGCATGAACAGGTTGTATTCGACGAGGGCGACGATGTCCCGGTTGAGACTGTCCTCGTCCATGCGGCGATACGTGTCGACCTGGGTGGCGATGAGCTTGGTGAGTTTTTTCGCCAGCGGAGCGACCTGTGATCGCACCACCGCGTGCAGGGGCTGGCCTCCGAGCATGAGTGGGCGTGCATGGTCGGTTCTGCCGGGCATGGTGCCTCCGCGAAAAGTGGGGCGGTACCGGCCGTGTGCGGGGAATCGACCGATCATTGCATTGAATCTTTCCGTGCAAGGTGGGTGTGATGGGTGGGTTTGGTGGGGTCTGGGCATGAAAGACGCGGAATGCCTGGTAGAAAGCGGATGTCTGGATCTGTTGTATGCCAATAGGAGTTTGGCGTGTCGGCGATTGTCATATACGATGCCGTGTTGGATGTCAAAGCCTCGACTGTGACCTATGTGGTGGATCTGTTGAGCGAGGTGCGGGCACGTGTCGGTACCCGGTCCGGGACGTGGGCGCTGTCTGCGTGGGGTCAGGCTGTGATGGCCTTGCGGTGGTTTATCGATGACGCCAGGATGGCTGATCTGGTGCGGGATGACAAGATCGGTAAATCCACGGGGTATGCGTATGTGCATGAGGTCATCAACGTGCTGGCGGCGCGGGCGCCGTGCCTTGCCGATGTGTTGGTCGAGGTCAAAGGCGCCGGGTGGACTCATGTGAACCTGGACGGCACCCTGATCGCCACCGACCGTGTCGCAACGAGCGGACCCGGCAGGGCTGACTTGTGGTGGTCGGGAAAGCACCGGCATCACGGCGGAAACATCCAAGTAGTATCCGACCCCGACGGCTGGCCCATCTGGGCTTCGGGAGTGCGTCCCGGCCGCGAGCACGACACCACATGCGCACGAGCGGCCACCGGACTCATCGACGGCCTGGAATACCTGAGCGACAACAACATCCTCACCCTGGTCGATCTGGGATATATCGGTGTCTCGGACGTCTTCCGCACCCCGGTCAAGAAACCGTCCTGGAGAAGACTCAACCTGAAAGAACTCGTCTACAACCGCGTCTTCCGGGCCGTCCACGGCATCGGAGAACGCGCGAACTCCCTGTTGAAAACCACCTTCAAAGCCCTACGCCGCGTCAGCCTCAACCCTTGGCGCATCGGCGACATCACCGCCGCCGCCCTCGTCCTACTCCACATCGAACACAATCGGGTCACTTTCCGCGGCCGCACAATTACCGGAAAGCTTCGGTGGAGCCCCGCCTGATAGGGTGCACCGTGGTAATGAGCTCGCAATACATTGAGTGCCTGCACTTCCGGCTCGGTGTGCGACAAGAAGGTTGAGGTGAGTGCTCCGGATGAGCAGTGACGATTGCAGTCACAAGCCGAGCGCCACGTTCGTCACCTTTCATGCTTGAGTCTCTTTCCAGGCTGATGTCGGCTGCGCGCGATCCGCTCGGCGGATCAACATTAGAACTTCCAGATATCGCCGTTCCGGAACAAAATCGGTGGTATCGGTGTGTGCCTAACGGCCACGCCGTTCTCTCATGAAAGCGCGAGACGATGGTCAACGAACAGAGCCAAACCGTTAAGCAGCTGATCGACGACATCTCGCAGTACCTTTCCGATCGAGACTTCACACGGCTGACGCAGTCGCTTCGCAAACAGTCGATGGCTGAAATCGTCACTATTCTCGAACGATTCGGGGAGCGCCAGCGTGCTGTCATCTATCGGCTGCTCCCAAAAGAACAGGCGCTGAGCGTTTTCGAAAGCCTGCCTCCCCCGCTACAGGCGGACCTGCTTCGGGGACTGCAGGACGTCGAAGTGGCGGCCTTGTTTGCCGAACTCGACCCCGACGACCGAATGTGGCTGCTCGACGAACTGCCCGCCGCCGTGGCGTCCCGCCTGTTGCGTGGGTTGCCCCGACGGGAGCGGCAGCTCACCGGGGAAATGTTGGGCTACCCACAAGGTTCGATCGGTCGACGCATGAGCCCTGAATTCGTATCGACGCGCTTCGACTCCACCGTGGCCGAGTCGTTGGCCAAGGTGCGGCGGCGGCTAGACGACGCCGAAACCGTCTACACACTCCCCGTTGTTGATAGTGGACGACGTGTGGTCGGGGTGGTCGGTCTGCGAGGGTTGTTCGGTGCCGACGAGAGCGAGCAGGTCGGTGCTTTGACGCAACCGGCTCACACCGCGGAGGCGACCGAAGATGCCGAGAAAGTGGCGCGGCAGTGTACTGACCTAGGGCTTCTAGCAATGCCGATCGTGGACAGTGAAGGTCGTTTGGTAGGAATCTTCACTATCGATGACGCCGTGCGAATTCTCGAATACGAGGAAAGCGAGGACGCGGCTCGTCAAGGTGGTGTGGAGCCGCTACGGCGCCCCTACCGATCGATTCCGATTCACCGCCTCGTGCGCTCACGCATGGTGTGGTTGTTGGTTTTGGCCATTGGGGCGACGCTGACCGTACAAGTCCTCTCAGTCTTCGAAACGACATTGGAAGAGGTGACCGTGCTTGCCCTATTCGTTCCGCTTTTGATCGGTACTGGCGGTAACACGGGCAACCAAGCGGCAACGACGGTGACGCGAGCCCTAGCCCTCGATGAGATCGAGCCCCGCGATATCCTATTCGTATTGACTCGGGAACTGCGAACGGGATTTATGCTCGGGCTTTTTCTCGGCGCTATCGGCTTCGTGATCACCGGGCTCGTTTATGACCTCCATATCGGTTTCGTTATTGGTCTGACTCTGACGGCGGTGTGCACCGTAGCGGCGACCATCGGTGGTATCATGCCGCTGATAGCGCGGACCGTTCGGGTGGACCCGGCCGTATTCTCGAACCCGTTCATCACGACCTTCGTCGACGCCATCGGTCTGATCATTTATTTCTTGATCGCCCGGGCCATTCTTGGTATCTGAACAACAACCGGTTTGCTGTCATGTGTGCAGCGGTAAGCTGTGGTGTTGGACGTCAAGGTGTTTATAGCGACCTATGTGGTCGATTTGTTGAGCCGGTTGCGGCAGCGCGTGGGCGCCGGATCCGGCGCCTGCCATTGACTGTTTCGGCGCGCAGGCGGTTTTGATCCTGCGATGGTTCATCGACGGGATATGGGTGGCTGATCTGGTGCGTGACAACGCCATCGGCAAATCCACGGGGGTGCAAGTGCCTATACGCGGGTATCGATGTGTTGGCGCAGGGCGCTTGACTCGGCTGCGGCACTGGACCAGATTAAGGACGGCGCTGGAGCCGCCTCAACCTGGACGGCACCGTGATCCGCACCGCCGGGTGTGGCCACACCCGACCCATACCGTGATTTGTGATGGAGTGGTGAGCCCAAACACCATGGCGGCAATGTCCAGGTCATCTCGAGCGCGACCGGGTGGCCGATTTGGACATCGGTCATCAGGCCGGGCCTCGAGCACGACACGACGGCCGCCCATCGGGTACCTGGCCTCATCACCAGCCTGGAGACATGCACACAAGAGATATACCCGCGCGCGTGGACGACGGTGGCAGGGCGTATCCGGAGGTGTTCAGACCCCGAGGAAGAAACCGTTTGGCGGCGCATGAACGTGGAGGAACAACCTCCAACCGCGTCTTCCGCGCCGTGCAGGGAATCGGCGAACGCGGCGTCTCCCTGTTCAAGCCTCACCGCACTACGATGAGTCAGGCTCAACCCTGATGTCGGCGCCATCACCGTAGCCCTTGCCCCACTCCACGAATCACACAGCTACCGCCCATGCCTCAACGGTGCGATTTTCGGACTGTCGTGCGGGAGCCGCAGCGGGTCCTCCCGCCGAGGGGGTACGGAAACGGCGTTGTCGCGTGATGGGAACGCCGATCCCCTTCCGCTCAACCGCACCCGGGCACGCCCTCGGTGGTGGGGTTGAGCCGCGCCCGACGACATGCGGACCCGACAAGGCGGTGTGGACGGCGGCAACGAAGCCGGGCGTCACATTCGACACGACACCGACCACCGCGATGTGTCAGGCCGTGGCAGGTGGGTCTTCCTCGACGATCTCGGCGTCGATGATCTCGTCGACCGGTTGAGCGACCGGCGGAGCGCCGATTTCAGCGACCGGTTGAGCGACCGGCGGCGGCTGCCGGTCCATGGCGATGTAGGTGCGGCGGATGTCGTGCGGACTGGGAGAGGAGGTGACGTCGAGGCTTTCCCCGTTGGCGGCGGTTACGGTGACGGTCGGGCGTTGCCCGGCGGGCTTGGTCCGCAGGTAGGTGGCCACGGCCATGGCCAACGTCCCCAGTTGTGGGGGGCTTTGCACCGTCGCGGTGATGGCGCCCTCGGTTAGCTTCAGGTTCAGATCCCTGGTCGGTGGAATCTTCTGAATCCAGTCGAAAAGCTCCCGATGCAGTGTCGGGTCGACGTCGATGGTGAGCTCAACCATGGGGCCTCCGCAATCGTGGGACCCCATTTTGTCAAACGGTGCGCGGCGTGGACACGGCGCGAGTCGGCGGATCCGGTCAGGCGACGTCTTGGCGCCGTCGCTGGAACGCGGCGAGGTCGGAACCGAATTCGCGGATCCACTCGGGCGTTTCGTGGCGATGCCAGGCGGCGGCCAGCTCGAACCCGAGGCGTCGCCCCTCCCTCGTGTGGACGGCCCTGGAATGGAGCTGGAAACCGCGTAGATCGACGGTGTCGCCGAACACGGCCACCCCCAGGCCCGATTCGGCGAGGGCCGCCAGGGTCTGCCCGACGTTGGATCGGTAGGCGATGTGCGGGAACAGTCCGCTGGCCTCGCATTCCTGCATGAAGGCACGCCCGGCGAGGAAACCGGTGCTGTTGACGACGAGCGGATGGAGGACGAGATCGTCGACACTGATGTTCTCTTCACCGGTGTCGAGGGGGTGGCCCGGGGGAAAATAGGCACGGACGGTGAGGTGGGCCAGCGGGATGGCTTCGAGTTTGTCACCGACGGGCAGGGGGACGATGGCCAGATCGCATGCGCCTTCGGCGAGGCGTTCGCGAAGTTTGACGGCGCCGTCTTCGATGACCTCGACGTTGACGTGGGGGTGGGCGGGGATCCATTCGGCCAGAAACGGCGCCAGGTAGGAGCCGGCCGCGGTGGCGGCGGCACCGAGACGGATGCGGGACCGCCGTCCGTCGGCGAGCTCGCTGCGGAGGGTGGCGATGACGGACCCGAGACGGTGGGCGTGTTCGACCAGGATTGACCCTTCGGGGGTGAGTCGGGTGCCTCGGGGGCCGCGTTCGAGAAGTTCGGCGCCCAGTTCCCGTTCCAGCCGGGCGATGGTTCGGGAGACGGCGGGTTGCGAGGTGAACATGCGCGCTGCCGCGGCTCGGAAGCTTCCGGTGGAGGCGACGGAGAGAAACGTCTGCAGGTCTCGGAATGTGACATCACCTGATACGTCAATCGAATCACTCATAAGGCCAGTTGTAACACATTCGCTATGTTGAATTAATAGTGTCGCTGTTACCAGGCCAAACGCATCAGGCAATCCACGAGAAGGAGTCGAATATGACGATCGATACGGTGATTACGGGAGCACGGGTGGTAACGCCCGGCGGGATCGTGGCCGCCGATGTCGGTATCCGGGACGGAAAGATTGCGACTCTGGCGCAGACCGGGGAAGCCGGCGAGGCGGGCGAAACCATCGACGCGTCGGGGCTGACCCTGCTGCCCGGATTCGTCGATGTGCACTCACACCACCGCGAACCGGGGTTCACTCATAAAGAGGACATCCGGTCGGCCACGGCGGCGTGCGCAGCGGGGGGAGTGACGACGACGGTGGCGATGCCCAACGTGTACCCACCACCGAACACGCCCGACGTCCTGGCCGACATGTTCAAGCTGTACGAGCGGTCGGCGATCGTGAACTGGAACGTCAACCCCGCCGGCACCAAGGTGGACCAGATACCCGAACTGGCCAAAATGGGAGTGGTCGCGTTCAAGGTCTTCATGGTGGTCGACACCGGCCGCGACTATCCGCACATGCCCGGCATCGGCGTCCACGATCACGGCAAACTGTTGGCCATCATGGAAACCTGCGCCGAGGCGGGTGTTCCTCTCATGGTCCATCCGCACGACCAGGCGCTCATGGACCAGATCGAACAGGAGTACTGGGATCGCGGCGAACGTGACGCGCAGGCATACGCACGCGCGTACGCCGCTCACGACGGGCTCATCTGGGAAACCGCCATCGCGACCCTGCTCAGGTTGCAGAAGGCCACCGGTGTTCACCTTCACCTGCTGCACGTTCAAACTGCCGGATCGGTGGAGTTGATCCGCCAGGCCAAGGCCGCCGGACAGCACGTGACCGCGGAGATCAACCCCTGGGCGCTGTTCCTGGGGCACAAGTGGGAGAACATCGAACGGCTCGGGTCGTACGCCTTGTCGTACTGGGTGCCCGAATCGAACGACCCGTACCTGTGGGAGGGACTGCGCGACGGCACGATCGACCTGATCTCGACCGACCACGCGCCTCACACGCGCGAAGAAAAAGAAGTGGGTTGGGAAGACGGATGGAAGGCCCACACCGGTACACCGTCAACCCAGTTCTACGCCCGCATGATGCTCGACGCCGCCCACCGGGGCAAGCTGAGCCTCGAACGTGTCGTCGAGCTGTGCTCCACGGTCCCGGCTCGGGCGTTTGGCTTCGCCGGTAAGGGCGAGATCGCGGTCGGTGCCGACGCAGACCTGGTGCTGGTCGATACGGAACGGACCACCACGGTCACCGACGAAGAGGTCTTGAGCAAGATCGGCTACACGCCGTACGCGGGCGAAACCTACACCGGCCTGCCGGTGCGGACCCTGATCGCCGGAAAGACCGTTTTCGCCGACGGCAAGGTCATCGGCGAACCCGGTACGGGAACGCAAAGCCGCCGGACGGTGCGCTTATGGCAACGACATCGCGCCGCGCGGCACCACTGAGTTGGCTCGGTGGTGCCACGCGCGGTGCATCGATTACTCGTCTAGCGCTGTCACTGTCACTGTTTCTCGTGGTGTGGCAGCTGTCGGCGGAGTACCTGATCGACAACCGTCTCCTGGTTGTTCCGGTCGACGAGGTCGCTGTAGCGCTGTACAACGAAATCGCCTCGGGCGAGTTCGCACGCCATTTCGGGACCACCCTGCTTGAACTGGCGATCGCGTTTCCCGTTGCCGTTGGCGGTGGTTTTGTCATCGGTGCGATCCTGGCCGGCAGCAAACCGGTTCGCCAAACCATGGACCCGATTCTTACGGCCATGTATTCGCTGCCGATCGTGGCGTTGGCTCCGCTGTTCACCGCAGGTCTGGGTTTTGGTGTCGCCAGCAAGGTCGCGGTCGTCGTCCTTATGGCGATCTTCCCGATCATCACCAACACCGACGCCGGCCTGCGTAGTGCCGAACCGGCGTTGATCGAAACCGCTCGTTCATACGGGGCCGGACGGTTGCAGGTCCTGCGCACGGTGACGTTGCCGCACTCGGTGCCGTTCATCGTCTCCGGGATTCGTGTGGCGTTCGCACGAGCGCTGGTGGGCGTCATCGTCGCCGAGTTTTTCGGCGCGATCGCCGGGTTCGGTTTCGCCATTGCGGCCGCGGCTCAGTCGTACCAGACGGCGCGCCTGCTGGGATACGTCGTCGTTCTCGGTGTCATCGGGCTGATCGCCTCCATCGGTTTGACGGCACTGGAAAAGCGGCTCGCGCCGTGGAAGGAGGACTGATGGCGACGACCCAGACCGCACCCGGAAGCATCGTTGTCAGCGATGTCGGGTTGACGTTCACACCACCGCGGCGCGACCCCGTCGTGGCGTTGGAGGGTGTCGACCTGACGGTGTCGCCCGGCGAGTTCGTATGCGTGGTGGGTGCTTCGGGCTCGGGCAAGTCCACTCTGCTGCGGTTGATCGACGGAATGTTGGAGCCCAGCTCCGGCACGATCACCGCGGGCGGGGAGACGGTGTCCGGCCCCAGCCCCGACCGCGCGATGGTGTTTCAGACCGACAACCTGATGCCGTGGTCGACGGTGATCGACAACGTCGCCTACGGGCTGGTGCTGGGCGGTATGAAACGCTCCAAGGCCCGTCAGTTGGCGGCCGTGCAGCTGGAACGGGTCGGGTTGGCCGACTTCGCCAGGCAGTATCCCCGGCAGTTGTCCGGTGGTATGCGGCAGCGGGTCAACATCGCGCGGGCACTGGCCGTCGATCCGCAGGTGTTGTTGCTGGACGAGCCGTTCGCGGCGTTGGACGCGCAGACCCGCGAAATCATGTCGGCGGAGTTGCTGCGCATCTGGTCGTCCGACCGCAAGACGGTCGTCTTCATTACGCACCAGATCGACGAGGCCGTCTACCTGGCCGACCGGGTCGTGGTGTTGTCGGCGCGGCCGGGGACAGTGCGCGAGATCGTCGAGGTCGACTTCGAACGTCCTCGTGATCTGTCCTTGAAACGTACGCCCGAATTCGGACATATCGTCGACCACATCTGGTCGCTGATCGAGGACGAGGTGCGCGGAAGCCTCGGACTGTAACCGCTGTGACCAACCGTCTACATTGAGGAGTCATTCATGGCGACACGAAGAAAACTGTTGACGACCGCGGCTCTCGCCGTCGCCGTCAGCCTTCCACTGGCGGCCTGCGGCGGCGGTACCGAAAGCGATGACGGTGGCAACACCGTGAGCGTCGCGGTACTGGGCCCGGGTTCGCTGCAATGGCTGCACGCCATCGCCGAGGACCAGGGTTTCTACGACGACCACGACGTCACGATCGAAAACATCCAGGTCCAGAACTCCGGCGCGTTGGTGCAGGCCGTCGCCTCGGGCTCGGCTGACGCCGGAATCGCCCTGGGCGACAACGTGATCAAGGCCGTCGACGAGGGCGCCGACATATCGATCACCGGCGCGTTGATTCAAAAACCGGCCCTGCGGTTGTACGGCGCACCCGGCGTCGAAGACGTTGCGGACCTGGCGGGTACCGAGGTGACGGCGGGCGCCACCGAGGGCGGCACATACGAGCTGATGCTCTACATGTTGCAGGAGGCCGGCGTCGACACGAACGATTTGACGCCGGTGGCGATCGCCAACTCCAGCGACCGCGTCGTCGCCATGGAGAACGGACAGGTCCAGGGCGCGTTGCTGATCCCGCCGTTCGACTCGTTGGCCGAGGACGCCGGAGCCAACATGCTCGGCTGGTACGACGACTACTGGCTCGAAACGCCGTCGATCGTGAACGGGCCGTGGGCCGAGGAAAACCCCGAGGCCGCGGAAGGCTTCACGCAGGGACTCGCCGACGCCGCGCGGTTCTTCGCCGACCCGGCGAACGCCGACGAAGCGATCCGGGTGCTCCAGGAGTACGCCGGAGTCGAAGAGGACGCGGCTCGAGCCGGGTACGAGTTCATCTTCAACAACGAGATCTTTTCGCCCGACCTGTCGGTCGCCCCGGAGGGGTTGACCAACATCGCCGAGATCAGCGCCGCCGTCTCCGGTGCCGACATCAGCGGGTTCGACCCCGCCGATTATGTCGACGACAGCTATCTGAACGGGTCGTGACGGCCCCCTTGTGGTGCGTCATCGTTATGATTGTCGGCGATGACGCACCACAAACACATACCGTTGACCGCTGAGGACATCAGGTTCAAGGCGTTCACTCCGGTCCGGTTCGGACGAGGCTACGACGAGGACCACATCGACGAATTCCTCGACCAGGTCGAGGATCGGCTTGAACAGGGCCTTTCGCCCTTTCCTCCCGGTCGGAGAAACTTCGATTTCCCCACCCGACTGTTCGGTGGTTACGCGATCGCCGAGGTCGACGCCTTCATCGAGCAGCTCTGGTTGCAGGTGTAAGGGCAGTCTTCGCCGTGGTGGTTGTCGGACCGCGGTGATGCCACACCGCCGGGGCAGGCCACGACGACCGGGTACACAGGCGGCTCAGGTTCTACCGGTCAACCGTGCACGTTGACGGTGGTAAGCCGTCTCCAGAAGGGTTTCCGGCGCGGTCGTGGACGGGTTGACCACCGCCAGCCATCCCGCGCTCCCGTACAGCGGGTGCGGCATGAGCACGTCACGGGCGGCGTAGTCGATGTCGCGGTCTTCGATCTGTTGCGGCTCGAATCCCAGCACATGCGTGAACACGGCCCGACCTACGGCGATGTTGAGGCGAAACGCTCCCGGCCGGTCCAGGCGCGATCGCGCGTCGTCGGGGTAGTTCTTGGTCACGATTGTGGCGAACGGTTGCGTCCGCGGCGGTCGTCCATCGGTCGAATAGTAGAAGAACACGTCGTCCCAGGCGATCGACGGTGAACCGTCGCCTGCTTGGGGACGCAGAACCAGGGCGTTCTCCAGACGGGAGACGAAAGTGATGATGTCGTCCATGTCTTCCAGTGTCATCCTCAAGTCCTTATGGAGACTTTCAAGCAATCGGCGCAGTGATGGCGAGGAAAAGCCGCAAGTGGCGCACCGTCGACGTGGCACGCCGCGCCGGATATTCCGTGCAGCAGATCCGTGACCTCGAGGACGACGGTGTCTTGCCGCCGGTGTCTCGAACGCCGACGGGTTACCGCGTCTACGACGACGTCCACGTGCATGCGACTCTCGCTTACCGTGCGTTCGCCGCCGCGATCGGACCGGTCGACGCGAAACGACTCATGCGGGCCGATGTCGCCGACATTCCCGATCTGGTCGATGCGGCGCACGCCGGACTGCACCGTGCCCGGCGCGACCTGCGTATGGCTCAACGGGCGACCGCCGCGATCGTCGAGGAACCCGTTGACGATGTTCGCCCCGCCGATTCGATGAGTATCACCGAACTGGCTCGGGCACTCGACGTGCGGCCGTCGACACTGCGTCACTGGGAGGCGGAGGGCCTACTGGCGCCGGAGCGAACCGTCAGCGGGGTCCGGCGCTACACACCCCGGCATGTACGCGACGCACGGGTCGTGCACCAACTGCGCCAAGCCGGATACCGGGTGGCGCGGCTGCGTCTCCTGATGCCTCAGCTGGAGCACACCGACCGCGACGAGATTCTCGACGCCTTGGCGCACCGCGAGACGGATCTGCGCCGACGGTCACGCTGCCTCATCAGCGCGGCGGCCGAGCTCGAAAAGGTGTTGACGTGTCTCGAGCGTAACGCCCCCAACGCTTCGCCGAACCGGGGTTGCGTGGGCAGGGAGTGAGATGATGCCACCCATTAGCATGGGGAAATGCCTTCGCCCGCTCATCTTGGAATCGACTTCGGTACATCGCATACCGTCGCCGTTGTGCGCCGGGCGGACGGCAGAACCGAGTCACTGTTGTTCGACTCGTCCCCGCTGCTGCCGTCCGCGGTGTTCGCCGGCGACGATGGTGACCTCCTGACCGGAAGGGATGCTCTCCATTCGGCACGCACGGCACCGGCCAGAATGGAACCCCACCCCAAACACCGCGTCGACGACGGCACCGTACTGCTGGGCGAGCGCGAATACTCCGTGATCGACCTGTTCACGGTCGTGCTCGACCGTGTCGGGCGTGAAGGTACTCAGGTCTTGGGGGCGGCGGCCGATCACGTCGTCATGACACATCCCGCCACCTGGGGTGCCACTCGCAGGTCCGTGCTCCGAGAAGCCTGCGAACGCGCGGGGTTCGACAATGTACGGCTCGTACCCGAACCGGTCGCCGCCGCCACCTACTTCGTCGAACACCTGGATCACCGGGTGCCCGTCGGCAGTTCCATCGTGGTCTACGACTTCGGTGGCGGAACCTTCGACGCCACCGTCGTGACCCGAGACCACAACGGATTCACCGTGACGGCTCTCGACGGTCTCGATCATCTCGGCGGTACCGACATCGATGCGGCTGTCACGATGCACCTGAAGTCACGTATGGGAACCGTCGACGACTGGGCGTGGTTGTCTGCGCCTCAAACCCCCGCGGAACGACGCGGTCGGCACGGGTTCGTCGAAGACGTTCGCCTGGCCAAGGAACGGCTCACACGTCACACCACCGCCGACCTGTACATCCCCGTCCTCGACCGCGATGTTCACCTCACACGCACCGAACTCGAGGAGTTGGCGCTGCCACTCGTGGCGCGGTCGGTCGATGTCGTTCACAAGGTCATCGCCGACGCCGCCGTCGAGCCGAAAGACCTCGCCGGCGTGTTCCTCGTCGGTGGCGCCAGCCGCATGCCGCTGGTCGCCACTTCTCTTCACCGTGCGCTCGGGGTGGCGCCGGTCGTTGTCGATCAGCTGGAACAGGTCGTTGCTCAGGGAGCGCTGCTGACGGGGGAGGAGATGAACGCGGCGCCCGCGTCCGTGGCAGGCGCGCATGTTCCCGCCGGTGTCGCTTCGGCGAGCACGTCGGGAGAGGATGTCGCCGACGCGGTCACATCGGTCGCTTCGGAAGAAGACACCGCGACGTCGGCCAAGGAAGCGGTCGCCGCGCACGAGCTTCCGACGTCCGAACCCGAGGCCGAGCAACGCCGTTCGCGTCTCAGCCGCCGCACCGTCTTGACCGGTGGTCTTGTGGGACTGGCGCTGGCTGCCGTCCCGGTCGCCCTCGCGCTCAGCGGCGATGAGGCGACAGCCGACCCCGATGGGCCGACCTCTCCGGAGCCGACGTGGCGGCCGGAGGTTTTCGTCGACGGGTTGGTCGATGTCGGTGCGGTCGCCTTCAGCCCGGACAACGACACCGTGGCCATCGCCGTCGACGGCGCCGTGGAGCTGGTGAGTATGTCCGGTTCGTCGGTCAGAGTCCTGCCGCACGTGGGGCGGTGCGAGCGGCTCGCCTTCAACGCCGACGGAGCGCGCTTGACCGGCTGCGGAGCCGGAAGCGCCTTCGTGTGGCAGGTCGAGACCGGGAACATGACATGTGAATTCCACAATGATGTCCGTGCCGTGGCGATCAGCCCCGGGGGTTCCCGGTTGGCCTATGACGACGACGAGCAGGTCGTGCTGTGGGATATCGCGAATAGCGAGGTCGCCCAGGCCTTGGCGATCGACGGCGGTGCGCACAGTTTGGCGTTCAACTCCGATGGGACCCGGTTGGCGGCCGGATGGCAAGGCCGCCCGGTCGGTGACTTCGACTTCGAGCAGCAGGTCATGGTGTGGGACACCTCGGTATGGGGGGAGGTCGCGGTACTGGACTATTCGGGCCCGGTCGTCGGGACGGTTGTGTTCAGCCCGGACGGTTCAACGTTGGCCGCCGGTGGGGGGTCGGGTTCCGACACGTCGATAAATCTGTGGAACCTCGACGGTTGGGAACGGAAAACGCTCGATGTCGAAGGTGACAGCGCGAACATTGCCTACAGCCCGGACGCGGGCCTGTTGGCCTCCGGCGGAAATACCGAAGGCACAGTGGAAACCCGGGGCGTTTGGTTGTGGAACGCTCACACCCGGGAGTACATCGACACCCTGTCGCACGAGGACGGGCACGTGCGCGGCGTGGCGTTCGGCCCC
>DXGR01000057.1 GCA_019113825.1 Candidatus Stackebrandtia excrementipullorum | reverse complement strand
AACGACGTGCTTCCGCTCATCACGGATGCGCTGGACAGGGCTGCCGCCGACGGAGTGTCGGATCCGAATCAGCTGCAGCAGTTGGTACGTCGCACCGTGGGCAAGTGGGTCAACGAAACCTATCGACGTCGGCCGATGATCGTCCCGCACGTGGTTGAGGTTTTAAGACACCGTCGCTGAACCCGCCGGCGTTCGTCGCGGTGTTCGCGTGATGTCACCTTGTCGAAGGGTCCCGCAGGCGGCATGCGCCTACGGGACCCTTTCGTGTCCTGCGGTGTGGCCGACCGCGCGGTTACACCGGCCGTTGCGGGCGACACGGATGGCCGCAGCGGTGCATGTCTCTCGCCGAGGTCGAATCGGGGGCGAGCGGATGACCCGATTCCCATCGGTCAGCCGGTTCATCGCATGCTGCTCGCATGCGGGATCGGGTTGCTGGGCGCTATGCGCAGATCGTGGACACTGGCTTGAGCGGGGACGTCCATGGCGTACCGAATCGACGCGGCGGCGGTGACGGCGCTCATGGCGCGTTCCGGGTCATACGGCGCCCCCATCGCCTCACGCAGTTCCCGCTGCATGTCGGTGGCCACCTGACCGGGATACACCGTTGTCACGCGGACTCCGTTGGCCTGTTCCTCGGCCCGTAGGGCGTCGGCCAGCGCCTTCAGGGCATGTTTGCTTCCTCCGTAAGCCGACCAGAGTGGACCGGCGGACAAGCCGACACCGGAATTGACGAATACGACGTGGCCGGAAGCCGCCCGTAGCGCGGGGAGAAGCAGACGGGTCAGTTCGGCCGGTGCGACGACGTTGACCGTCATGTGTTGTTGCCAGGTCGCCAGGTCCAGTTCGGCCACGGGGCCGGCTTGCGCGATGCCGGCGTTGTGCACGAGTACGTCGAGGTGGTCGATCCCGGCTACGGCATCGGCCAGACTCTCCGGTTCGGACAGGTCGGCGACCACGGTCCGGCAGCCGAGTTCGGCCAGCGCCTTGTGATCCCGACCGTGGGCGATGACGTCTTCACCATCGGCGATCAGGCTCTCGGTCAATGTCCTGCCGACGCCTCGCGTTGCACCGGTGACCAAAATGGTTCGTCTCATGCTGCGTCAGCCTAGTCGTGAGGGGATGCAGGACGTCACCGCAGGTGAGGCTCTTTCGTTACCCTGCGGTAACCCATAGGATGTCGAACTCTGCTTTGCTACCCCAGGGCAGAGCGTGCCGCTGTTCACCGATGATGTATCGAAAGTTATCGTTATCGCCCGGCTGCGTAATCGTGCGATGCAACGTGTGTCTGCGGCTCGTTGCCCCTTGTGGAGTGCCTCCGGCAGGTCCGGTCGTGCTCGTTCGGGAACAGGTGCCATCGTTCACCGCCCGAACACCCAGACAACCCAGGGAGATTCTGTATGTCCAGGCGGACCAAGCGCCTTATCGGCGCCGGTGCCGCGGCAACGGTCGCGATCGGCGTGGCCGTCGCGACCGTACCGACGGCATTGGCCGAATCCGAATCCATCATCGACATTCAAATGCTCGCCATCAACGACTTCCACGGTAACCTGGAGCCACCCGAAGGCTCGAGCGGTTCCGTCACCTACATCGATGAAAACGGTGAAGAGGTCGAGGTCGAAGCCGGTGGCGCGGAGTACCTGGCCACGCACCTGGCCCAGGCCCGCGAGGGCCATGACAACACCGTCACCGTCGCCGCCGGTGACCTGATCGGCGGCAGCCCGTTCCTGTCCGCCGCCTTCCACGACGAGCCGACCATCGAATCGTTGGACGCGATGGGGCTGGACGTCAGCTCCGTCGGTAACCACGAATTCGATGAAGGCATCGAGGAACTTCACCGCATCCAGGAGGGTGGCTGCCACCCCGACGACGGCTGTGTGGACCCCGATCAGCCCTACGGCGGAGCCGACTTTCCGTTCCTCGGTGCCAACGTGGTGAATAAGCACACCGGACTGCCCGAACTGCCCCCGGTGTGGGTCAAGGACTTTGAGGATGCCCGTGTCGGCTTCATCGGCATGACACTGGAGGGCACCGGAAACATCGTCAGCAAGGAGGGCATCAAGGACCTCGAGTTCAAGGACGAGGTCGAGACCGCCAACTTCTACGCGAAGCTGCTTCAGGCCGTGGGCGTCAAGTCCATCGTTGTCCTGCTGCACGAGGGTGGCCTGCCGGCCGATGGCGCCGTCAACTACGACTGCGACTCGCCCGGACCCGGTGACGGAATCTCCGGTCCGATCGTCGACATCGCCGAGAACCTCGATGCCGAGATCGACCTCGTCGTCACCGGTCACACCCACGAGGCGTACACCTGCACGATCGACGACCCCGCCGGGCAGCCGCGTATGGTGACGTCGGGATCCTCCTTCGGTCGCCTGTTCACCGAGATCAACCTCGGATACGACGAAGCCAGTGGCGACATCGTGCGCACCAGCGTGACCGCCGCGAACCGCATCGTGACCCGCGACGTGACACCGGACGCCGACCAGACCGAACTCATCGAGACCTTCGGGGAGTTGGTGGAACCGATCGCCAACGAGAAGATCGGTTATCTCGCCGAGGACATCCTGATGGGTGAGACGAGAAACGTCGAGTCGCCCCTGGGGGACCTGGTCGCCGACATGCAGTTGTGGGCCACGGCCGATGCGGACGCCGGTGGCGCCCAGATCGCCTTCATGAACCCCGGCGGTATTCGAGCCGATCTCACTTACGCCGAATCCGGTTCCGAAGGCGACGGTGTGGTCAGTTACGCCGATGCGTTTACCGTCCAACCGTTCAACAACTATCTGGTGACCGTCGACCTGACCGGTGAACAGATCGTCACGGCCCTGCAGCAGCAGTTCAGCGGCGCCAACGCCGAGACGAACCTGATGTTGCAGCCATCCGAGGGATTCACCTACACCGTTGACGAGTCCGCCGAGGGCGCCGACAAGATCCTGGTCGACACCGTGATGCTGAACGGTGAGGCCCTGGACATGGCAGCCACCTACCGCGTCACGATCAACTCGTTCCTGTCGGAAGGCGGTGACGGTTTCGAGGTCTTCGCCGAAGGCGAGAACGAGCTGTACGGTCCGCTCGACATCGACGCGTTCAAGAACTGGCTCCTCGAAAACACCACAGAGAGCAGTCCCGTGACGGCGCCGGCCGCAGACCGGGTGAGCTACCAGTAGACAGCGGATACAACCCCGTCGGCCGGTTCGCCATGTGCGGGCCGGCCGACGGCCGTCTCCGGCCCTGGGGCCTCGTCGACGACCAAGCGGCGAAGCGGCGTGCCCGACGTCGACGGCTCTGGCGTCTCCTTCGGTCGCACCACATGAAGTGAACGGCCGTCACCGCGTACCCGGTGATCCGGTTGTAACCGGCATGACCGGGATCGATCGCCGGCGGCGCGCTCGTCGACGCCGCACCTTGCGGTATCTGTTGTATCTGTCCAACTTCACCGATGACGAGGCGGTGAACCGTCCGCCCGTTCGCCCCGGCGGTCCATTGGCAACAGAATGTTCTCGTGTAGAGGCGACCGGTTCGTATCCCCCGATGTGAGTGCACCGGCCACGCCCGGCAGGCCTGTGCGCGTCGGTCGTGGTGATCCGCCGGTACGGTATGGGCATGGCTGGCCGAAACCCGGCGACGAAGAAGACCGCGCGCAAACGTACCGCCCCGGCGCGCAAACGCACCACGGCCGCTCGCGGTGCCGCCGCTTCACGGGGCCGTGGAAAAGCGAAGAAGGCGACATCACGCCGCACGTCCGGCGGTATACCCGGACCCGTCGAAGCCTCGGGCATGGTGCTACGAGGACTGTGGACCGGTATCGCACGATCGTGCGGTTGGGTCGCCAGAAGCATCGGAAAGGAAGCCGCGTCGGCACGAGAGCTCGACTCGGCGCACCGGCGTGACGGCCAGGCCCTGGCGGTTCTCGCCGCGGCCATCCTGCTCGCGGTATCCCTGTGGTTTGATTCCGGTGGCCCCGTCGGGGAGTACGCGTCGTATGGTCTGCGCTGGTTGATCGGCGTGGCCGCTCTTGCGTTGCCTTTCCTTTTGGGGGTGAGCGCCATACGCATGATGCGAACCCCGAGGAGCGAAGAGGCTCACGGACGAGCCGTGGTCGGTTGGACGGCGCTGCTTCTGGGAGCCGTGGGGGCTTTGCACCTGGGTAACGGCCTTCCCACCGATACCGACGCCGTCATGGGGGCCGGCGGCCAGGTGGGGCGGTTCTTCGGCGGGACGTTGGAGATGGCGGTGTCGGCGTGGGTTGCCGCGCCGATGCTGGCGCTGGTCGCCGTGTTCGGTGTGCTGGTCGTGACCGCGACGCCCGTGAACAAGGTTCCGGAACGCCTGGGCGACCTGTGGCAGCTGGCAACGGGACGTACCCGCGGGCCGGTCTCCGACGACCTCGACGACGAGGTCGAGGAGGAGCCGGTGAAACGCCGCCGCCCCTCCCGGCGTCGGCAGGCGGCGATGGTCTCCGAAGAGAGCGACGACGAACAGGAGTCGGCGGCCCCGGTTCACCGTGCGACCACTCCGATTCCACGGTTGAAACCCGAAGACGTTCCGGATCGGAGGCGTGAGCCTCCGCCACACTCTCCTCCCCCTAAAAAGGCCCGTCAACCGATGCTTCCCGACAGCGGTGACTATCGCTTGCCGCCGCCGGACCTGTTGGGTGCGGGTGCCGTGGCGAAGAAGCGCAGCAAGGCCAACGACGTGGTCATCGCGGCGTTGCAGGAGGTATTCGAACAGTTCAATGTGGATGCCGCCGTTACCGGGTTCACTCGGGGGCCGACGGTTACCCGTTACGAGGTCGAGCTCGGGCCCGCGGTGAAGGTGGAACGGATCACGCAGCTGTCGCGCAACATCGCCTACGCGGTCAAAAGCCCCGACGTACGCATTTTGAGCCCGATCCCCGGCAAGAGCGCTGTCGGCGTGGAGATACCCAACACCGACCGCGAGGACGTCGCGTTGGGCGACGTTCTCCGTTCGCGCGAAGCCACGGGGGACGCTCACCCCATGGTGATCGGCCTCGGTAAGGACATCGAGGGCGGCTTTGTGGTGGCCAACCTCGCGAAGATGCCGCACCTGCTCATCGCCGGTGCGACCGGTTCCGGAAAGTCCAGCTGTATCAACACGTTGCTGGTGTCCATCCTGGCCAGGGCGACACCCGACGACGTCCGCATGCTCCTGATCGACCCCAAACGAGTCGAGCTCACCGTGTACGAGGGCGTTCCGCACCTCGTCAACCCGATCGTGACGAATCCGAAAAAGGCCTCCGACGCGCTCCAATGGGTCGTCAAGGAGATGGACATGCGATACGAGGACCTCGCGGCCTCCGGGGTCCGTCACATAGACGACTTCAACCGCAAGGTCCGTTCCGGCAAGATCAAGCCACCGCCGGGCTCGGAACGGGAGTACCGGCCGTACCCGTATCTGTTGGTTGTCGTCGACGAACTCGCCGACCTCATGATGGTCGCTCCGCGTGACGTGGAGGACGCGGTCGTACGTATCACCCAGTTGGCCCGAGCGGCCGGTATCCACCTGGTTCTCGCGACGCAGCGCCCGTCCGTGGACGTCGTCACCGGCTTGATCAAAGCCAATGTTCCGTCGCGGCTGGCTTTTTCGACCTCGTCTCTGGCCGATTCCCGCGTCATCATCGACCAACCGGGTGCGGAGAAGTTGATCGGTCGCGGTGACGGCTTGTTCCTCCCCATGGGGGCCAGTAAGCCGCAGCGCATTCAGGGTGGTTGGGTTTCCGACTCCGAGATCGAACGGATTGTGGAGTTCACCAAGGAACAACGCGAACCCGAGTTCGCCGCCGATGTGCTGACCGTGGCCACCGAGAATAAGAAGAAGATCGACGAGGACATCGGCGACGACCTCGATGTGTTGTTGCAAGCCGTCGAACAGGTGGTCACCAGTCAGTTTGGATCGACGTCGATGTTGCAGCGTAAGTTGCGCGTTGGCTTCGCCAAGGCGGGGCGGCTGATGGATTTGATGGAGAGCCGAGGGATTGTGGGGCCCAGTGAGGGGACCAAGGCTCGCGAGGTCCTGGTCAAGCCCGACGAGCTTGAGTCGGTCCTGGTCGACCTTCGTGGCGATGGCTAACCGGAGGGGCCGCTCTTTGTCGCCGCGGCTTCGAAAGGCAACCGAAGCGCGCCGAATGGAGACGCTCGTCACCGTGTCGAATTCCAGGTTGGACCACGCCTCGCACAACCGATCACCGATGTTGCTTCTCAACGAACCCGGCTTGAGGAGGCACCCGTCGTCGTAGGCGAACCACCTATCCGGGTCGATCACCTGTCGACACGCAAGCTCGCGACGTTGGAGTCGGTGAGTCCGTGAAGGTCAAGAGTCGGGTGGGCCGTCGGTTCCGCATGGTGCGGCGATGTCGACGGTTTCGCGCTCCTGCGAGACGAACTCACCAGCGAGGTGAAAATGTGGCGGCCGGAATCGCCGGACACGGAGGCGAAGAACCCCTCCGTGTGAGCGTCGAGGAAGGGTTTTCCGGTAAACATCGACGCCTGCGGCAAGGACGAGCACGGCGGTGGCGGTCGCGACCGATGTCATGAGCACGCCACAATTTACGCATAAAAACATTGCATCCCAGGCGTGTCACCACTCGGTCGGGTGACGACCTGTTGGCGACGGATCGGCGATGGGTACGCTCTAGTTGTGTCTGATGAGTCGTCGTCGCCGCCCCATCGCCGTGTAGCGATGCTGACGTTGGGTTGCGCCCGAAACGAGGTCGATTCCGAAGAGCTGGCCGCCCGGCTCTCCGCGGGCGGCTGGGAAGTGACCGACGACGGTGAATCCGCCGATGTCGTCATGGTGAACACCTGCGGGTTCATTGAAACGGCCAAACAGGATTCGATCGACACTCTGTTGGCCGCGTCCGATACCGGGGCAAAAGTCGTCGCCGCCGGCTGCATGGCGGAACGATACGGCAAGGAGCTGGCCGACAGTCTCCCCGAGGCCGACGCGGTCCTCGGTTTCGACCACTATCCCGACATCGCCGCGCGCCTCGACGCCATCGCCCGTGGCGAGAAGATCGAGTCCCATACTCCGCAGGATCGACGAAAACTGCTCCCGCTGAGCCCCGTAGAGCGACACACCGATCCCGGTGCCATACCCGGGCACGCCTCGGACACGCCCGACACGGCGTTGCCGGCGCATTTGTCGGTGATGCGACGCCGACTGACCGACGGCCCGGTCGCCAATGTCAAGATCGCCAGCGGCTGTGACCGCCGATGCGCGTTCTGCGCCATCCCGACGTTCCGAGGCGCGTTCGTGTCTCGGCAGCCCGCCGACGTCCTCGCCGAGGTTCGGTGGCTGGCGACGGAGGGCGTCCGTGAGATCACTCTCGTGAGTGAGAACACGACGTCGTACGGCAAGGATCTCGGTGACCAGTCACTGTTGGACTCCCTCATCGTGGACCTGGCGCGCGTTCCCGGCATCGATCGCGTCAGGCTGTCCTATCTCCAACCGGCTGAGCTGAGGCCGTCGCTGATCGAAACGATCGCCGCCACGGAGAACGTCGCGCCCTATTTCGACCTGTCGTTCCAGCACTCGAGTCGTGATCTGCTTCGCCGCATGCGGCGTTTCGGGTCGACGGAGGGCTTCTTGGATCTTCTGTCCACCATCCGCGGCCTGTCGCCGGAGGCGGGCGCCCGAACGAACGTCATCGTGGGCTTCCCCGGTGAGACCGAAGCCGATGTCGCCGAGCTGGAACGGTTCCTGTCCCATGCGCGATTGGACGCGATCGGCGTGTTCGCCTACTCGGACGAGGAAGGCACCGAGGGTGTGGACCTGGACGGCCACGTCGACCCCGACGTCATCGCCGAGCGATACGAACACTTCAGCGGTCTTGCCGCCGAGCTGTGTGATCAACGGGCCGTCGACCGTATCGGGGAAACGGTGTCGGTGCTGATCGACGCCGTGGACGACGACGGAGTCGACGGTCGCGCCGCCCACCAGGCGCCCGAAGTCGATGGAAGCACCGCGTTGATCGGGGACGTCGACGACCTGCGTCCCGGGGATCTGGTTACCGCAAAGGTCGTTGACACCGTCGGCGTTGACCTGGTGGCCGAGGTCATCGCGGTTGAAGAGCGCTGACCCGTGCACAACGAGGTATCGGCGGAGCAGTTGCCGACTCCATCGGTGTACAACGTCGCCAATGCGCTGACGTTGGCGAGGTTGGCGTTGATCCCGGCGTTCGTCTGGGTCACCGTCGAATCCGGGTTCGTGTTGTCCGGTTGGATGGTCGCCGCGGCCGGGATCTTCGTGCTGGCGTCGGCGACCGATTTCGTCGACGGTTGGCTCGCACGACGGCACGGTCTCATCACCGCGTTCGGGAAGATCGCCGACCCGATAGCCGACAAGCTTCTGATCGGCACGGCCCTGATACTGCTGTCCCTGTGGAATGAACTGTCATGGTGGGTGACGGCCGTGATCCTGGTGCGGGAGCTCGGGATCACGCTACTGCGGTTCTGGGTGATTCGCTACGGCATCATCGCGGCCAGCCACGGCGGCAAGATCAAGACCGTCTTGCAGACCATCGGTATTTTCTGGTACTTGTGTCCGTTCCCCGAGCCGTTGGCCATGGTGGGGCCGTGGGTGATGGGGGCTGCCGTGATCGCGACGGTGGCCACCGGTGGTGAGTATGTATTTCAGGTAATCTCGCTGCGCAGAGGCGCTTCCCGGAGGTGACGATGACACACACACCCAGTCCTTCCGTGACCCCGGCCAAGCGGGTGGTGGACGAGTTGACCGCTCGTGGTCAGACGGTTTCGGTTGCCGAATCGTTGACCGGTGGTCTGGTATCCGCAGCCTTGGTTACCGTGCCGGGCTCGTCGTCGGTTTTCCGCGGCGGGATCGTGGCTTACTCCGTGGAGCTCAAGAAGGAGCTTGTCGGGGTGCCGGGGGAGGTGATCGATGCCCACGGCGTGGTGTCGGGCGAGGTTGCCCGTGCGCTCGCCGAAGGTGTTCGGCGCCGCTGCGGAACCGACTGGGGCATCGGCACGACGGGAGTGGCCGGGCCCGAATCGCACGGTGGGCAGTCTCCAGGGGTGGTGTGGCTGGCGGTCAGCGGCCCCGACGACGAGGTTGCGCGACGCTATCGATTCAGCGGTGACCGTGAGCACGTGCACGCGGCCTCCGTTGAACGGGTGTTGTACCTGCTAGACGGTCTCCTGCATGCCTCGAGTGCGACCGAATCGGATTGATCGGCTCACCACGGAGTAATCTGGGGCTTATCCCCGTTGACAATGATTGTGCCCGGAACCGTTGACGTGACGTTGGGCGTTGCCAACGAGACAGGAGAAAGCCATGGTGCTTCTGCGTCGGATCATAGGCCAGACGCTGCGTGCCCGTAGGCGCCAGCAGCAGCGGACGCTGCGTGATGTCTCGGCGTCGGCCAACGTCAGCCTTGGGTATCTGTCGGAGATTGAGCGCGGACAGAAGGAGGCGTCCAGCGAATTGCTTGCGTCGATTTGCGGGGCGTTGGATCTGTCTTTGTCCGACGTACTGGGTGACGTGACCAGCGAGGTTGCTCGTGAGGAACGTCAGCTGGCGGCGAGCGTCGGATTGTCACCGGTGACGTTGTTGCCGGCGGTCTCTCGGTTGGAGGACCACCGCGACGTTGCGGAGAAGTCGGCGCCGGCACGGGCCGAGCGGGTGGCCGTTCCGGTCTCCCTGGCCGAAGCGAGGGCTCGACGTTCGGGCCGTGATACGACAAAGGCCGGCGTAGCGGCCTGATAGATGCATTTATGTTCGACGGATAGCGGCGACTAGGCAAGGCTGGGACCGACACCTTAAACTCGGAGACCAACGCCGCAAACACTGGAAGGATCGCGAGATGGCCAATCCCTTCGTCAAGGGTTGGAAGTATTTGATGGCCCTGTTCGGCGCCAAGATCGACGAGCATGCCGATCCCAAGATCCAAATCCAGCAGGCGATCGAGGAATCACAACGCCAGCACCAGACTTTGGTAGGACAGGCAGCGGCCGTCATCGGAAACCAGCGTCAGCTTGAGATGAAGCTGTCGCGAACGATGTCGGAGGTGGAAAAGCTCCAGTCCTCGGCTCGTCAGGCATTGGTTTTGGCGGAGAAGGCGCACGCGGACGGTGACCAGAAGAAGGCCACCGAGTACGAACAGTCCGCGCAGGCCTTCGCCGCTCAATTGGTTTCGGCTGAGCAGTCGATGGAAGATTTGAAGACACTCCACGATCAGGCCATCAACGCCGCCGAACAGGCGCGTCAGGCCGTGGAGAACAACTCCATGATGCTTCAGCAGAAACTTGCCGAGCGCACCAAGTTGCTCAGCCAGCTGGAGCAGGCGAAGATGCAGGAAACCATTGCCTCCTCTTTGGAGTCGATGTCGTCGCTGGCCGCCCCCGGCAACGTGCCCAACATGGACGAGGTTCGAGACAAGATCGAACGCCGCTACTCGACCGCGATGGGACGAGCGGACTTGGCCAGCAACTCGGTCGAAGGCCGGATGATGGAAGTGCAGAAGTCCACGGTCGACATGGCGGGTTCGTCCCGGCTGGAGCAGATCCGGGCAAGCCTGCAAGGCGAGAAGCTCGGTGGTCCGTCGACCGGTGCCGCTGTGGAGTCGGGAAGTTCGTCCAGCTCCTCCGACCCCGCCTCGGTTTCACGACTTGATGAAATTCGGGCCAGCATGGGGAAGGACAAGGACGCAGCCACCGGTTGACGTCCATGAATGACCATGAGTTTTAGACTGCCTGGCGGTGGCGTACCGCAGCCGTTGAAACGCCTGCGGCGTCGGTTGCGGTCCGCTCGCCGCTGGACGGTCTGGGCCGGCCTGTACGGAGGAATGGCGGCGGTACTGGTGCCCTATCAGGGCCTCGGGGCGCCGGACGCCATCTGGGCCGGCCTTTTTGGTGCCAGCGCGCTTGTCGCGACGTTCCGCTGGGTTGATTACCGCAAGGCCGCCAAGAGTTTGCCGGACGAGTCGCAGATGCTTGCCGTCCACGGCACCGCCGCTCTCTCCTTGGAGGCGCAGAGCGTCGCCGATGCCCTGGCCGGCCATGTCCGTAAACGTCGGGAGGCGGTGCGGTTTCGTAGGTCCGCGGCTGCACCGGCCTTTGGCCGTCTTGTTACCGCGACCCAGGCGTTCGACGAGTTGGCGCCGCGTCTGACCGGCCCTGCGGCGTCGGTTCTCGAGGAAGTCCAGGGGTCGGCCGCCGCACTGCGTGATGTCGCCGAGCAGATCCGTAGCGTGGAAAAGTCGATCGAGGTTTCTCCGGTATCGCGCCAGGAGTCCCTGGGCAGTTCACACCGAGCACTGGTGGAACGGCTGGAAACCGGCGTGACGGCATACGAGGAGATGGTCGCTTCGGCCGCCGAGGTGGTGGCCGAGCAGAGTGCCCTCGCTCATGCGACCCAGGTTGACGGGCAGCCGCCCACCGACCGGCTTACCGCGGCCACCGAACAGTTGCGGGGATTGGCCGACGCCGTCGGTGAGATGCGGGACATGCATCGTCGCAACAACCCGGAATCGTTGAGGTAACGAGGTTTTGACGGCTTCCAGCCGCAGCACGTCTCCGCATTCGATGCCCAGATATGTGGCGGCCGAACCTCCGTTCACGGCGACGGCGACCTTACCCGCCGAATCGATCAATATGACCAGTGCATTCAATGACGCCGCGGCGAACATGTCGCCGCGAACGGCCCGATGTCCGTTGACGTCGAATGTTTCGCCGTAATCGTCCAACATGTTGCGGTCGGCGCTCAGCTGCAGGTTTCCGAACCGGTCGATGTGCATGACCTGGGCGACGAGTGCGTCTTCGTCGAGAATCGCGATGGGTTCGGGCAGCCGAATAAGGTCGGTTACGGCCACCGACTGGCCAAGATCGGTGATCGCCACGCCCGCCGCGAGGACCGCCGCCACAGGCGCGAATATGTCGCGACCGTGGAAGGTGTGGGAGACCGGGTGCCGGTGGAAACGCGATTCGGTCAACGTGACGGCGCGTCGGGCGCCCCCGAGCTCGTCGGCCGCCCACGGTAGAAGGCCGTTGTCGGGGCCGACCAACACGCCGTTCTCGGTCTCGACTGCGACCGGCCGACGTGTGGTTCCCACGCCGGGATCGACGACCGCCATGTGGACTCCGGTGGGGAGGTAGGGCACCGTTTGGGCCAGGACGAGGGCGCCGCGGGTGATATCGCCTCCCGGGATCTCGTGACTGATGTCGATGATTCGAGATTGGGGCGACCATCGCGCGATGACGCCGTGGCAGGCGCCGACGAACCCGTCGGCGAGACCGTAATCGGTTGTCAAACTGATGATCGGGTAGCCGGACATGCGCTCAGCCTGCCATGTCGATCGTGTGAAGGATCGTCGAACGCCTTGACGCCGTGTTTCGGCCCCCCTGTTCCCGGTGCGATCATGGGCGGATGTCGTTGGTGCCTCCGAATGTCGATTCCGTGGTCCGTGCCGGGTTCGGTGAGCGTGGACGCCGGTGGTTGGCGGATCTTCCGGAGGTGGTGGCCAAGTGCTGTCGCGACTGGGAGTTGGAGATCATCGGGCCTGCGATGGAAGGCGGCACGCATTCGTATGCGGCCCCGGTGATGTGGAGTGGGACGCAACCGGCGGTCTTGAAGATACCGGTGACCGACGAGGAGAACCGCGCCGAAGCCGGTGCGTTGTACTGCTACGACGGCGAGGGTGCGGTGCGGCTGTACGCGTACGATCCCGAGTCGGCGGGGATGCTGTTGGAGTGGGCCAGACCGGGGAGGCCGCTGGTGCCCGTCGATCCACGCGTCCACAGGGAGGGGCTCGACGAGCACTTCGACGATGTCGCGGTGGCCTGTGAGCTGTATCGGCGCCTGTGGCGTGTCCCCGGACCGCTTCCGGACGGTTTCGCCGGGTTCGAGTCCGCCGTCGACGTGGTGGCGGGTTGGCGCGACACGTTGCCCAAGACGGTCGCCGAACATTCCGACGCGTTTGAGGCCGACATGGTGGATCTTGTGGAGGAGCAGTGCCGACGTCTGGCCACACCCGACGGGCCGGTCGGGTTGGTCAATCGTGACACTCATTTGGGCAACATTGTGGCGGCAGAACGTGAACCGTGGCTACTGATCGATCCGAAGCCGCTATTGGGCGAACGCGCCTTCGACGCCGGGTTTCTGGCGATCGTCCAGGTCGAAAGTCGGACGGAGCTTGAGTTCGCTCAGCGGGTTGTCCATCGGACGGCACGCTTGTTGGGGGTGACTCCCGAGCGGGTGCGGGCATGGACGCTGTTGCGAGCCGTCGAGGTTGTTCATTGGCTGCCGCAGCACCCGTTCGGCCGCCGGTGTCTGGCCATCGCCAACCTCATGAGCCGGATGGGGGACCAGGTAGGGGCTGTAGCGTGACCGTCACTACACTGTCGCCATGGCAAAACGGATTTTCGCCCCTGCCGTAACAGCCTTGGCCGTGTTGGCGCTGTTGCTCTTGCTTTTCGCCGACCCGTCCACCGTGCAAGCGGGACCCGCCGAGACCACGGCCCTGGCCGTCCCGGTCGAGGGCGGGACCCAGGATTCATCCGAGGAACCGGTCGAAAGATTGCCTACTACGGGAGATTCCCTTCCGATGATCGCGTTGGTCGGTGGGGCGGCTCTGTTGACGGGAGCCATTGTGGCGGTGGCGGTCCGTGGACGACGTCGACTGCTGCGCGGTGCCGCGTACTGGTAGGCGACATCAATCGATGTCCGGTCGGGGCGCATACATGATGACGGTGACGCCGATGAGACATATGACCGCGCCGATGACGTCCCAGCGGTCGGGTCGGAAGCCGTCGACGATCATGCCCCAGGCCAGTGATCCGGCAACGAAGATGCCACCGTAGGCGGCGAGGATCCGTCCGAAGTTGGCGTCGGGTTGGAACGTCGCGATGAACCCGTAGGCGCCGAGGGCGACAACTCCTGCGGCGATCCACAGGATTCCCCGGTTTTCGCGCCATCCCTGCCATACGAGCCAGGCTCCACCGATCTCGGCTATGGCGGCGAGTA
>DXGR01000056.1 GCA_019113825.1 Candidatus Stackebrandtia excrementipullorum | reverse complement strand
CAGATCACCGACCCGGTGCACGCGAGCACGTCCTTCTACCGCAGTCTCATGAAGATCGATGGTTGGGAGGTCATGGACTTGACCGTTGCGGCGCAGGCCGTCCAGCGCTCGGCCTACCCGGACGCTTACGCCAAGTGGGAGCCGTTGGCTACCGAGGTCGTCAACCTGTTGACCCAGGGCGGCGCCCGGACCGGTTCGGGTTCCGATGTTGGCCAGTGCGCTGGCCCGGGTGAGATCGCCGCATCCGGTTGGACCGCACCGGTCCCGCAGGGCGTGGTATCGGCTTACCGCTCACCCGAACGGCCCGACCATTATGGAGTTGATCTCGGCTCGCCGCGTGGCACCGAGGTTAGAGCGGCCGCAGGCGGCATCGTGATCACCGCCGAGTGCAACGCCTACGCCCCCGACGGGTCACCGTATTCATGCGATGTGGACGGATCGCCTTCCATTATCGGTTGTGGCTGGTACGTCAATATTCAGCACGCAGACGGTATACAGACCCGGTACTGCCACTTTGAGTCGGCGCCGGTGGTGAAGGTCGGCCAGCGGGTGGCCGCCGGGGAAGTCATCGGCGTATCCGGTACGTCGGGCAACTCGTCGGGACCGCACCTGCACTTTGAGGTGCATGTCGACAATGACCAGAGCAACCAGGGCGCGATCGACCCCGTCGCGTGGCTGGCGCAACAGGGCATCAACCTCGACGTGTGATCGCATGCGAGGGACCGATGGTCAGGGTTCCTTACTCGTACGCGATGTCTGATGTCCAGGACAACCGTCGCGCCTGCGCGGCGCCTTCGGCCAGCATGCGCACGTAGAGCGGCCGGTGGCGGTACCGAGGCCGTTCGGGTGGATTCGGCACCACGATGCGAGACATCCGCGACAACGTGTCGGTTGCCCACAGGTATATGGAGCATCCGTAGGCGCCCCAGCGGTTCCCGCAAGTCGCACATACCTGGCGCAAACCGCGCCGGACACGGCGATGGTAACGCCGGATCCGATCGGCGCGGGCAAGGGTGGTGGCTTGAGCTCGATTGGCGATCGTCGTCCAGAGCATGGTGATGTTCTCGCTTCCGTGGGATCGATGGTCATGTGCGGTCGGTTGGGGAGGGCGGCGCCGTCCCTCGTCTTTCCTCGGGCGCCGTACCTATTCGTGGTGTCGGATCACGGGACGGCCAGCAGCGTTCCAGGCGGCCCATGCTTGAGCGGACATTTCATGCAGTCGTTCCGTCAGCTCAGCGGCGATCCGCTCCTTGGCCGCCCCGGTTAGCCGACCGTCGTCGCGGCGGTCGCTCGCCTGCTCGATGTGGAGAACCGTTTCCCTGTCGATGTGGTGCCCGCAGACGCGGGCGAATCCGTAGGTGTCGATCCATTCGATGTCGCCAGGTGTGGCGCGGGGATGCATGACGCACCCGCAGGAGTGGGCAGGGTCAAGGCACGGTGCCATGACGAACTCGCTTTCGTGTGAAGAAGGTCTGGGGAGGGCGGGCACGCGGGATCGCCGACGAACACGGTTGGTGGCAGGCGTCGACGAAGCGGGAGACGGGCGTGCCCGCCCTCGGGGACCGTGAACCAGGAACACGGCCCGAGAACCCGCCGCAGACGGCGGGCAAGAACTGGGGGCTACTCGATGTGATCGGGCCGATGCGATCTCGGTGTGCGCAGCGTGATAAACAGGACGTTGGTCGGACTCTCCATGCGGAGTGCCTCCGATCTTTTTAGGACCGGGACGGGAGCGCTGTCGCCAAACTTTGCTGGCCCGTCCCGGTCGTTATGTTGGTGCATCACCTTCGCACCCTTATCGCGAATCAACCGCACCACCGATGGCGGTAGCTGACTCGTTGCTCAACGTTATATCATGGCGTTATCGAAGGGTAAAATTGCGGAACCCCCCGTTATTTTTCGCAGGGTGCGAGGTGGAGCATGAAAAGTCCAAAAAGGGTCACGCTGCGAGCCGCATGGTTTGGCCAAGCCTTGAGGGCGCTCCGTGAGGATGCGAAACTGACAGTTCGCCAATTGGGTGAGGGCATTGCTCGGGACGGCGCAACAATCAGTCGCGTTGAATCCGGCACTCAGCCAGTGTCCCAAGAGATCCTTGATGGATATTTCCGCCACTGTGGAGTCAAGGGCGCGCGCGATCGAGCGAACCTGGAGGCAATAAGGGCGGACGTAGCACAAAAAGGATGGTGGGAACGATATCAGCGAGACGTCGCCAGCACCCTAATGGACCGAGCCTGGCTTGAGTCCAAGGCCATGACCATCAGCAGCTTCGACATTGCGTATCTGCCGGGATTGCTGCAACTGCCGGATTATGCCGAATCGTTGATGCGGCGACTTGATGGCCATGTTCCGGAACGTCGTTTGCAAAGCTGGATCGAGATGCGGAGCGAACGGCAACGCGTTCTCGCGAAGCACCGAGCGGTGAAGTTGAACAGCATCATCGACGAGCAGCTCCTCCGTCGCAGAACCGGTGGTGATCACATCATGCGTGATCAGCTCGACTTCCTTGTCGAGGCTTCGGAAAGGCCGAATGTGACCATCCGAGTTTTGCCCGCGGATATGTGTATCGGTGTATCGGGATCCTTTGAAATCTTCACGCTGCATGAGCCATACCCTCGAGTCGGCTATGTCGCCACCGCAGCGGGAGACATCTGCGTTGAAGACGATTCGGTGGACGAGCTCGCCGATGAGTACGCTCGGTTGGAAGAAATTTGCCTCCCCGTGGACGAGTCGATCAAACTCATGGTCGCAGAAAGAGATGCGCTGTGACTCAACCCGATCATTACCACACCGGTGTTGTGAGATGGCGGAAGTCATCTCGTTCGGGTGGCGGTGCAAACGGCGGCAACTGTATTGAAATCGGCGTGTGCTGTGGCCAAGGTGTGTCTATTCGCGATAGCAAACACCGTCTCGGAGCAACGTTGCAGGTCGACGTTGCAGAATGGCCTGTTTTCCTGACAACCGTGCAAACCATTGAGGCTCCAGGCAGGTAAACCGTCGCTGGGAGGGTTAGCGCCTACCAGTTGTCAAAGACGGCGGCGATACATTGTTGTCCGGGCTCGGGGTCGTACATCACCATGAATTCATGCGAGTTTTTATCCAAAGTGACTTCTGCGTGAAAGAAATCCATGGGTGCGAATTCGTTCATGCCATCGGGCGCGACACGTGGATGTAGCGTGCGGTCATACAGAGTTTCACCGCCGCCCTCGTGGCTGTGACTGGCGGGAATAGCCAACAGATCGGTCAACGCAACTCCCTGATAACCGGTGCACTGCATAGCTTCCGCAGCGGTACGGTCCTCGTCGCGGAATATATGTGCGAGAAAATCGGAAACCGATTCGCTGGCGCCGGGAGCTTCAGTCATTTCGTCGGGTTCAGATCCTGGACTTGAATCAGGTTCGCGGTCCGTGACTTGACTGACGCAATATGAATCGCCTTCCTGGGCACCTTCACCCCAGAAGAGAGCTCGCGATGGCGATCCGGACTGTCCGTATACAGCGGTAACTTTGTGCCGATGGCCGTCTGTGATGACATCAATGGTTGCGATGCCGCTGCGCTCGCCGTTTGCGGATTCCCAGGATTCGACGATAGCAAGGAGCTCGGACGGAGGAGGTCCGTTATAGTCGCTGCATTGCAATGCAGCGGCATCGCTGAGGTCTCGGTAAACAAATATGCTGTCGAAATATCCGGCGACCGCTGCGTGTGAATCTCCCGGAAGCACAGGGTCGTCGTCTTGTCCATGCGCCATCGCCTGAAGACCGAGACCAAACACGAGCACACCGGCCCATGCGGCGACCCAAGTTCCGATGAGGATGCCGGCGCGAGTCCACGACCGCGGTGGGTCCGGGTAGGCCTGTTCGGGTCCGCGGCTTCCCGCCGGAGCGCGCTGTGGTGAGCGGGCGCCGTCGTTGCCTGGCCGAGGGACGTTATTCACGTCGTCCAGCCTAACGAAGTGTCGCGCAGAGTTCAGCCTCTGCGAATTGGTTCTGTGGTGGAGTGGTCGTGTCGACGTGTTCGTCGGCGTCGAGAAGGGGCGACGTGGTGTTCCCTTGTGCCCGTGGTGTTGTCGGGGTTCACCTTGCCGTGATGATGGTCGCGTGGAGAGCGGCCGTGACATCGGCGACCGTGCCGAAGCGATCGGCGGGTCGGTAGGCCAGACACGTGTTAAGGATGTCGGCGAAATCGTCGAATGGGGGTGCCCCGATGTGGGCGAAGGTGCGGCGTCGACCCTCCACGACCGCGCGACACTTCCGGTCGCGGTCGGTAGTGGCGAAGTCGTCGACGGTCGGGTCGGTTCCGTACCAGTGGGGCACGGTTCCGGTGTACAGCTGGAAAAGCACCGAACCGAGTGCGAACACCTCGGTTCTCGGGTTGATCGGGATGGGCTTGTCGTTTCGCAGCATCCCCGTGGCGACTTCAGGGGCGACGTGGTGAACCAGACCGCCGACGTACTGTGGCGAGTCGTTGTCGGTACGTACCGATACGTCGAAGTCGATCAGGTGGGTGCTTTCGTCGTCGCCGACGATGACGTGTCGTGGTTGCAGGTCACCGTGGAGGACGCTATGGCGGTGAAGGTTCTCCAGCGCGGCGGAGATGCGCGTGGCCTCGGTGAGGAAGTGCGCCCGGTCGTCGGTGCCGACTGGGTGTCGGCGCACGAAAGCGGTGTGGTGCCAGGCGTTGTTGTCGTCAATCCACGGTTGGATGAGCCACGCCGTGTCGGCCTGTTCACGTGGTGAGGCGACGACGTCGCGCCCCAGCAGGGTGAGTATGTCGACCTCGTTGTGTATGCCGTGGACACGGTGGGCCGCGAACCGGTTGCGTTCGTTGGCGTCAACGTACTTCAGCAGGGCGGCGCGCCCGTTGACATCTACTTTGGCTGTTATTCCGCAGCGGGCCGGCAGGATTTTCTCGACCGTGACACGCCCGCCTATGGCCTCAGTGATCTCGTGGACGACGGCTGTCGTCTTCTCGGCGGGTGTGCTGTCGGCCATGTCGTCCTCAGAGTGTTCGGACACCTTGCGCATTTAGTCATAGTGGGCTGAGGGCGTTCCGTCAACCGATGAGGTGACAAGGCGGACACTGTGCAGCGTCCGCACCACCATGTGGCAGTACTCGCCCCAGTCAGCCAGAATCGGTGTCGCCAACACAAACACGAGCCGACAGCCGCGGTCCGGCAACGGCAGGACCGCCCGGATGGACGCGACCGTTACCCGGCTGTCGACCACGCCGCACGGCTGGCCGGCGAAGCAGACGTGAAGGGCGCGGCACCACAACGCATGCTGGACCACTATCTGCACACCGCCTTCGCCGCCGCCCGGTTGATGGAACCCGACCGCGAACCGATCGCGCTCCCCGAACCGACAGCACATCCAGATGTAATCGCTGATGCAGAACAAGTGCACGAGTGGTTCGATACGGAACGTTCCGTTCTATTCGCGATGGTGAGGTACGCCGCCGATACCGGTTTCGACGCTCACGCCTGGCGGTTGGCCTGGACCCTGACCGACGACCTGAACCGCCGAGGCCTCTGGCAGGACTGGGTCGCCGTGGGACGCATCGCGGTGGCATCGCCGAAGAGCCTCAACAGCGACGCGGCGACCGCCCGCGCGCACCGGTTCCTCGCGTTCGCACTCATCCGGCTTCACCTGCTGGACCGGACCGAGACATACCTGAGCCACACGTTCGGGCTGCACACGGCGACCGGTGACGTCGCCAGGCATACCCACGCACACAGCGCCACCGCTTACGTCGCCGACCGAAGAGGACGATATGACGATGCACTGTTCCACAGCGAACGTGCCTTGGCGCTGTTCCGGTCGGCGGGACATCGAGCGGGAGAGGCCAACGCACTCAACTCGGTCGGCTGGTGTCACCTGCTGGCGGGCCGGTACGACACGGCGTTGACCCGGTGCCGGGAGGCGTTGACCGTCTTCGCCGAACTCAACGACCGGACCGGTGTGGGCGGGACCTGGGACAGCATCGGCGGTACCCTGCGTCGGCTAGAACGGTACGACGAGGCGATCGACGCGTACTGGACACGGCAGTGGCCGGTTACCGCGAGGTCGACGACCGGTACCTGCAAGCCGATACGTTGCGGCACATGGCCGACAGCCAACAGGCCGCCGGTTGCGACCCGGAACCGACACTCCGTGAGGCGCTTGTGATTCTGACCGCGATGGGCCACCCTGACACCGAAGAACTCAAACAACGCCTCGCCGGATCGTCACACCACTCCACGTGACCGCCCGACGTCGCGCCGTCGGCACCTTCGTTGCCGGTTGCCACCGTGGGAGCATGAGGCATGGACCTGACCGAATCCCTTGCCCGGCTGGCCGAACAGAACCTGTCCGGCATCGCCTTCCTCACCGCCTACGGCGTGACATGGATCGTGTGTGGACTCGTGTGGCGGGTCGCGGTCGAACGGACCGCCGCGTTCGTCACCCTCTTCCAGGGAATGGTCGCGTTTCCCGTCGCGCTAGGCCTGTCCGCACTGATCGGCGCGATCGGCGCGGATCGCCCCGTCGACGACGCGATCACCCAACTGTCAATCCTGATCGGAACGTCTCAACTGCTCGGGTTGCCGTTCCTCGTCTATCTGGTCGTCAAACACCGGTACACACTGCTGCCGTACGCATTCGCGGCGATCACCGCTATGCATTTCGTGCTGTACTCGTGGCTGTACCGGACGCCGATCTACATCGTCATGGCCGTCGTCATCGCCATAGGGACCACTGTGGTCATGCTCGCGACGCCCGACGACAAGGAGCGCGCCGGAGCTGTGCGGGTCAGCCTGTTGACCGGTGTTGCCCTACTGGCGACAGCGGCGGTATTTTGGACAATCCATTGGTGATGGTGGGTGACGTCGACCTGTTGTGACCGAGTGGAATGATGTTTAACGCTGGAAGCTCCTGGTAGAACGAAGGTGTCGAATCACCGTTTACTAGGAGCTTTGTGTGTTTTTCTATCGGGCGAGTCTGTCGGTGTCGTCGGCGGCCTTGCGTTTCGTGTCGGGCGTGATAAGAGCACATCACCGGGTGGGTGGGGACCTGTTGGCGGGTGTTGGATCCGGGCCGGTAGGCGCTTCTTACTCTGGTGTATTTGCGTAACGGCGGATGCCTACGCCGCCTTGGCGCCGGGGTTGGGGGTATCGGTAGCGACGGTGTACCAGCGGGTCAACGAGACCATCGATCTGCTGGCATCATGCGCTGAGCCCCCTGCCGGAGGTTCTTGGGCGGGCCAGGCGAGCCGGACACACGTTCGTGATCGTCGATGGGACCTTGATCTGCTGTGATCGTCTGGCGGCCGATAGGCTCCATTGTTCCGGTAGGCATCGCTGTCACGGCATGAATGTGCAGGCCATCACCGACCCGGGTGGTGACCTGTTGTGGACATCGGGTGCGCTACCGGGGTCGGTCCACGACATCGCTGCCGCGCGGATCTGGCAGATCCCCGCACACCTGCGCCAGGCCCGACTGACCGCGTTGGGCGACAAAGGTTACACAGGACTCGACGAACACGTGGTCGTCGTGCCGTGGAAACGCCACAACAAACCCGAACTCAAGAAGGCATACAACCGGCTCCACGCCCGGCTACCCGCACCCGGTAAACGCGCCTTCGCGCAACTAAAAACCTGACGCATCCTGCACGAATTCCGCTGCTGCCCACGCCCAGCCACCAACATCACCCGCCATCACCGCCCTCACCCAAACAGAATGAAAAAGGCTCACTGCGCTGTGACTCTTTTTACCGACGGGTGTATCGCCAACCAGTTGGACGCTACCGATAGTTGTACGATGTCGGCTTTCTTGAACGGTTGTACCGGTGCGGACATCCCGGCGGTCCGCTCAGTGAGCACCGGGGAAACTGTTGTTGCCGCCTTCGAGCCAGCCCTTACCTTCGGCAGCGATCCCTTCAAGGATCGGCAAGGCGTGGGTGAACCCGGCCGCGTTGAGATTGAGCCTGGCCATTTGAGCCGACGAGGTAATGAATGGATCGTTCTCACCCATATCCGCCTCTGTAATATGAATCTTTCTTGTCGGACCATTGGTGAGAGTCAGTTTCAAGCTCCTTCGGTACCCGTTTTCTGTCACGTTGACGGATGAAACCGCTTCGAATCGATAGTTATTCCGTTCTTGCTCCTTGAACATGCTCGTCTTGAAATCCAATTCGGTGTATACCTCTCGTACGCCTTCGGTAGTGATGAGGAAATACCGAAGCCGGTACACCGAGTATCGCCAGGGACCTCCTTGCACTCGAGCACGTTGCCTGTTCTTCCCCGGACCTTGAAGGACGGCGTAGGCAATGACATCACGCCATGACAGCCGATAATGCCGAAGTGCCTCGTCTAGGAGCTTGGTTTTGTCGCTGTGGAGCCATGTTTCCATGTTGTTTTCGCTGGGCCTGGCCCGTTCCAGCTTTTCTTTCCACCGATGATAGGCGACCATACGCTTGTCGAGCTCTTCCCGCGCTTCTGCCTCGTCATCGACAAAAAGTCGTTTTTGGGCGATTATATGTTGTGCGCGTGATGCGGCGTAGGGTCCGGCAACGATCATGCACAACATGGCTGGCCAGGCCAGTAGATCACCCATGTGAAAGATTTCATTAAAGATCGCGACCGTGCACACCAGGAGCATGCCCAATCCCAGGAGGACTCGAAGAACCGGTGGCCAAGTGAGCTGGTAGCGGACCCGGTGGTCATGAAGGCTGCCGTCTAGCCAACGTTGTCGAACATCCTGAGCCAGGAAACCGATGAGCCAGCGAACGCGTGCGGCATCGGTCCTGCTTTCCCGATACGTTCGGGACAGCTCACCGTGCAGATGGCCTCGAATGGCCTCAGTTTCCGCCAACCACGCGTCGGCCGTAACATTATTTGGACGATATTTAAAGAAATACCTTTCAAAGTCGTTGAAAAGTCGGTGAGCAAAGCCGTCGCCTTTTGGACGTCTAGCGAAACCGCTCCTCCTGCGCCGTTCCTCCAAATCCATCTTGAACATCCGATAGTGGCATTCGGACGCGTGGTGCAGTCCGATCAGCGCAGCAGGAACAGCGCACACCAATGCAACGATAGGCAAAAACGCTGCGTTGGTGATCGTCAACCAACTGATGTATGCCGCCGACAGGCCAAACAGGCCAGTCGACACAGTAGCTTTCCGACGGTCCGAAACTGTTATCTGAGGCGGGTCGATTTCGGCGAGTCGCGGACGCGCTGGCTTTGGATGGAAATAAGCCCACATCCGGTTTGCGCGGTTGTCGCTCATCCGTTCAGCGGCGGCCCGCTCCTTCGCGGTCTCCCACAGCTTGTCTCGAGTCGCACCAGATAGCACAAAAGACAGATGGCGATCGGTCATCGCGCGGAGCTCGGCCGGAAGTGCCAGGATCTTCTTTTCTGCGGCGTCCACATCTCCGCCCAGACCACTAAGATGAGACACCAATTCCTGTCCGGCTTCCACACCAGCGCGGTAGTCGGAGTCCGGATACGGGTACCGGTCGCGGGCAAACTCGGTAAGACGGTCACGCTCCCGACGTGACAAATCCCGATACGAACGTTTGCTGAGCATCGCCAGGAGCCAGTGAAACCGAACCTCCGCACTGTTGTAGCCGCCCGCGATGGCCTCACTGATCAGCTGTTCGGCCATCGATGGAACACCGTCGGCAAGATAGCTGCGACCGACCTCGTATTTCTCTCGAGGTGACGACTGTGGATAGACCTGATAAATCGTGGCGTGGTGCACCTCACTGGCCTGAATCCCCACCGTGGCACCGGCTTGAGCGGTATTTGTCGTACGAGACGACGATACGTTCTGAGAATGACCAGTCATGATAGAGCGTTCACCGCCGTGATCACGGCCGCTATGTTGGCGGCGATGTTAGTTGTCCCCGTCACTAGACCGCTCAACCGTTTCAACGCAAGTAGCGAAGTTTTTCTGCCGGCACCGGAAGACTCCCCAAGCGCGTTCTCGGCGGTTTTCAGTTCGGCGCACGCTGCTTCATACGTGTCTTCATCCACTTCCCGGTTGGCGTAATCACGATCCAAATGGACGCGTAGCGCCGAGACGGCGGCAGCCATGTCATCCAGACGCGGCCCAACCGGCGATACATTCATCCATACGGTGCTACCGGAAACATTCCCGGCCTGGATGCCCACGGTTCCGGATGCAACGTTGAATACGCTGGCGGGGGAAAGGGCTGTTTCGGTTCTACGTGACGGCACAATGGTCTCCTCTGCTATGAGTTCGGCTGCCAAGTGGACGGCGAACGCTGCGGCATTAATAGCTGCTTGTGGCTGCCACATCACGTCACCGTGCGATGTTTTAGTTCCATCCGCTCGGTCGCTGATGCCACGCACAATCCCCACTGGGGCACCGTTGAAGTGAGCCGCCTGAGCCACACCTGCTGCTTCCATCTCGATCGCGGCAGCATCGTTGTAACGCGTGCGAACCCAGTCGGCTTCTCGTGACACCCGTGAGTTCTGCACGATTTCTCCGGCGGCGATAGGACTAAAATGGACCTTTGGAGGATTGGCGTGAGACGAAAGCCGGTCCATCCAAGACTGTGAACGAGCGACATGGTTAACCAGTTGCGCTAGGTGATGCGGCGCTTCCCAGGTGCGGGGGCGTGCGAAAAACCCATCGTCTTCACTGGTCCCGCCGTGATACGCGTAAACCCTGGACGCGATGACAACATCCCCGAGGGCCGTGCTATCCCAGAGAGCGCCTGCTATTCCGACAAAAAGTATGGCGACAGGCCGAAACTCATGTATCGCGCGTTCGGCGAGAACCGCCGCCGGCGCATTACCCGCCCCCGTCAAACCAAGCGCTATTCGACAGTCGGTGTCGGGTATCGAACCGACCTCGAAGCGGGTGCCGGCCTCATGCCGATGAAGTTGCAGATCGGCCAGATGTTTTCGGACCGCGTTGTATTCGACGTTCAAGGCTGTCAAGACGACAACGGTGTTCATCCTGCTCATAGATGCCCTCCAGGAACAACGGAGTGTTCGGGTCGGGTCAGCGGAGGCTGCAGCGACGTCGCCGGACCTGCTCGAAACAGCCGTGCGGGACGGCCTTTGCCCGCCTGCCGAGCGGAGCCGACCGGCACGATGAAGCCGGCCGCGCGTTGAACTTTTCGATAGAAGTTGCGTTCGTCGAGATCAACGCCCCATACCGCTTCGTAAACCCGCCGTAGCTGCCCAATCGTGAACGTTTGGGCGCAGAAGGCCGTTGCCAGCGGCGTATATTCCAGTTTGGCCCTGGCACGTTCAACAGCATCGTCGAAAATCAGTCGGTGGTCGAACGCCAGCTGCACACGCCCCTCCAAAACTTCGCGGACCGGAGCCCACTCCGCATTCGAAGCGTCCGTGCCGGCAACTGGCTCGGGAAGGCCAGGTGCCACCGCCAGGTAAGCCACCGACAAGACCCGTCCCCGCGGGTCGCGCTCGGGGTCGCCGTACGCACCGAGTTGCTCTATGTGGAGGGTGCGACCGTCGAGATTAGCTTCCTCTCTCAGCTCACGAAGGGCCGCATCGCCAATACCTTCACGATCGTTGTTAAGGAAACCTCCCGGCAATGCGTGGTGCCCTTTGAAGGGCTCGATGCCACGTTCGATGAGTAGGACACGGAAATCGTTACCGCGAATCGTGAGTATCACGAGGTCAACTGCCACAAGAACAGCAGGTGGCACCCAGGGTTCGTTGAGTTGAAACACGTACAGCTCCATTTACTGTCAATCTGACAGTAACTATAGACGGCTGGTGTCGACATCGCAACTCCTTGAGGTCGTGGCGGTGTCATGTGTGGGTACGATGCCCCCGCACGGCTTTCGATCACCACTTGTGGTTGCACCGCGACCTCGGGCACAGGGCATGTGAGTGCGCCTCGAACCGTTAAGTCGAATGTGGTCTAGTGGAGGCGCGGGGCGCCACACTGGGATCTAGTGCGACGGCCGCTTCGTCGTGAGTGCGCCACCCTGTGTGTGTCATGACGAAATAATCGAGCGCTCGCTAGTCGCGCCACAACGGATGCATTGGTTATCGCGCACCGTCTCGCATTTCGATACCCTGCTATAGGGCGAAAGAACTTTGTGTGGTCGCACCGGCCGGTCCGTGCTGCTTGACGGTAGTAACACCACGCCTTGTCGATCCAAGATGGTCTAAGATCGCTTGGCGGTCTACTCGCGAAGGACCGCCACCATGTCCACTCGGGATGCCGCGAAGGCGGGGACCAATCCACCGAGGACGCCAGCGAACAGTGCGGCCGCGATCCCGTACCAGGCTGCTTCGACGGGAAACCCGGGAGGGTCCAGGGCGGACGCCGGGTCCAGTAGATACGGGATCATCCACTGTACTCCGAGCCAGGCGGTTGCCAACGTGACGGCGGCGACCGACATGCTCAGGATGAGAGTGCTGGACATGACGAGCCCGAATACGCGAAGACGTGTGGCACCGACGGCTCTACGAAGACTCAGTTCCCGAATGCGTTCTCGCAGCGTGGCCAGACCGATGTTGAGCAACCCAATGATGGCCACCACGAGAGTGACCGCGGATACGGCGGCGAAGCCGACCTGCATTTGCGTGAGGTTGTTGAGCGTGAACGAGATGTCAGCGGGTGCGTTGATCTGCGGTGCCTCGTCGGCGGAGACGGTCGTGAGGACGTCGGCGATGTGTTGGTGCAGCAGCGTTGTGTTGGCTCCGGGGTGATGTACGGAGAGTGTTAGCCGAACCTGTTCAAGGATCGAAGGCTGAAAACCCGCCGCACTGATAAGCGACTGATAGACGTGCGGGGCGTCGTCGCCGTCACTGATGACGCCGACCACGGACTGCATGTAGGGGCGTTGCCGGGGATCGTCGCCCGGGTCGTCGTGTTGTAGTACCAGACCGCTTCCAACACTGCCGTACAGGTCGGCTGCGGCACGATTCAGGACGAGTCCACCCGGGTAGAGGCGCGAGAGGTCCGGCCAGGACCCGCTCAGGAGCGGTAGTCGACGGATGCTGGATGGGTCACCCGCGATGAGGGTGGCGGTGATGTCAGTGGGTGCATCCGCCGTTCCGTCGTCGCCGACGGTCGCGATCCGGCTGTACCGGTCGCTGCGCAACGTCCACACACCACCGGTCGCGGTGATGTGTCGGTCGAAGTGTTTCACCAGTTCGTCGACGCGGTCGGTGGTCAGAGTGCCGAAATCGACGGTCGACTCCAGAACGGGTAGGCGTCCGTGACGCTGTTCGTATTCGACGATGAAGCCGTCCTTAATGACGGTGCCGACGCACGCGACGGCCACGAGGCCCAAAAGTGACACCAGGAGACTGATGCCAGCGAGAACGGAGCGACCCTTGTTCGCGCGTAGATCCCGCAAGGCTTCCCGCAGCATTCTCATGGATCATCCTTTGACGGTGACAGTCTCCCGGCGTGCAGCGAGAGCACTCGATTGGTACGACGGGCGATCTGTTTGTCGTGAGTGACCAGCAACAGCGTCGTGCCCAACCGGTTGACGGCGGTCTGAAGGACGTCCAGCACCAGTTCGGCGGTGTCCTCGTCGAGGGCTCCGGTGGGTTCGTCGGCCAGCACGAGGCCGGGGCGACGCACCAGGGCACGAGCTATCGCGACCCGTTGCTGCTCGCCGCCGGACAGTTCCCGTGGGCGAGCCGAACCTCGTTCGCCGAGGCCGACCGACGTCAAAGCCTCCGCGACAGCCGTTCGAGCGGCTTTTCGCCGCACTCGAGTGCCTTGAAGCAGCGGGAGTTCAACGTTTTCTGCGGCCGACAGGTGCGGTAGCAGCGAGTAGTTCTGGAAGATGAACCCGAGGTGCTCGTTCCTCATGCGTGCACGGGCCGCATCGGATACGGCCAGGGCGTCCCGGCCGGACAGGTGCAACGCGCCGCCGTCGGGTTTGGCGAGCAACCCGAGGATGGCCAGGAGCGTCGACTTTCCGCTTCCCGAGCGCCCCACGACGGCGACCGACTCACCGTGCGCCACCGTCAGATCCGCGCCCCGAAGTATGTGCAGGTCGTCGCCCGATCGCAACGAGACGGTGCGGGTCAGGCCCTGTGCATCGATGGCTGGGGAGTTCATCGCACCAGCGGCGGAGGTGTCGCCGTCACCGTGGCGCCCTCTTCCAGGCCGTCGACAATCTCCACGACCGCTCCGTCCGTCACACCCAGCGAAACGGTGCGGACCTCGGTGGAACCGTCGTCGGCGACGTAACCAACTTCGCCGATGTCCGCGCCGCCGGACACGGCGGTCACCGGGAGAGTCAACACGTCCTCGCTCTGTCCGCTGTCGAGTGCCAGCCGGCCGGGGAGTGATGGAAACACTCGCACGTCGTCGCCGATGGCACACACGACCCGAGGGACCGCCTCGGGTTCGGCTTCCGTGGTTTCGTGTGCCTGCAACAGTTCACAGTCGAATCCGGACGGACCTTTCACGATGCTGCCGACCGCTGACAGAACGCCGTCCATCAAACGGTACGCATCGGTGGCGGGAAGCGAACCGACGAGGGCGAATCCGCCGTACTTCAACACGGCCACGGGTGTCCCCTGCTTGACCTCCGTACCGTCGGGAACGAGCCAGTTGACGAAAACCCCGGTGGCCGGTGCCTTCACCTCGGCACCGGAGTCCATTCTCAACAGCAGTTGTTCCGCCGTAACCGGAGTCTCCACCGGTGTGAGGTCACCGTCGTTGCCCGGCCCCGGGTCGTTTTCACCGGCCTCGTCGCCGGGCTCGGACGGTGTTTCCTCGTCTGGCTCCTCGGTCGGTTCGTCCGTGGGGGCCAGGGTCGGATGGTGGCCAAGGGCCTGCTCGAACGCGAGGTTGACCCGTCCGGTTTCGGGCGCCACGACGACGTACTCGGGCCCGGCTACGGTCGTGGCATCGATTGATATCACCACCGACACGTCACGCCGCGTGACTTCGACGGTTTCTACGCCGGTCTCACCCAACGGGCCGTACGGCTCGCTCGGTTCCGAAGGCCAGGGGTCGAACAGAATGATCGCGCCAGCACCGACGACGACCGACACAGCGACCAGGGCGAACCGCATGACAAGGGCGCGGGTTCTTCTCATACTCGGAATCCAATGCCGACTTAAGACGATCTTTCGGGCGTGGACGTCATCTACCCGTTGGCCGGGTTGGCCGGGCAGTTCAGGGTGACGTACTCGGTCAACGTTTGAAAGTCACCGTCCGCTGCGGAGGCAAGCATGTCGTCGGTGTACTCCTTGGCTCCGGCATCCGATTTTTTGTAACCGGTCGTCTCCTCGTACTTAAGAATCTCCTCGACCGACTGCGCGACCAGATCCTTGTCGTCGGTGCTGACCGCGGTGCTGGCCCACGAGCAGAACCAGAACTCGTTGGCGTCCACCCTGCCCATGTCGGGCCCGTAGACGGTGCCCTGTCCGTCGCCGCTGTTCTCCGCCGCATAGCCGGGATCCTCGGGCCATTCCCAGCCTGGAGCCAGTTCCCACTTCTGGGCCTCTTCGAAGTACTGCTGGGTCGCCTCTTCGTGAGTAATCGATGGTGGCTCGCTCTCGTTGGAGCACGCCGTCACGACCCCCAGCGCCAGCAGCCCCAGCGTTGCTCCAAGAAATTTCGCCGCAGTCATTCAATCTCCCATCCGATGACGGTGGAAGGCGGTCTCCTTCGAGTTGCGGCGTTGTCAGAGCAACGCCCACCTCGCAAGGCAAGACCACCCTCCGATGTCTTCACATTAGACCAACGTGACTGGCCGGGGCATTAATAGTAGGAACTACCTACAAAATCGTGCCCGTAGCTCGAAGCGGTTACCTTGCTAAACTTGGCATACAGGGCCGATCCATTATAGATATTTGACCCCAGAAGCTGCGACGTGTTCAACGTCTTGAAGACTTTCGGGCTGCTTCCGCCGATCCATGAGCCGTTCGTATAGGTGTAGCCGAAGTTCAAGCCACCATTGGAGACTTGGCTGAACTTGGCGGTGACATTCCCGTCGCCGCTCTTTATGCGCTTGACATCAGACCGATACCAGCTGCCGTTGCTGTAGCAGCTACCTTCAACTGCGTGCCAGCCGGCGGCCCAGGCTGTGCCGGGTGTTGTAAAGAGCAGCGCGAAAGCGGCTGCCGCGGCGACAATCGCGACGCGAGCGCGTTTGAGCAGTCTGCTACGGGTGTTTTGCATGAACTCTCCATAGGCTTTTGAGGAGTGTGACGCCGTGTTGGACATAACGGAAAGTAACTCTATGGTACATTTGCATATATGATGCACTTGCTGTGCACTTTGCTTCGAAACGTGTCTCGGCCGTTGCTCAAAGTGCCTGCGCTGGTTAAGATTCCATGCGTTTTACCTTGCGATCTTGGCTATACATGGGAGTAACTAGTGGCCGTGGTTAGGTTCGGTCTGCTCGGGCCTCTGTCGATCGGTGTTGACGCTGTAGAGGTTTTTCCGTCCTCTCGTCTTCGAAGAGGGCTGCTCGCGGTCCTGGTGCTACATCCAAACCAGATGGTCCCAATTGAGCAGATCATGTCGAAGTTGTGGGATGGCCTTGCGCCGCCGTCGGCAAAAGCAAACCTCCGTACACAGCTGGCATCACTGAGGCGGGACTTGGAACACCTTTGTCCTGGTATGTCGGCTCGCCTGAAGACGCAGCGCGCTGCGCGTGGTGGTGCAGGTGGAGGGCTGAGGATGGTGATCAAAGGTAATGAGGTCGACCTTGATCAAGCCAAACAGCTTCTCGCCGTGGCAAAGTCCGATCTTCGCCGGGCGGGCGATGCAAGCCAAGCTTTGCTTCAGTGCCATAGGGCATTCAAACTCTGGAGAGGCGACTTTGGCTCTGATCTACCGGATACCAAATGGATCGCAGCTCAGGCGGAGGCCTCGCGGACTATAAAAACAAGTCTTGTTGAGACGATGTGCCGAGCCCGGTTGTTGACAGGCGATCATGCGAGCGCCCTTTCGGATATCAAAGTTGCTCTTGCTGACGAACCGTACCAAGCGAGGTTGTGGATGTTGTTGATTGCTGCCTGTTTTATGGTTAGCGGAGGGGCACAAGCCATGTCCGAGATCCGCCTTTGTCGTGAGAAATTCAGCTCAGTCGGCATGGACCTTCCCGCGCCGGTCGCAAGTCTGCAAAGGCCGATACTCGAGGACGACCGACAAAGCGTCCTTCGCGCCATCATCGAAGGTTCAGAACAAGTAGGTTTCTGACTAAAAGTTGTCCTGTGACTGGGTGTGGTGATCTTTCGTTGAGTCGGTCGTATTCACGTCGAGAATAGACCATCCGGAGCGGATTATAATGTCCAGTCGGGTGTCTCCCAAGCAGTTTGTCCGACTGGTTTCGATTGTGGCTGATCGGGGTCGCGGTGTATCAGCGCACGGACTTGGCGATGCGGCAGATTACGCCGCTGTGCGGGGTATCGAAGCCAGCGGCCGCAAGGATGGTCGAGACGCTGAAGTCCTTGCCGGCGTCGGAGGTGACGCCAGCTCAGGACACAGCCGGAAAGAGTTTATCGTGCGACGGCACTCTGGTTCCGGTGCACGACGCGGTAGCGAATTCGCCAAAACCTACCGCCGCACGCCATCGCAGCCATAAAACCTAGACCATCCTGAGGAACTGCCGCTTCAACGGCGAGGGTGACATCCACGCCACTAACGCGGCCGCCATGATGCGCAACCTCACCATGACCTGCCTGCCGTAACGGGACATTAGATCGTGTCTTGGTTTGTTGAGCCGGGCGGTCGATTGACTTTTACGTTGGTGTTAAGCCATTCTCTGGATCCCGGCTTCTCTTTTGCCCCCGTGGCCGGTAGCCCGATGGAGGCTGCACCCGGCGGTTCCTCGTTCCCCGCCGCCTCCACATCTGAATCAGGAGGCGCGTATGCGTCGAAGTATTGGATTTGTCGTCGCGGTCGTTCTGGCCGGTTTCATGGCGATCATTCCGTTCGGTACGGCTCACGCCGCCGCGCCGTTCAAACTGCCCTACCCGGCGGGGTCGGCCTACACCGTGACCCAGTCACCCGGTGGCGGCTTCTCGCACGGTGACCAGTACAACTACCACGCTGTCGACTTCGGAATGCCCACCGGAACACCGATCGTCGCTTCGGCCGCAGGCACCGTCTACTTCAGCGGATGGGCCAACGGCGGCGGCAACATGATCCTCGTCGATCACGGGAACAATCGATGCAGCCAGTACGCGCACCTGAGCGGCATGAGCGTCAGCGTCGGCACCCGAGTGGGCCAGGGCCAACGGATCGGGACATCGGGCGCGACCGGAAACGTCACCGGTCCCCATCTGCACTGGAACATCGTCTACTGCAACAGTCACTTGAGCCGCGAGGTCGCCAACACGGCTGAAACCGGTACGAGCTATCCGACCGGGTCGGCCCCGGTGAGCCGAAACAGTGTGCAGAAGCCCGATATGGAACGTGTGTCCGATTTCAACGGTGATGGTAGGTCCGATGTACTCGGTGTCGATGCGTCGGGCGCTCTCCGGTTCTACGCCAATAGTGGCTCGCACCTGGCGGTCGGTAAAAAGATCGGTCACGGTTGGGGTGCCTTCAAGCACGTGATGGCGGCCGACTGGAGCGGTGACGGCGCCGCGGACGTTCTCGGCGTCGACGCGGGCGGAAAGCTGCGGTACTACCCGAACAACAATCATGCCCTGTCTCCCGGTGTGCAGCTTGGGCACGGTTGGGGTTCCTTCAAACATGTGATGGCGGCCGATTGGAGTGGTGACGGTAAGGCCGACGTGCTCGGTGTGGCTGCCAATGGCGACCTGCTCTACTACCCGCACAACGGAAACGCGTTGAGTATGCCGACAAAGATCGGCCACGGCTGGGGTTCTTTCAAGCATGTGATGGCGGCCGATTGGAGTGGTGACGGTAAGGCCGACGTGCTCGGTGTGGCCGGCAACGGGGACTTGCTCTACTACCCGCACAGTGGAAATGGTCTTGGTACGCCGACAAAGATTGGTCACGGCTGGGCGAACTTCGCTCACGTATTCGCCTCCGACTTCAGCGGTGACGGTCAGGCAGACGTTCTCGGCGTCGACGCCAACGGTGACCTCTGGTACTACCCTCACAACGGAAACGGCCTCAGCAAGCCCGTCAAGATGGGCCACGGTTGGGGGGACTTCACGTTCGTCCTCTGACCGGAGAAGGTCGGCTCGGGCGGGTTATTTCAACCCGCCCGAGCCGGCGGACGTGCCCGGCCTCGATAACGGTAAAAGCAAGCAATGCGGTCAGGGACTGAGACAATTATGGACCTCCACAAGAATTCCACATCCATATATCGGCCATCGTGGCGAAATTGAAGGTCCACATTCGCTGGGAACGCCCCTCAAGAATCGCTAGGCTGCGATGAATCGACAAACCCGAACGACAAGTCCGGGCGAGGATGGAGCAGCCAACATGAGAAGGCCCCAACAGCTGCTGGTTACCGGTGCGACGGCGATACTGCTGGTCGCCGGTGCTGCAACCGCCGTGGCGGCACCCGACACGCCACCTACGGTGGATGACGACGCGGTACGATTCGCCGCCGCTCCGGTCATCGGATCGACCGATGTGTCCGGTCACCTGGAGGCTTTTCAACAAATCGCGGACAGTAACGACGGAAATCGTGCGGCAGGTACGTCGGGATATGCGGCTTCGGTCGACTATGTCGCACAAGTGCTGACCGATCTCGGCTTCGACGTCACCCGTGACACCTGTACGTCCTGTCAGTACGACGACGACAACCTCATTGCTGACTGGCCCGGCGACAACGCGAGTTCCACCATCATGCTCGGTGCGCACCTTGACGGTGTCGCTCAAGGCGCAGGTTTGAACGACAACGCTTCCGGATCGGCGGCGCTGTTGGCGGCCGCGTCGGCGATCGCGAGCACCGACGCCGAGTTCACTCGGCACGTTCGGCTCGCCTGGTGGGCTGAAGAAGAGCTCGGCATGCACGGGTCGGCCCACTACGTCGCCGACACCGGAGTGTCCGACATAGACGCATACGTCAACCTGGACATGGTTGGCGGCGTCAACGCGGGCTACTTCGTCGACAACCTCGCCGGTGCCTTGGCACAGCCGTTCGCGTCCTACCTCGACGACGTTGGCTTTCCCGCTGAAGAGATGACCGACTGTTGCAGTGACGACAGTTCGTTCGCGCAGGCCGGTGTCCCGACAACGTTGCTGTCGACCGGATACGGGGAACTAAAAACCGTCGAACAGGCCGCCAAGTGGGGCGGGACCGCCGGTGAACCGTTCGACCCGTGCTACCACACTGCCTGCGACACCTACCCGGAGAACATCGACACCGGCGTGCTGCTGAGGATGGCCAACGCCGCCGTGCACGGCCTCTGGGAAACCGCGGACCGCCCCGGTGACCTGAACCCCTACACGCCCGTGCAGGTCTGCGGCGAGAGCTATCGGGTTCTTGAGCAGGAACCAGTGTCGGTCGGCGGCGAGCGGTACGGGACCGTGTATCTGTTGTGGAGCAGCACGAATGCGGACAACTGTGCGCTGGTGTTGAAGGACGTCGCGGTCGGATCGCCCAGTCAAATGGCTCTCCTTCTGGAGGCAGAGGACGGCCGCAGTGTAGGGGACGACGGGGCTTTCGGGTACTACGCCGGACCGGCGAAGCTGGACGCGGGCGGCACATGCGTCGCCGTCACCGCGTCCATCGTTCACGACGGTCGAACGGCCGAGGGCGCCATCCCCATGGGCCACTGCGGTTAACGAGAACAAAGGGCCGTCACGGTGGAAGGGCATGCGGTGACGGCCCTTCACCGTGTCCTCTACGTGGCATCCCGCTGCATTCGGTGCATCGCGCTAGAAGATCGTGTCGACAATCGATCACGTGACCGAGGTACCGCTTGGCCGATTCGAGTCGTTCTCGTTGCGTGCGAACGTGTGTCAGGTGTTGTCGGATGACGTCCGACCGCCCTTCCGCGTCGCAGTGAAGGGCAAGACAGATGTCGGCCAAACTCAAGCTGACCTCTTGGCAGGGCCGCAGCACACGTATCCACTAAAGATAGTCCTCAGTGCACGAAGGGTTGCCCGATCCGAACGACTGGGTACGACGACGCCCATGGCGCCCCAGTGTCTCAGTACGTGCATGGCCACGCCGATCCGTTCAGCTGCCCTCATGGTTTCACCGCTTTCCCGTCGTCTTGGTTCTTGAGCTCGGGTCGACCTGAGGTCTTAACGTGTGTTCCACTGTGATCATTTGCGCAACATGTTGACTCACGGGAGGTGTCGTGGCGACCCCACTCCTCCAGCCCGCCACGTCGTAAACACTGGGTGACGTGGTCTTCTCCATGGTGGTCCCGGGTGTGGAGCACCGTGGCGTCCCACCTGGCGAAGAGCCACCGCGTGTTTCTGTGGGACATGCCGGGCTACGGGGACTCCGAGAAATACGCGGCGGTCGGCTTCGCCACGCAGACATCCCGATTGGCGACGCTGCTGGACCACTGGCGGCTCGATCGCCCCTGGTGGTTGCCCACGACATCGGCGGAGCCGTCGCGCTCGGCGCGCACCGGCTGTCCGGGCGCGGCTTCGAGCGCATGTTCGTGTGGGACATCGTGACGTTGGAGCCGTGGGGCGCCGTTCTTCCGGCTGGTGCGAACCCACGAGGACGTTTTCTCGCAGTTGCCGGCCAACCTGCACGTGGCGCTGGTGAGGGAGTACATAGCGGGAGCGGCACGTCGATGCTCCCGGCGCAGTGGCTGTATCGGTTGGGTTGACCGCGCCGTGGTGCAGCCCCGACGGGCAGGCGACGTTCTATCGATAGATCGCACAGCTCATATACCCCAGGACACCACGCCGATCGCTGACCGCTGACCGCCTGGGCCAGGTGCGTTGCCTGGTGTGGGTCGGCTGCGGCGGGATGGCCCCTGGATTCGGCTTCAACAGCGGGACCGTTGCGTCAACGGATACCGACGGCGACGACGACGGTGATGTTGGAAGACACGGGGCGTGTGGGACCTGTTGAGCGGCCCGACAGCGTCAACCGGGCGCTTCGGGAGTGGGCGTGGTCGTCGCGCTGAGCACGGCAGGAGGTGAGCGGCGTCGCAATGCACGGGGCCTCCCGTCTTCATCAATTGAAGAAATGTTCAAATAGTGAACCAGACCGACGGGAAACGGATGACACATGCACAGCGTCCCCCTATACCAAGCCAAAGCCGAGTTCTTCAAGATGCTCGGCCACCCGGTGCGGATTAGAGTGCTCGAACTGCTCGGTGAAGGCCCGCAACAGGTCCGTGACCTCCTGGCCGACATCGACATCGAGGCCTCCAGCCTCTCTCAACAACTCGCCGTCCTTCGCCGGGCCGGAATCGTACGGTCCAGCCGGGTCGGGGCCGCCGTCGTCTACACGCTCGCGGGCCCCGACGTCGCCGACCTGATGCAGGCCGCGCGACGCATCCTCACCGAAATGCTCTCCGGGCAGACCGAACTGGTCGAAGCGCTCCGGGGCGCCTCCTCCGAACCCGAGGGAGACCCATGAACCGGTTCCGGACAGTGACCCGGATACTTCCGTCCTGGACCGAACTGGCCCGCATGCGGGAACGCCCCGGAACCAACCTCCTGGCGGGATTGACCGTGGCGATCGTCGCGCTCCCACTGGCACTGGGCTTCGGCGTCGCCTCCGGTGTCGGAGCCGAAGCCGGCCTCGTGACCGCGATCATCGCCGGGGTGCTCGCCGCCGTATTCGGCGGCTCCAACCTCCAGGTGTCCGGCCCCACCGGCGCCATGACCGTGGTGATCGCGCCCGTCGTCGCCCAACACGGCACCGGCGGAGTGCTCATGGTGGGACTTCTCGCCGGCGTCGTCCTCATCGTCCTCGCCGCCGCAGGCGTCGGCCGATACATGACGTTCATCCCGGCGCCCGTCGTGGTCGGGTTTACCGCCGGTATCGCCGTCGTCATCGGGCTGCAACAGGTCCCGGCAGCCCTCGGTCTCGAACCCGACGTGGGCAACGTCGCCGTCGTCGCCTTCCACGCGGTCGTCGACTTCATCGCAGCGCCACACTGGGCGGAAGTCGGCATCGCCGTCGCCGTCCTCGCCGTCATGCTGATCGGCGGCAGGTGGCGGCCCGGCTTCCCGTTCTCACTGGCGGCGATCGCCGTGGCGACACCGGTCGCCCTCGCTTTGGCGTTGCCCGTCAAAACAATCGGAGCCTTGCCGGCCACACTGCCCGCACCAAACCTCGACTTCGTCGATCTATCGGCGATACCGACACTTGCCGGTGCCGCGATCGCCGTGGCCGCACTGTCCGGGCTGGAAAGCCTCCTGTCGGCCACCGTCGCCGATGGAATGACCGTGAGAGAACGACACCACCCCGACCGAGAACTGTTCGGTCAGGGAGTGGCCAACGTCGTGGCACCCATGTTCGGGGGAGTGGCCGCCACCGCCGCCATCGCCCGCACCGCCGTGAACGTGAAAGCCGGCGCGAGCACCAGGCTCGCCGCGATCTCGCACTCGATCATCCTCGCGCTCGCCATGCTCGTGGCCGCTCCGCTCGTCGCGCACATCCCGTTGGCGGCCCTCGCCGGCGTCCTCATCGCGACCGCGGTCCGGATGGTCCAGGTGGGTTCGCTCCGGGCACTCGGCCGGGCCACCCGGTCCGACGCCGTCGTCATGGGGTTGACGGCGGTCATGACCGTGGCACTGGACCTCGTCGTGGCCGTCCTGGTCGGTCTGTTGGCCGCGGTCTTCTTCGCCGTGCGCAACATCGCCCGGTCGGTCACACTCGACGAGGTGCCGTTGGACGTCGACGGCCACAGCCCCGACGAGGCCACCCGCCTCGCCGAAGACATCGTGGCGTACCGGTGGGACGGTCCGCTCTTCTTCGCCGCAGCACACCGTTTTCTCGCTGAGCCGGAAGAGATCGACGCCAAGGTCGTCATCCTGCGTATGTCGCGTGTCAGTACGGTCGACGCGTCCGGGGCCTTGGTGGTTAAGGAAGCGATCGAGGGGCTGGAACGTCGCGGTGTCGTGGTGCTGATGTCGGGGGTCAAGGACTCCCACCGCAGAGCGCTGACCGCCACGGGTGTCCTCGACCGGCTCGACGAACGCGGTCGCCTGTTCACCGACACGGAGGCAGCCGTGGTCGCGGCCCGCCTGATGGTGTTGCCCGACCCCGACGGGGTCGGCACGAAACCGGGCGGCTAATCCTCGAGAAGGATGCGCGGGCCCGGCCCACGGGTGGCCAGTACGTCTTCGGGGTTGTTCAACCGGCATCGGTTGAGGGACAGGCAGCCGCAACCGATGCAGTCGGTCAACTCGTCGCGTAGCTTCTCGAGGAGGCGGATCTGATGCGACAACCGGTCATGCCAGGTGCGCGACAATTTTTTCCAGTCCGAGGTGGTGGGCGTTCGTGACTGCGGGAGATCGTCAAGAGCGTCGATGATCTCGGCGAGGCTGAGCCCCACGTTTTGAGCGGTGCGGATGAAAGCGACCCGGCGAAGTTCGGAGCGTTGAAAGCGTCGCTGGTTCCCAGATGTGCGGACCGAGCGGATCAGGCCGCGGCGTTCGTAGAAGCGTAGAGCGCTGGCGGAGACTCCCGCGCGTTCGGCGAATTCACCGATGGTCAGCATGCTGCCTGGCAACGGGGTCGGCTCCTTCTGAGAGGGCTTCTGGTTATTCGAGTATCGGGGTGTCCGGCCCGGCTGGCGGACGCCGGCTCGACGTTGCGTGTCGGTACACCAGCGAGCGCGTGCCCGGATGTGCCGGGCACGTCGTCATCCGACATCATAGTGTCTACCATCACACTGCCTTGACTTTAACTTAAGGTTAAGTTTGACGATGTCACGTATGACGGCTACCTACGACGAGGCGAAGGCGCTCGCGCAGCGCACTGTGGTTGACCCGCGGTATCCCCATAAGACATACACGTTCGATCCAATATGGGTGCTGTACGACCGGATTCTGAACGTCACACCTGAAACCGTCGATTGTGTTGCGCGCGACCGGTTCCTGTTGTCCAAAGGGCACCAACCGGCCGCCTACTACGCGGTTCTTGCGGCCCGGCGTTTTATTCCCGAGTCCTGGTTGGACGACGTTGGTGGCACCGATTCTCCACTGGGAGGGCACCCCGACGCGACGCGAACCCCCGGCGTCGAGATCTCCTCGGGCTCTCTCGGCCACGGCCTCCCGCTGGGTATCGGCCAGGCCTTGGGCCTGCGTGCTCAAGGGCTCACCGACACTCGCGTATATGTCCTCGTCGGTGACGGCGAACTTGACGAAGGGTCCAACCACGAAGCCATCGCCTACGCCGGTGAAGTCGGCATCGACCAGGTGACCGTGATCGTGACCGACAACGGTTCCGCGACCCACGGCCAGCCGGGTGACATCGACACACAATTCGCCGTTAACGGCTGGACCGTCAGCACAGTAGATGGTTCCGACCTGGACGGGTTCGAACATGCCTGCCGGGAGCACGTCCCCGGTCGTCCCCACGCGATCATCGCCACGGCAACCGAAGGGGAACACCCATGAACACCACCATGCGCGACGTTTTCGTCGACGAAACCACGCGGTTGCTCGACACCGAACCCCGGCTTGCGCTCGTCCTCGCCGACATCTCCGCCAGTCTGTTCGACAAGGCAGCAGCCGATCACCCCGATCGTGTTGTCAATGTCGGGATACGCGAACAACTGATGATCGGCGTCGCCGGCGGTATGGCCCAGACCGGGTTGCGGCCCATCGCACACTCATACGCGCCGTTTCTCGTTGAAAGGGCGTTCGAACAGGTGAAACTGGACTTCGGGCATCAGGGAGTGTCCGGGGTCCTCGTCAGCGTCGGAGCCTCCCACGATTGGAGCGCTGGTGGTTACACCCACTTCAGCCCACGCGATGTCGCGCTGTTCGACACCATTCCCGGTTGGCGCGTCCACGTTCCCGGACACCCCGACGAAGTGGCCAGGCCGTTGAACGACGCGGCCACCGGAGACGAATCGGTCTATATCCGGCTGTCCCTGCGCACCAACGACCGTGCCTACCCCTCTGACGGAAGCCTGCACACCGTGCGGCGCGGACGCCACGCGACCGTCGTCGCCGTGGGGCCCACGCTGGATAACACCCTCGCCGCTCTTGACGGCCTCGATGTCACTGTGGCCTACACCAACCGCCCCCGGCCGTTCGACACCGCGGGCCTGCGCAGCCTTCTGGACGAGCAGGAAACTGACACCGTTGTGATCGTCGAGCCTTACCTCGCCGGCACCAGCGATCACATTGTCACCGCCGCGCTTGCTGACCGGCCACACCGTGTGAAGTCACTCGGCGTCGGACGCGTCGATCTACACGCCTTCGGTACACCCGACGACCACGACCGGTGGCACGGCCTCGACCCGGCAGGCATACGCGCAACCGTCACCGACTTCCTGTACTGACACGCCAGCGGAAAAGACTCGCATACGAAGGTCCTCGATGACACCACATAGTGGCCGTTACCGGATGTGAGTAAGTCGCCGCGCGACTGTGGACGGTTTGGAGTGCGGTGGCAACGGGATTCTCGGCCGCTGCCGCTGCCGTGGCCGGGAATGTGACACGCGATGGTGGCACCCCGGCCGGATGGGGATGGGCCGGCACCAGGGCGCTCAACGCTTGCCATACGTCAGGCGCCGCAGCAGTAGTTCGGCCGGTCCGCGATACGAAAGCTGGTGCATCACGTAGGCGACGACAACGGTGAAGAGCCACACCGCGACTCCCACCACGCCGACCAGAAAACCGTTGGCCGTGACCGTTTTCGACAGGTCCAACAGGAACGGTGTGCCGAGAACCAGCCAGAACACCGATTGAGCGAGGTAACCGCTCAGTGAGCGCTGCCCCAGGGCGGTGATCGCGGTGACCACTGTTCCGTGCACGGTGCGTCCGGATAGCCGGATGGCGATGAGCCCGAACAGGCAGCCGTACCCGATGCCACCGAAAAAGCCCGAGACCTCATACAGCATCTTCACCCGGGTGGCCGCGTCGGCGTCGACGGCCAAGAACCCGGCGGCGTACAGCCCCATCGGGAGTCCCCCCGTGATGGAGATGCCCAATCCGACGATCGCCCCCCGACGCAATAGCGTGCGGTGCTTTTCGGGTTCTTCGAGCAGGCGGTGGCGGGCAGCCCAGGCCCCGATGAAGGTGTAAAGGAAGAGCGGCAAGAACACCAGTGTCACCATCGGCCACTCGGCTAGACGCACGATCATCGACGCCGGATAGCCGTCGGCGGCATAGGAGAGGTTGTCCGCCAACGGCAGTGGCGCGGACCGGCCGCTGCCGCCCGGTAGCCCGAGTGTCGCCATAACAGCGAGCACGACGACATACAGCAACGAGAAACCGAGGTACCCCAGTCCGGCGACCCGTATGAAGCGGTCGCTGCGACGGATCGCCAGAAGAGCGAAGCCGACGCCGATGATTCCGTAGGCGCCGAGAATATCGCCATCGAACAGCAGGATGCCGTGTGCGGCACCGATCACGAACAGCCATGCGTTGCGGCGCAGGAGTACTGCTCGCACTTGTCGCGGGCCGGCACCGGCGGACTCTTGTCGCTGGGCCATTTGCACCAGTGCGTAGCCGAACATGATCGCGAACAGTGGATTGCCGCGGGCGTGCACACAGGTGAATAGGAAGACGTTGTACAGCGACTCCAGGCCTTCCGGCTGCTGTTTCGCGCCCGGGGTGGTCAGAAAGAAGGCGCAGGCGCTGTGCGCCAACGCGACGATGAGCAGCATCATGCCGCGCGCCAGGTCGGGAGCCAACGCCCGTTCCTTGCGCGTGACGGCACCACGTACGGCTTGGGGTGCCCGGTGGGAGGTTTGGGAGGTCATATTCCAACCTGCTTAGTATCCGGCAGAAAGTATCTCTAAGATACTAAATGGTGTGTCATGATGTCCACCGCCCCGCTTGGGAAGAATGGGAGGCGTCGCCGATGGACGAAGATCACGTGCCGGCCGCGTTGGCGAGGCTCTGGCGACTGGGCGCGGAATCGCGCTTGGGTAGACCGGCTCGGCTGGACGTCGACCGGGTGGTGCGCGCCGCCGTCGAATTGGCCGACCGCGACGGTTTGTCCGGGGTCACGCTTCCTAAAGTTGCCGAAAGCCTTGGCGTGACCAAGATGTCCCTATACCGGTACGTCGGCTCGAAAGGGGAGCTGCTCGATCTGATGGCCGATTTTGCCCAGGGTCCCGTGCCTCACATCGACGCCGATATCGCTTGGCGCGACGGGCTGCGACAGTGGGCCACCGCTTCGGCAGAAACCATGCTCGGTCACCACTGGCTCAGCGAAGTTCCCGTCACTGGCCCTCCGTCCGGCCCCAACGGCATAGGTTGGTTTGATCTCGGTCTGCGGCAGTTGCGCCACACCGGACTGAGCTGGGGAACGAAGACCGATGTCATCCTGGTTCTCAGTGGACATGTCCGCAGTTGGCTCCAGCTCAACCAAGGATTCGAAGAGCGACGACGTCATACCGGTGCCGACCAGGTTGAAATCGAACGCGAATACGGACGTAACCTCGTCAAACTCGTTGAGCCACAACGTTTTCCGGACGCGGCGGCGCTGTTTCGGTCGGGGATGTTGCAGTCTCTGCCCGATCGTGCGGACGGAACATTGAACCGTGATTTCCACTTCGGACTCGAACTCATTCTGGACGGTATAGCCGTCGCCGTTGCCGACAGCGCGGCAGCGTGACCGTCGGCAGCGGCCACATTGTTCACAAACCTTCGGGCCACGGACTCTCAACAGCCTGACCTCGGATACGACAAGTCTCAACTGTTGTGCATAACCGACCCGGCTGATATCGCATCGTTTGGGCGGTGACCTCGACTTCGCCACGCACCGCCTCGGCCATGATCTCCCGCTGTGGCGCACAACCGACCCGATGATCCGGTCGGTTGCAGACATCGACACCCCGAACGAACACGCCGACTGCCGCAGCGTGAGATCGGTCCGCCAACACGCCGCCACCGGCAACGGGAGGCTCCACGACCAAGCTCGCCGCACCGCACCAGCACCCTGACGTTTCGCCGCCGCCCCAACTGAACGAACACCCTGCTGGACCACACCCCCGAGAACGGCTCGCCACGACTCCTCAGACGCCGTCGCCACACCGCCGCGGCATCCTAAGTCCCTAGACCGCGACCAATAACGGGACAACGGTTAAGCCTGCGGACGTTTTTTCTTACGCAACAACCACCACAGCGCCACGGCCGCCGTTCCCGCAGCGGCCACGACGACTGCCGTCGTCGGCACGGTCGGTTTACCCCGCAACGCAGCAATCCGCTTCCGCAACGAGATCGGGTACTTGAACACCACGACCGGCCAGTCGTGCTCGGCCGCCAATTTCCGCAAGGCCCTGTCGGGGTTTACTGCAGTCGGGTGCCCGACGGCCTCAAGCATCGGCTGATCGGTCACCGAATCGGAGTAGGCGTAACAGTCCGCGAGGTCGTAGCCACGTTTCTCCGCGAACTCCCTCATCGCTTCCGCCTTCGCCGGTCCGGCGGCGAAAAACTCCACCTCACCGGTGTAGCGACCTTCCTCGGTGACCATGCGCGTCGCGATGACGTCGTTGATGCCCAACAGCAAGCCGATGGGACGCACCATCTCCTCACCCGAAGCCGAGACCAGAACGACGTCCCGCCCGGCTGCGCGATGTTCGGCGATCAACTCGACCGCTTCGGCGTAGATGTACGGGTCGATCAACTCGCCCAGGGTTTCGGCCACGATCTGGTTGACCTGCTCGACCTCCCAACCACGGCACAACTGAGCCAGGTAGTCGCGCGTCCGTGCCATCTGATCCTCGTCGGCACCGGCGATCAGGTACGCCAACTGCGCGTAGGCGGCTTTCAGTACGTCTCGCCGGCCCATCAACCCGCCGTGATACAGCGGGCGTCCAAACGCCAACGCGCTCGACGTGGCGATGACGGTTTTGTCCAGGTCAAAGAAGGCGGCCCCCGTGCCACCTGTTCTGCGCGTGCTCGTGGAGCTCATGGTCGCCGAGTCTAGTTCGCGAACACCCGATTCCGAACGACCGGTTGAGAGGGCTCCCACAGTGTTGTCGATTCGCGACCATGGACGAACCCCGATGTATCAGGCATGCTTG
>DXGR01000055.1 GCA_019113825.1 Candidatus Stackebrandtia excrementipullorum | reverse complement strand
TGTCCGGGTGTCCGGGTGTCCGGGTGTCCGGGTGGATTTTGTTAGCACAAGTCGCCTCCGAATGGGGGCTTCGACACGATGGTCGGGTGTGTCGGCGGCTTCACGCTGACACTGTACCGATGGTGGTGGTGTGACTCGGCGAGGTGTTTGTGAGACGGTCGGTTGGTGTCGGCGTGCTTAACTTGTCGAAGCGACACCACATCGAACCGTTCACATCGGTCCCGAGGACACAGGAGAGTCACATGTCCGACCCGTTCATGGAGATCGCCGCAGCCATCGCCACCACGGCTTCGGGTAAGGCGACCGAGGCCGTGTTGAACTTCGGACGCAAGGCGTCACAGGCACTGGTCACAATGGTGAAGGAGCGGTTCGGTGGTGAACCGATGGGTCGTGCCGCCCTGGAAGCCGCCGTGGAGGACCCGGAGAAGAACCACGGGATGCTCGCTCAGGCGCTTGCTTTGGCCGCGACCGCCGATCCGGCGTTCGGTGACCGGTTGAAGGCCGAGTATGAGCGGGGCGAGCCGACGATCGTGGCGGGGCCGGGTTCGGTCGTCAACTCGAACTCGGGGACTGTTCACGGGTCCCTGTTCCAGGTGGGCCGCAGCTGGAACGGCCCGGATCCCTCCGCGTGACGGTTTTTCCCGGCACGATGAGGTCATGAGCGATTTCAACAGCCGGGTCATCGCGGAGTTTCGAGCCAACGACGGGCATGTTCGCGAGGCCGCGAATTTCGGGAATCAGTTGGTTCTGCTGCATACCGTGGGGGCCCGTTCGGGGCGTGACCGCGTCAACCCGGTGATGGCGATTCGGGACCGACGGGGCTGGCTTGTCGCCGCGTCGGCCGGCGGCGCCGCGAGGGACCCGGCGTGGGCGCACAATCTGCGGGCTCACCCGAACATCGAGATCGAGTCGGCTTCCGGTGAGGGCGTCACGACCACGGCGGTGACGGCCCGTGAACTCGACGGCGCCGAGTACGACGACGCCTGGGAACGCTTCACACACCGGTCGCCCATGTTCGACCGTTACGCCGAGCGCACCGCCGGCACCCGCACCATCCCGGTGTTCGTGTTGACGCCGCGAAACGATTAACAAATGTCAGGTTATGTTGCGCGCCAACCGAAACCCGAGGTCGTCGATGCGCCAGGTGGGCATGGTGCGTCGCCGCACGGAGGCGCGGCAGCTCCAGTGTTCGTCGAACCATCCTCCGCCGCGCAGCACCCGATAGTCGGCGTACACGTCGGCGTCGTAGATGTCGAAGCACCATTCCCACACGTTGCCGAGCATGTCGTACAGACCCCACGGGTTGGGCTCCCGCGTGGCGACGGCGTGGACGCGTTCTCCGGAGTTACCGCGGTACCAGGCGATATCGTCGAGTGCCCCGTACCGGGGACCACTGGTCCCGGCACGGCAGGCGTATTCCCATTCGGCCTCGTCGGGTAGCCGATACCCGGGGCTGGAACGGTCCCATGTGACGGTGTTCCCGTCGACGATGTAGGCGGGTTCGACACCGGTACGCGCAGACAGACGGTTGCAGAATTCGACGGCGTCGAACCAGGAGACCTCCACGACGGGCAGATCGGCCTCATCGCCGTCGGCTTCGGCGTACAGTCGCCGAGTGACCGGTACGGCGGCCAGTTCGAAAGCCGCCACGTCAACCGACCAGCTCCGTTCGGTACGCCGGTCCGTCAGCGTCACCTCACCGGCATCCACGTTCACAAACTCGTCGTCGATCACGGCCAGACCATATGCCACGCCCTCAACGGACTCCGATGTGCGCACGCCACACCTGATCCGTCCGGCACACACGAATATGAGGGGCCACCCGAATAGTGGCCCCTCATACGCCGAACACTCGACCGGTCGCAACGACCTGCCGCACCCGGTCGCCCACGGCCCCGGAGCGATGACGGCCCGGCCCCACACCCTCCGCGATGATCAGATCTTCGTCGACGTTGTCGACTCTCCGATGCTTGATCTCGCGGTACGCGTCGGAGCCGGAGAACACCCAAGCATCATCCGAACCGGACGGTTCGGCGAGAACGACGTCCCCGGCCATGTCTTCACGGACGTAGACCGTGCCGCCGTGGATCAGGAATCGGTCCCCGAACAGGTCGAGGACTCCCTGTATCCGCTCCATGTGCTCGGCGGCCCGGGGGCGCGCGGGAGCTCTCCGCGACTGGGAGGACGTACACCGTCATGTTTGCTCTCCATATCGCGGAGGATTCTCAGGCGGTGGGTATGCGGTCGAAGAACCCGTGAACGGCGGTGATGGCACCGTGCGCGTCTAGATTGACCACGTCGAAGCCCAACACCGGTGGCTCTTCGCCGGCGGGCCCGAGGCTCCAGGTGAACCGTGCCTGGTCGTGGTGACCGTCGACGGTACCGGTCAGCTCGAAGCTCCAGTCGGGAAACTCGGTGTGAACGCCCGCGATCATGGCGTCCAGGTTTTCCTGCCCCTCGATGGCGGCCCGCGGGTCGACGTAGGTGACGTCGGTGGCGAACAGGTTGTCGATGAGCTGTTTACGGCGCACCGCATCGGTCTCGTTGAACGTTTCGATGTAACCGGCGGCGATCTTGGTGAAGTCGACCATGTTTCCCCTCGTTTCGATGTCACTCGCTGTCCGGCGAGTAGGTCCAGCCTGTCCGGCGCGACGCGGTTCGTCGATTACCTGTGAGGTAATGGCTGTACTGACCGCACGCCGTAGCCTGGATGCGTGGCTACTCGACTCGCCGAACTCTCCAACAGACCCCGTGTCGGCGAGTTGATCCGGCATTGGCGCAGCACAAGGCACCTCACCCAACAGGGACTGGCCATCGAGTGTGGGATCTCGGCGCGGCACCTCAGCTTCATCGAGACCGGACGCTCGAACCCGAGCCCACAGGTGATCATTCGGGTGTGTGAAGAGCTGGACGTCCCCCTGCGTCACCGCAACGACATCCTGCTCGCCGCAGGACACGCCCCCGCCTACAGCGAATCCGCGCTTGCGGAACCGTCGATGGAACGTGTCAGCGCCGCCCTGATTCGATTGTTGGACGGCCACATGCCGTTTCCCGCCGTGGTTGTCGACCGACACTGGTTCATGGTCGACGCCAACGACGGTATCGACCCGCTGTTGACCGGGTGCGCGCCGGAACTGCTGGAGCCACCGGTGAACGTTCTTACATTGAGCCTGCACCCGGACGGCATGGCACCGCGCATCCGCAACCTTCCTCAGTGGCGCGGCCACGTTCTGGCCCGATTGGAGCATCAGATTCGCGCCACCGGCGATGTCGAACTTGCACGCTTGCACGACGAGCTTCGTGACTACCCCGGCGGTACCGACCACGCACCCCTGGACAGTCTTCTCGTACCGTTGACGATCGCCGTCGACGGCGAGGAGCTCTCGTTTTTCAGCACCACAACGGTTTTCGGTACCCCGATGGACGTCACGGTGGCAGAACTGGCCATCGAGTCCTTCTTCCCAGCCGACGAACACACCGGACGGATACTGCGTGACGGCGCACTGAGCCGGCACAGCGTCGACGAGGCGTAACGCCGCCAGGTGAGCCTCACGGGAGGTTCCGGTACAACCTGTCGGCATAGCCATCGATAGTGGAGCGACGGCCCGTGTCCGACAAGCCACGGCGGTTGGCGGAGTTGAATATGGCGGAAAACGATGCCGGTCGAAAGACCACGACCGCCGAAAGAACGGCTAATCCACAAGGGCGGGTCGTCGATCACCGTCAGACCATATGCCAGGCCTTCAACGGACTCCGATGTGTGCACGCCACGCCTGCATCGTCGGCCAAGAAAACCACGTCAAGCGGTGTCACGACGAATCCGCTGAGTCGTGTGAGGTTTTCCGAAGCAAGCCGTCACGTACGTATCGACACGCCCACATCCACACGAGCAGCGCCACTTCCGCGCAAGCCGGACACTCCGGACCGCGACGCCCCTGACCCCCTCCGGCCAGGAATGTTATCCACCCGAAGGCACCGCGCGCACACTGACGGCACCCGGTCGGCTACAGTGGAGTGCGGCCCTTGACGGTCGCGTTGTTTCACAAAGCTTTGAGGACCCGGAAATGATCATGATGCAAAAACCGGTTACTCGCCGGTAGGCCCCCAGGTCACGAAGGGTGCTCCCCGCGTAGGCGGGGATGGTCCGCACCCTGGGTCGGCACTGGTCGCGATCGGCGCGTGCTCCCCGCGTAGGCGGGGATGGTCCTGCGATCGCCAGCGGCGACGACTACGGCATCAGGTGCTCCCCGCGTAGGCGGGGATGGTCCGGTTTGGCCGGCCTTGGGGATGTCGGCCCCGGCGTGCTCCCCGCGTAGGCGGGGATGGTCCCGTGCCGCCCCGAAATCTATTTCCCCACAGGAAGTGCTCCCC
>DXGR01000011.1 GCA_019113825.1 Candidatus Stackebrandtia excrementipullorum | reverse complement strand
CGGTGGCTTTTCAGTGGTGTTCGGGCGAACTCGAACACGAAGGGGGCGTACCGTGCCGACGGCGAAAGTCGGTGTGGCGGCCGGCCTCGAGCGATCTCGAAACCGAAGGGGTATGGGCGGCGTGGGCCGGTTGGAAGCCGGTGGGGTCATATGATCCTTTGAGGACGTATGCCGATGGTGCGCCGACGTCGTGGAACGGGTCTTGAACCACCGCTTCGGGGGTAAAACCGGCATCCGGGAAGCCGTCAACGGATGCTCGCGAAAGCGACGGAAAGGGGGGCAGGTGTCGACCGCCGTCATGATCGGGACGGACCGGGAAGGTCGGCCAACGACGGAGTCCGGTTTCCAGGGGTAGGCGTCGGCGCCCCGCCGCCCGGCCCGGATGGCTTCGGTTGTCGGTGGTGTGGTGTGGACGACGAAAACCGTGGATGCTGCGTGACCCGCTCGCCGAGTTCGTCGATGTGGGCATTCCGGCCGAACAACCGGTGGGGGCGGGTGTCGCGACCGTTGTCGCGCACGTGAACGAAACCGCGCTCGCCGACAGCCGGGAGAAGTCGCTTCGGTCGACGCGATTGTCCTGTTTAGAATCATTCGTGGTGTCCGCCTGCACCGGGAACTTCGGCCATGCTCCCGTCGACGTGCGCATACACCCGAGGGCGCCCCCGCCGTGGGATAGGGTGAGCGCCCGTTTCGACCAATCAGGAGTTGCGATGACCGACCAGACCATCTTGATCACGGGCGCCGCAGGTGGTGTGGGGTCGTTGTTGCGGCCGCGGTTGTCCAGGCCCGACCGAACACTGCGTCTGCTTGACGTCGCCCCGATACCGGCGCCGACCACGAGGGAAGAGATCGTCGTCGGGTCGGTCACCGATGCGGACGCCATGGTCGACGCGTGTCGCGGAGTCGACACGGTTGTCCACTTGGGTGGTCAAAGTCGTGAGCACGACATCGACAACGTGGTGGAGCTCAATATCAAGGGCACCTACGTCGTCTTGGAAGCGGCTCGTCGTGCGGGAGTGCGCACCGTGATGCTGGCGTCCTCCAACCACGCCGTCGGATTCTCTCACCGCGATCAGGTGCCGGGCAAACACCTACCCGCCGACACGCCCGCCCGCCCCGACACCCTGTACGGATTGTCTAAAGTGGGTATCGAGGCGGCCGGGCGGCTCTTCCACGACCGGTATGGGATCAACGTGATCTGTGCACGGATCGGCTCGTGGTTCGAGACTCCGCCGGGAGTGCGAGGCCTGGCCACCTGGCTTTCGCCCGACGACGGCGCTCGCATGGTCGAAGCGTGTATCGCCGCCGAGGCGCCCGGTTTCCGTTTCATCTGGGGTATCAGTCGCAACAGTCGCCGCTGGTTTTCCCTCGCCGAAGGCGAGGCCATCGGTTACGACCCGCAAGACGATGCCGAGCTGTTCGCCGATCGACTTGTCACCGGCGACGAACCGGATTTTCTGGCCGATCCCGAACTCAATCGGGCCGGTGGCTCGTGGTGTGAGGTCGAGCTCGGCAAACCGATGACCTGATGCCCCGGCCCCGTCGACCGATTCCTCGGTGTGGGAGGACAGCGTCTGCGTGAGTCCGGATAGGTTGCCTCCCTTAATGATCCGGTCTCGAAAACCGATCATACGGTGGTCAACCTCGGCGGCCCGTATGCACGTCTTCGGTGGGGGGACGCTTTGGTCCCCGTGTTACCGATGGCCGGCATGCATTGCCGCACAAGGAGGAACGTTGCAGTCGCTGACGACCAAGCCGTTCCGATCACCACGACGGCGCACCGCCGTGGTGATCGGAACCGCGGTGGCCGCGAGCCTGGCACTGGGTTTGCCCCCGCTGGCCGGGGAGCCCGCCCAGGCCGAGGAACGGAAACATCCGTGGGCCGCCGAAGACGGTACGACGCACATCACGCTGGTGACCGGCGACCGGGTCACCATCCGGGCGACGGGCGGACATGCGGTGCCCGAGGTCGACCCGGCGGAAGGCCGCGAGTCGATGGGATTCCGCGTCTACACCGAGGACGGCAACCTTCACGTGTTGCCGACCGACGCGGCGTCGCTGATCGCTCAGGGGGTGCTCGACGAACGGCTGTTCGACGTGACATCCCTTGTCGCACAAGGCTATGCCGATGACAAACGTGACGATGTCCCGCTGTTGGTGCGCGGTGGCGACGGCTTCGGCGTCGCAGACACTCGATCAACTCGCATGGACGGTCTTGACATTGCGATCACCAGCCAACCCAAATCGAGCGTCGAGCGGTTCTGGTCCTCGGTGACCGACGGAGGCACTCTGTCCGACGACGTCACTCGGATCTGGCTGGACGGTAAACGTGAGCTCACCCTCGACACCACAGTGCCCCAGATCGGTGCGCCCGGGGTGTGGGACACCGGTTACACCGGGGACGGTGTCACGATCGCCGTGCTCGACACCGGGATCGATGCGGACCATCCCGACTTCGCGGACAGGATCGTCGACGCCGTCGACTTCACGGACGACGACGATGTTTCCGACCCGGTCGGTCACGGCACCCACGTGGCGTCGATCGTCGCCGGCGACGGGTCCGCCTCCGACGGCCGTTACACCGGTGTAGCACCGGACGCGCAGCTATTGATTGGCAAGGTGTGCGGAATTCAATCCTGTGAGGAGTCCGCGATCCTGGCCGGTATGGAGTGGGCGGCCGAGAACGGCGCCACCGCCGTGAATCTGAGCCTCGGCGGCCCCGACACACCCGACATCGACCCCGTTGAACAGGCGGTCAACGATCTCACGGCCGAGTACGGGACCCTGTTCGTCGTAGCGGCGGGCAACGCACACGGGGAACTGACCGTCGGTTCACCCGGCAGTGCCGACGCGGCGTTGACCGTGGGAGCCGTGGACCGTGACGACCGGCTCGCCGAGTTCTCCTCCAGAGGGCCCCGCGTCGGAGACCACGTGCTCAAACCCGACATTACGGCGCCCGGTGTGGACATTGTGGCGGCACGGGCGGCGAACACCGAGCCGGGAACACCGGTCGACTCCGATTACGTCGCGGCCTCCGGCACCTCGATGGCCACACCGCACGTGGCCGGGGCCGTCGCCCTGTTGGCGCAACAGAACCCCGGCTGGGCGCCTGAGCGGTTGAAGGCGGCGTTGATGGCCGCCGCCGAACCCAACGCCGACCTGATGGCCCACGAACAGGGCGCCGGTCGTATCGACGTGGCGCGCGCGGTGGACCAGCAGGTCACAGCGGACCCGGCGAGTGTGTCGGTCGGGGTCGTCGAGTGGCCGCATGTGGAAACGATCGACAAGACCGTCGTTTACGCCAACCCAACCGATGAGCCGATCACCATGGAGTTGACCGCCGAGTCCACCGGTCCCGACGGTAGATCCATCGACGGCGTTTTCACGCTGGACACCTCAACCGTCGCGATTCCGGCCGGAGGGTCGGCCGAGGTCACCGTGAAGGTCGACGTCACCGGTAACCTCGAAAACGGCTACTACAGTGGATTGATTACAGCCGTTTTCGCCGACCAGCGGGTTGTGACGCCGCTTGCGCTCACCCGAGAGCCGGAAAGTCACGTCCTCACCGTCGACGTCGTCGGACGCGACGGCGCCCCCTCCGATTCGATTCTTGTTCACGTGACCTCCATTACCGGTGATGAACCCGCACACCGCCGTCACGTTGCCGGATCCAGTGCACGGCTGCGGTTGCCGGTGGGGGAGTACCACGTAGAGGTCAGTACGGACGACGGCACGTCGGAACAACCGGAGAGAGTGCTGATGGTCGACCCGTCGCGAGCGATCGTCGAGGACACGACGGTGGTCATGGACGCTCGGGACGCCGAAGCCGTCTCGGTATCGGTGCACGATGAGACGACCGTCTCGGATCTTGCCGTCTTCTCCTATTTCCGGCAGCTGAGCGACGTCTTCACCGGTATGTCGATGATCGGTTCCAACTTCGAGGGGGTGTACAGCCACCAGTACGGTTCGGTCTCAACGGACGATCTCATCTACACGGAGGCACAAGGTGTCTTCGTCGAGGGCGAGCAGAACGACGTCGTCGTAGGAGCACCGACGAAGGTGTACGCATACGCGTTGTACGAGGAGGGGCGACTCGGCACCGGTTTCGATGCTGCGTTGACCGCCGACGACTTCCTCAAGATCGAGAACACGCTGCTCAGCACCGGTGAGGACCAGTTCGGTTCTAAAACCATCTCGGTGTCCAACGAGCGTAGTGGTTTCGGAAGCGGCGTCGACCTGTCGGTGCCCGATACCTTCACCGAGTACATCACGCCGTCGGAGCACCACACCTGGCGCAGCGAATTCGCGATCATCGAGCAACATGACGACGGGACACGAAGCGTTTCCACTCGGGAGAGCCGGGAGATGGTGGGAGAGCCCGGTACGACGGTAGAGCTGGCCTGGAACACCGCGGTGATCGCGCCGGGCTTCGCGCCCGGAGGGGGTTGGGCGACGAGGACGGACTCGGCGGTGGACCTGGACCTGCCGTTGTTCTCGGGTCCGTCGCCGAACAGTGCCGGTGTTTCGTCGGTGGACTCCGGCGGTACCGCACTCTACCGAGGCGACGACCTGATCGGTGAGACCGAGGAGTTCGGGTACGGCGTCATCGACGGGCTTCCGATCGAGCGGACCGATTACCGGCTGGTGGTCGAGGCCGATCGTTCCGGCATCGTGGACGTCACCACGAGTATGACGTGTGAGTGGACGTTTGTTTCGTCATCCGACGACGACGTTCTGCCGCTGTTGGCGGTTCGTATGGAGCCGGACGGTCTCGACAAAACCAACCACGTCGACTCGGGCACCGAGGTCGCGATACCGATCAAGGTTCAGGATGTCGCCGGTGTGGTGATCGAACCCGTCGAATTGGTGGTGGAGGTTTCGTTCGACGGCCGCGCGTGGGAGGAATACCCCGTCGTCGACGGCGCGGTGTGGGTGGCCGCTCCCGAGCCGGGCTCGGTGTCGCTGCGGGTCGCTGCGGCCGACGACGACGGCAACACCGTCAAGCAGACCATCATGGACGCTTACCTGGTGGGTTAGACGTTTGTTTCGGCGGGTGGGCGCCATGGGCTGCCTGCCCGCCTTTGTGGTGTGTGCGTTGACGGTCTTCTTTCGGGTTCTTTCGGCGGTCGGCTCTGGCGAAAACGCGTCCCCCGTTCTATATTGCAAAGAAGCTTTATTTATTGCTATCGATAGAATGAGGTGCATCTCATGACAATCGCTCGTCGACGGTGGCGCATGACCGCCACCGCGCTCATCGCCTCCATCACACTCCTCGGGCACGGCGCCACAGCCGTCGCCCACCAACACACCGACACCCCGCCCGGCACCGGCGCCCTGCCCTCGCAGGCGCTGACGGGGTACTGGCACAACTTCGACAACGATTCGACGGTCATGCGACTGTCGGACGTGCCCCATGAGTACGACCTGGTCGCCGTGGCATTCGCCGACGCCGACCCGCAGACCCCGGGCGCGGTCACGTTCGACGTGTCCGACGAGGTGTCCAACGCCTTGGGCGGTTACACCAACGACGACCTTGCCGCCGACGTCGCCGGATTGCAGGCCAACGGTCAAAGCGTCGTCATATCGGTGGGCGGCGAGCTCGGCAACGTCATCGTGAACGACCCGGTCAGCGCCGACAACTTCGCTAACAGCCTGATCGACCTGATCGACCGGTTCGGCTTCGACGGGGTCGACATCGACCTCGAACACGGCATCGATCCGGTCCATCAGGAGATGGCCCTGCGCGCCGTGTCGTCCCACGTCGGACCGGACCTGGTCATCACGATGGCGCCGCAGACCATCGACATGCAGTCGCCTGCGGGCTCCTACTTCGAACTCGCGTTGAACATTCAGGACATCCTGACCGTCGTCAACACCCAGTACTACAACTCGGGGACCATGCTCGGTTGCGACGGAAACGTCTACACGCAGGGCACGGTCGACTTCCTCGTCGCCCTCGCATGTATTCAGCTCGAAGCAGGGCTGGACCCGAGTCAGGTCGGCCTGGGACTGCCCGCGACGCAGCAGGCCGCGGGCGGCGGATACGTTGATCCCGCCGTCGTCGTCGACGCCATCACCTGCCTGACGGAGGGGTCGGGGTGTGGCGCCTACACTCCCGACACCACCTATCCGGGGCTGCGTGGCGCCATGACGTGGTCGATCAACTGGGACGCCACCTCCGGCTACCGGTTCGCCGACACCGTGGGCGGCCACCTGGGCCGATAACCGTTTCGCCTTACCGGTGGTCGGGCCGCAGCCGTGCGGATCGGCCACCGGTTTTCGTTGACACCGAAAAGCAGCCCGTGAGCGGCCCGAACCGTGTGGAGGGTGGGCCCACCCATCGGTCGGCGTCGACTGCCTTCTTCACCGCGGCGGCCGCGACGTTTCGCGGCGGCCGTCCTCGTCGGCGACAGCAAGACCCGAAGCCCTGATCAATGTGGTGGCCGATAAACCCGCCGGCACGAATCCCGTGCCTGTCGTGGTCCGGTCGGGTGGACCGTCGAAAGGTGCGGGCAAGGACGACGTCGCGTGGGATGTCGGTGTAACCACGTTGCGAGCCGTTGGCCCAACGCCGTGCAGATACGGCGGGATGTGCAGACGGTTCGTCGGGAGAACCCGGCCACCGAGGTTGCGAAGAACTATGTCGCACCCGTGGTGCATGATGTCGTCCGGCGGTTCCGATCGCGGCTCTTCGGGGGTGACCTCGTGAGCTGCGTGCTTCGTGCCCATGTGCTGCGGATTCATACGGTTTCGCCGATTATCTCATGAGGACCGATGGCGTCTTTGTCGACGCCTGTGGAGGTGTTGCCGACAGTGGAAACCGATGTTGGGTATCGAAGCGTGGTGCGGCCGTCGCCTCCGCCGGACGTGCGCAAGCTGGCGAAGGTGCCGTTCGTGGAACTGGCCGACAAACGGGTGCAGGGGGTGGTCTCCAGTGGATCCGACATCGCACGGGTGTACGTGTCCTCGATAAGAGCCGATGACCACGCCTTCAGTTGCAGTACAAACAACAACCGTCCTTGCGGCGGCGCCGGCGCCACCATGTGCAAGCACATCGAGTCGTTGTTGTCGGAGGCGGTCGCGCAGTACGGCTTCGATCGTGTGACCCGATACCTGAAACTCGACGTCGACGATCCGACGACCAACCTGCGTGTGGTGCTCACCGACGCGCACCTTGAGCGTTCTCCGTCATCGTTGGTGTTCAGCCGCTTTCTGAGTTACCTCACATATCTGGAACACCCGGTCGCCACCGCGCCGGCACCGGAACTTCACTGGTTTCCCGCGGGAGGCCGCTGATGCTGGGCACCGAATTGACGAAACTCGCCGAATCCGACCGGGGTGACATCGCCGACGCGTTCGAGCTGGTCAACGACATCGATGCCGCCCTCGTCTCGGGTCTGGCACGACCCGATGCCGCACGCGACGCCGCCTTGACCCGTCTGTCCTCGGCGTTCGCGGCGACACCGCTGGCCGACCGTCTGGCCAAGGCAGCCGGCGACATCGCCGCCGGACAGGTGACCGAGGACAGCATGGTCGCGCTCGCAGCAGGACGTTCGGCGTTGCTGGGGGCGGTGCACGACGCACTGTTGACCGACCTTGACACGGCGCTCGGCCGTACCCGTACCCGTGCCGCGGGTGATGGCGACGCCGCAGTGGGTGTGCGCCCCGGTTCCCCGTCGTCCGCCGCCTGTCGAGCGTGGTTGACCGAGTTGGCCATCACCGGCCTGAGGGGCATCGACGAAACATTTGTGTCCAGTGCGGGGACAGTCGTCGAGGAACTTTTGGCCGACCCGAGACACAGGCGACTCGGTCTGCTTCTGGACGGCTGGTGCGCCGAACTGCGTCGGGGGATGCCCGTCGCCGCGATGCCGGAGATCCCGCGACGTCGGTGGGCCGATCTGTGGACAAGAGCCATGATCCTGACCGAATCGACTTATCCCGAGCCCACCGAGGCGGACCGGGTGAGCGGACGTCTGCTGCCCATCGGTGTCGACGTGTTCGACCATGAAACGATCTTCGGAGTCGTTGTGCACGGCGCATTCGAGTCCGGTGGGCAGACGCGGCTGGTACGTGCCACGGTGACCGCGCCGAAGGTCGAGGTCGTCCATACGGCGGCCATGTGGGGACTGCTGTCGGGGCTTCCTCAATTGACCGCCGCGCTCGCCGGCGACCGCGCCCTCGACCTCGTCGACATGCCGATCACCGATCACGGCGATCTGTTGTGGAACGACGCGAACGCCCAGGTCGGTGCCGAGGTCGACCCGATGGCCACGGCGCGTATGTGCCTGGAGCAGGCCACGGCCGCGTCGATCGCACCTCTGGACCGCCACCCGGCCGTCATCGCCGAACCGGTTTTCGTCGAGTCGTACCGAGTCGTCAAGGGTGAACCGTTGCAGTTCGATCTCGGCGGAGCCACCGTCGACATCGAACGTATCTCCGCGGCCGGCCCCATCACCGACAAACACGTGGCGGCCTCCAAGGCGTGTATCGGAATCCTGCGGTGGGAGAACGGCCGTTGGGCGCTGACGCCGGTGGCCGTGTTGACCCCCGTCAAACGGCAACCGACCGTGGTGCACACCGGGCAATGGGCGCAGGGTCCTACCGACCCGAAGGTCGCCAAGGCCGTGGCACGCACCGACGCGATCACCGTATTGCGTGAACGAGCAGGAAGGCTGCTGCGCACATGAGCGGTGACGTCAATCCGTACGCGAACCGGCGACAGGTCGCATACTGGCACATGCTGTCGCGGGTTTTCAACACGGAAGAACAACCGATGTTGGAGGCCGGTGCCGTCGACGTGTCCGAATCCGTCGACCTGTCGCCGGCGATTTTGGACCCGCATTCGTCGGTCGACACGATCGTTCAACGTTTTCCCGAACTCGCCGGTGAATTCGACGGCCTTCTGGCCCCCGACGAGAACGACGGATCCGACGTCGGTGAGACCGAGGTAAGGCGCGCCATACTGGCGTCGAAACTTCTGGCGAACGTCTTCAACACCGGCTCCGGCGCCGTCGACGCCGGTCAACTGGCTCGGTGGCAGAAGGACGCGGCGTGGTTTGCCGCCGCAGTCGGAGAGACGGCCGAGGGCCTTAAACACGGCCCCCGCGCGGACATGGCCAAGACTCTTGCCGAGATCGAGGCCGGTCTTGTCTCCCGTATGCGGTTGCGAGAGGTGTTGGCCGATCCGACATTGGCCGCGCAGCTGACTCCGAGCATGTCTTTGGTCGAACAACTGTTGCGCGACAAGCACAACCTGTCGGGGGCGGCGCTTGCCAATGCGAAGGCGTTGATCCGTCGGTACATCGACCAGGTTGCCGAGGTTCTGCGCAATCAGGTCGAATCCGCCTCGACCGGTCACATAGACCGGTCGACCCCGCCGAAACGGGTGTTTCGCAACCTCGACATCGATCGGACCATCTGGAAGAACCTCACCAACTGGGACCCCGAAAAGGAACGTCTGTACGTCGACCGGTTGTTTTACAAACAAACCGCGCGGCGCACGACCCCGGCACGCCTCATCGTGGTGGTCGACCAGTCGGGATCGATGGTCGACTCTATGGTCAACTGCACGATTCTCGCGTCGATCTTCGCGGGGTTGCCGAAGGTCGACGTCCACCTGATCGCGTTCGACACCAGGGCCGTCGACTTGACGCCGTGGGTGGACGACCCGTTCGAAACGCTCATGCGCACCAACCTGGGCGGCGGCAACGACGGACCGGTCGCCATGGCCATGGCGCAACCCAAGATCAGCGACCCACGTAACACCATCATGGTGTGGATCTCCGACTTCTACGAGTTCAACCGTTCACAGGCCCTGTTCGAGGGTATCGAGTCCGTTCACCGTTCGGGAACCACGTTCATCCCGGTCGGTTCGGTGACCAGCTCCGGCCGCAACATCGTCAATCCGTGGTTTAGGCAGCGGTTCAAAACACTGGGTACCCCCGTGGTGTCGGGGCACATCACGAAGCTGGTGAACGAACTGGCCCGTTTCCTCACATGAGACACCCACAACATTCCTCCATTGCAAATCTGATCGTACGACCCTGCACCCTAAGGAGAAATCGATGACCGACCTGCTGCGAGCGCCCGCCGAAGTGAAATACGCCGACGAACTCGACTGGCTGGAGTCGATAGACGACTCGCCCAAGCCCTTCTCGTGGCGTTTGAGCCCGCGCATGGTTCTGCGGTTCATCACCGGTTCGGACCCGTCCGACGGACTGGACCGCCAGATCGACCAGAAGTGGTTCGGTGACCGCAGTTTCGTGGAACGTGCCATCGTCACCTTGGCTTCGGACCGTGGTCTGTTGCTGATCGGCGACCCCGGTACGGGAAAAAGCTGGCTTGCGGAACTGTTGTCGGCGGCCATCAGCCGCAACTCGACACTCGTGGTGCAGGGCACGGCCGGGACGACGGAGGACCACATCAAGTACTCCTGGAACGTGTCGATGGTGATCGCCAAGGGGCAGTCGCGGGAGTCGATGATCCCTTCGCCGATCATGACGGCGATGGAGACCGGCATGATCGGTCGCTTCGAGGAGTTGACCAGGTCCACCAGCGACGTCCAGGACGCGTTGATTTCCATCCTGTCGGAAAAGTACGTGTCGATTCCGGAACTGGACGACGACAACACGGTGTTCGCGAAGCCCGGTTTTTCGATCATCGCCACCGCCAACAGCCGCGACAAGGGTGTCAACGATCTCTCCTCGGCCCTGAAACGACGGTTCAACTTCGTCCGCATCCCCGTCGTGACCAATAAACGCAGTGAGACCGAGATCGTCAGGTTCCGCACTACCGAGCTTTTGCGACGTCACTCGATCGACCTGGACGTACCACCGTCCCTGTTGGATATTTTGTTGCAAAGCTTCGCAGACCTGCGCGACGCGGCGGCCTCGGCCGCCGGCGAGGACGACAAGCTCGAGTCGGCGTTGTCGACCGCAGAACAGATCGGTGTGCTCGAGGACGCGATCCTGCACAGCCACTTCTTCGGCGACCGGGTGTTGAAGGCGTCTACACTGGCCGGTTCTCTGGTCGGTTCTCTGGCACGACGCACCCCGGAAGACCTGGCCATTCTCAACAAGTACTGGCACGGTGTCGTCGAACCTCGCAGCAATGAGAACGGTGGCGAGTGGACCGGGTTCATGGACGGTGGTCGGCAGGCGATCGCGACGCTGTCATGACCGACACCGGATTTGCGGCTCTGCGCGGCCAACTCACCGAGGCGGCGGCCGCTTTCACCGACTCTCACGAGGTCCTGTCGGAGATATTGACCGGCCTGGTCGACGACGTCGAGCGCGCCATCGCCGAGCCTCTGGAGATCTTCCCGGTGTGCCACCATTCACCGGCCTCTTCGGTGGCGATGATTCGACGGTTGCGTGAAAAGGCGCCGAAGGTCATCTACCTGGAGATGTGCGACGACATGCGCGATCTCGTACCGGAGTTGCGTAACTGCACGCTCCCGGTCGCCTTTCAGGCGTTTGCGTCGTCGGCGTCGAGCCGCTCCGGACCGTTGTCCACGGTTGCGCCGCTGTCGGAGGCCTCGGCCGAATATCAGGCCATGGCGTACGCCATGGCCAACGACGACGTCGAACTGGTCTTCGTCGACCGGTCCACCGACCACGTGTTCGCGTGGGCGACGCCTGAGAAGGAGAAGGAGGGTACGCAGCCGCCCGAGGAGAGCACCGTGCACGGCGACTCGGTCGGTATCGACATAGGCGATCTGCGGCCCCGCATGCAGGATCTGGAACGTCACCTGCTGCACCACGGCAAGGTCAGACACTGGTCGGAATGGTGGGATCAGTATGTCGAGCGGTCACTGGTGGGAGCCGACTACAACACCTATCGGCAGGTCATGACCCTGATCGGCAGTCTGTTTCGGCGGCTCACACCGCCGGACAGCCCCCATTTGGTGGCCGACGAGAACCGTGAACGGTACATGTGGACTCGTATGCGTGAGCACCTTGCCGCCACGGGCACCGATCCCGCCGACTGCCTGTACGTGTGCGGAGCCGCGCACGCCGTCAGTCGAGTGGAGGAGTTCGGTCTCAACGCGCCGCCCACCGATTTCGTGATCCCACCGGGTCAGGGAGTCACGTGGAAGTACGGCATCATTCCGTCCAGTTACACCGCGATCGAGGCGCAGTTCAACTTGGCGCCGGGATCGGTGTCGATGGCTGCGGCCACCTGGAAGAAGGCGCTTAAACGCCACCGGCTTCAACCGTTCCAGCTGCAGAAGCGCAAGACCAAGGGTGGCAAAACGTCCGCACCACGGTCGAGTGTGGCACCCGTCGGCGCCCCGTTGGGCGGTTTTTTGACCGAGCCGGCGGGGGCGGGCGAACTGGACGAGGCGGAGCTTCGGTCGTGGTGTGTGGACATTGTGCGGCTCGCTCGAAAGAACGGGTATCTCGCCAGTACCGCCGACGCGATAGCGATCTTCGAGACTTCGGTGTTGCTGGCGGGAATGCGTAGTCGTGCCCATCCCACGCCGTACGACTTCGCCGACGCCGCGGTCACCTGCATCGAAAAGGACACCGTCCCGGGGCGACGGGACGTGCGTCGATTGTGCGAGATCCTTCTCGGCGGCGAGCGTCTCGGGCAGGTCGGTTACGAGTCGCTGCCGCCATTGGCACGTGACGCGCTGGACCGACTGGCTACGTTGGGCGTCGACGGCACCAAACGTTCCGTTCAACGGGTTCTGATCGATTTGAAGACACAACCCGAGCACGAGGAGGCGTCACGTCTGCTGTGGAGGTTGCGCTATCTGCTGCCGTCGGACGTCGTCCGCAACATCATGGGCGCCTGCACTCTGGACGAGCGGTCTATTCAGGAGAGTTGGGACGTCGCGATCGGCCGTAACATGAGGCCCCTGATCGAGCTGGGCTATGTGGGGGTGACGGTCGAACAGGTTCTGGAGCAGCGGCTACGTCACGTTGCCTGGAATGAGAAGGCCACCGCGGCAACGGTACTGGCCTCCGTCGAAGACGCGATCGTCTACCTGGACAACCCACGGCTGGTCGACGACCTCGGTGCGCGCGCGGTGGAACTGCTCGCCGCAGAACGTACCGTCGACGACGCACCCGAGGTGCTGAGGCTCATCCGACGTCTCCTCGCCCATTACCGTCTCCGGCACGATCGGTTGCCCGCGTGGAGCGAATCTTTTGTCACCACGGGGTATGCGCATTACTGCACGCTGTTGCCGATCGCCTTTTCCGATGACGACACCGGCATTCGCCAGGTCGGTGCGATGGTCGGGTTCCTCGTCACACTGGAGGGCCTGGCGTTGTCCCTGGGGTGTGACCGGTCGCAGTTGGAGATCGCGGTCAAGCAATCACGTCCGCAGCTTCCCGCCAAGATCGCGTTGCAATGGGCCACGCGGTTCCAGCTCGGTTCGTTGACGCTGGAGGAACTGCGCGACAACTGTGATTCACTGTTGGACAGTCCGTTGTCCATCGCCGTGTTCCCTGATTACCTGAGCGGATTCGTGCAGGCGTTGGAGTCGATCCCACGGCTCACGTCCTTCACCGTTGAGCTCCTGTCCTCGGCGTTTGCAAGACTGCCCGACCACGTCCTGTTGCCGTGGCTTCCGAAATTGATCGCGAGGTTGAAGGAACAGGCGGGCGATCTCGTACCGATCCTGGTGCGGGAGGCGGGCCGGACGTTCCCGGGCAGTCTGCCCGCGATCGACGGATGGACACCGCCGTGGTCACAGGCACCGGCAGCCATGGAGCCGACCGTCGAAGTCGGCGAGCTCGGGCTGCTGCTGGACGAGTACCGCGCACCAACCGACGCGTTTGCTCGTCTTCTCGACGTCGAGGGGCGGTGGCTGGCGCCGAGGGCCGACCGGCCCGATCGAATCCCGGGCCTGGTGGGCGACCACCCGGGGTCGGCGACGGCACTGGCGAACCTGATCGGGTGAGACGGGTGTGGGCGGCCCGCCGGTCGCCCACACCGCTGTCGACACGCGGTGCCGGTCGTGTCTGTCATGCTGGTGGAACAGCAGCGAAAGGGGTGAGATCGATGACGACAGCCGACGCGGTCGTGATCGGAGCCGGACACAATGGTCTGGTTGCTGCGAATCTGTTGGCCGATGCGGGTTGGGACGTGGTGGTCCTTGAGGCCACGCCGTTTGTGGGGGGAGCGGTCCGCAGCGGTGAGATCGCCGCACCGGGACATATATCGGATCTGTGCAGTTCGTTTTATCCGTTTGCGGCGGCTTCCCCGATCTTGCGCGACCTCGATTTGGGTCGTTACGGCTTGACGTGGCGGCATTCGCCGTCGGTGCTTGCCCACGCGATCTCGCACGAGAACGTGACGGTCCTGGAATCCGACGTCCACGGAACGGCGGAATCGGTGGCGCGAAGTGCGCCCGGTGACGGTGAGGCGTGGCTTGAGCTGTATCGCCAGTGGAAACGCATCTCGGAGCCGTTGCGTAACGCGATCTTTGCTCCGCTGCCGCCGGTGAGGTCGGGCGTGAATCTCGTGGCCAGGCTCGGCACCGCCGAGACGGTCAGGTTGGTTCGTCGCCTGTTGTTGTCGGTGCGAGAGTTGGGGGAGGAGCTGTTCGACGGTGAAGGTGCTCGTGTTCTGTTGACGGGCAACGCGCTTCACAGCGACGTGTCGCCGGAGGGCACCGGTTCGGGCGTGTACGGCTGGCTTTTGGCCATGATCGGGCAGGAGTTCGGATTTCCGGCTGCAGCGGGTGGAGCACAGTCGATTACCGACGCGTTGACCGCTCGCCTCGCCGAACGTGGGGGAACGGTCGAGACGGGTGCCCGGGTGGAGCGACTGGTTGTGGGGAACGGTGCGGTCCTGGGGGCGGTCACCGACGATGGCCGGGCATGGCGAGCACGCAAGGCGGTGTTGGCCGATGTGCCGGCGCCGACGCTGTACCGAGATCTCATCGAGGCTCGCCACCTTCCGGGTCGGCTGTTGGAGGATATGGAGAACTTCCGCCTGGATCGCCCCGTGCTCAAACTCGATTGGGCATTGAGCTCGGCGATGCCGTGGAAGGACCACCGTCTCGCCGATGTCGGGACGGTGCATATCGGCGGTGACACCGCCGGGTTGACGAAGTGGGCGGCGTCGTTGGCGGCCGACGAGGTACCGAAGAACCCGTTCGTGTTGTTCGGGCAGCCGAATGTGGCCGACCCGGATCGGTCGCGGCCCGGGAAGCAGGCGGTGTGGGCGTACACTCATCTGCCGAAGTCGTTTGCGGACCTTCCTGCCGACGATGAGCGGATTCTCGCCTATGCCGAACGGCTGGAGGCCATGGTGGCCGAGCTTGCACCGGGCTTCGGCAGTTCGGTGGTCGGGCGTAGCGTGCAGGCGCCCAAGGAGTTCGTGGTCAAGAACCCGAGCATGATCGGTGGCGCGTTGGGAGCGGGAACGTCTGCTCCCGGACAGCAGTTGATTTTCCGTCCCGTCCCGGGGCTTGGCCGCGCGGACACCCCGGTGGACCGTCTTTTCTTGGCGGGTGCGGCGGCGCACCCGGGCCCAGGGGTCCATGGTGGTCCGGGCGCGAACGCTGCGAAGGCTGCGTTGAGGCGAGCGGGAGTGTTGACCGGTGGCCTGTACCGCGCGGTGATCGCCGGCGCCAATCGGCTCGTGTACTGAACGGGCCTGGTATTGCGTTACCACGCACTTGACGTCTTTGTGGTTTTACGTTTTTGGGTCCTTCATGGTTGATGATGGTCGTCCATTAGGCGACGGCGGGGACGGTTTGTGTTGTGGCGAGCGAGACTCCGCGCCGCAACTAGACTTCGACACCTTTGCATGTATTGAAGTTTTCTGTCAGGATGTCTCCAAGCCCGGTCGGGTCGTCGTCGGTGTATCCGAAAGCGACTTCCGGGCTCGAGTAACCACGATGAGTGGTGTTAAACGTGGCCGGTGTAGACCCGGGCGACGAGGAGGACACCGCGAGGCACTGCCTGAACGGTCCGCTGCCGGTCACAAGCGACGCCGTTCATGGACCTGACGGTCCGGTTATCCCGTCAATGATTGGAGAACCGCAATGCCCGAAAAGCCCAAGCTGTCCCGGCGCGCCGTACTCGGCGGAATCACCGGCGTCGCGGCGGCGGCCACCGTCCCGGTACTGGCCGCTCCCGTTGCCGCCGAGCAGTCCCACCGCGTCGGGCAGCCGACGTTCTACTCCTGTGCGGACTGGGGAGCTCGCCCCCCGGCGTGGAACATGCCGTTCGTTCCCACTCCGCCCAACAGGATCATCGTTCACCACACTGCCTTTCCCAATGTCGATGACCACTCGTTGGAGTATGCATTCCACAATTCCCGTGAAATTCAGGACCTGCACATGGACGTGAACGGTTGGCCCGATTCCGGTCAGCACTTCACCAACAGCCGCGGCGGGTATCTGACCGAAGGGCGGCACGGCAGTTTGAGTGCCCTGCTGAACGCACACGGAATGATCGAGGGCGCCCACTGTGTGGGGCAGAACCGTCAGGCGATCGGTATCGAGAACGACGGCAGCTACCACCTGGGGGATCAGCCTCCCCCGGCTCAGTGGGACAGTCTGATCGCCTTCTGCGCATACGTCTGTTTTCAGTACGGCATTCCCGCCTCCGAAATCTACGGTCACCTGGACTTCAACAGCACGTTGTGTCCCGGTGGTATTCACGATCGCCTGCCCGAGTTGAGACAGTCCGTTCAGGAGGTTCTAGACGGGTAGCCGTCCGAAACGGCAGAGAGTCTCCTACTGGATGCGTCGGAAGCATCCAGTGAATGAGGCTGCCATAGATCCGTTGTGCCACAACGGATCTGGAAATAATCCGCACGTTTCTCGACTCTTGTCCGATCCGCGTCGGATAGGTAACAATATCGGCGACGGGTGTGCCGACGCCCGTCACCAAGGCACCGACTTTGTCGGCCCCAACATGCCCCCGTAAAGGAGTCCTCATGGACAAACTCCACGATGCCCCTCGGCGAGGACGTCTCGGACGTACCCTCGCCGCCGTGGTTTCCTCTCTAGCCCTCGGTCTCAGCCTTCTCGTCGCCACCTCCGCCCCGGCGGCGGCCGAGCCCGCGACCAACGCCAACCCGGCCGGTATCGACGTCTCGCACTGGCAGGGGACGATCAACTGGAACTCCGTGCGTGCGGCCGGAATCGAATTCGCCTGGATCAAGGCGACGGAAGGAACCTCCTACAAGGACCCCCAGTTCAACAGGAACTACCCCAACGCGCACGCCGCCGGAGTGATCCGCGGTGCTTACCACTTCGCCCGTCCCGGTGCTTCAAGCGGCGCCGTACAGGCGAACTTCTTCGCCTCCAACGGGGGTGCCTGGTCCGCCGACAACCTGACGCTGCCGGGCGTCCTCGACCTGGAGGCGGGCTGCCACGGCCTGTCACAGGCCGCGATGCGCACCTGGATCATGGACTTTTACAACACCTACAAGGCCCGTACAAGTCGCGACATCGTCATCTACACGACCGCGTCATGGTGGAGCAGCTGCACCGGGAACTGGTCCGGAATGAGCTCGCTGAGCCCACTATGGGTGGCTCACTGGGGGACGAACAACCCGACGATTCCAGTCGGATTCCCCATGTGGACCGCGTGGCAGTACACCGACAACGGCAGAGTGTCGGGAATCAGCGGCGCCGTCGACCGTAATCATTTCAACGGCGACCGCAGTCGACTCCTGGCTTTGGCCAACAACACACGATAAGAGAGACGCCTGTGATCCCGTTCTCGAGCGGCGCCTTCGGCAACGCGGAGCATCACCGCCCGAACACCGCCGTGTAATCGTGGGTTTGGAGGCTTGAACTCTTCGGCCGGTCGCGGCACACCGTGCCCGCGACCGGCCTTATGCGCGGCGTTGACCACTGCACGCCTTCGCCGGGTGTCCAAGACCTCACCGATGGCCTAACCTGGCCAGCGTCAGCGGCCGAGGATCGAGTTAGGGGGCCGGATGTGGTCGGCGTACAACTGAAGCACCACCCGCGGTTCGGGTGGAGAACAGGCATCGGCGCACTCCTCGTCCTTGCCGTCATGTCCACAGCCGCGTGTGCGGCACCACAGCCGGAGGTCGTCATCGATTCCCCACCCACCGACTCGTCCCGCCAATGGGCCGAAGAAACCATCGAGACGATGACACCGGCTCAGAAAGTGGGCCAGCTGTTCATCACCCACGCATACGGCCGGACCGCGGATTCGACGGCCGACGAGGACGTCACCAACAACCGCAGCACCCACGGGGTTGATTCCGCTGCGGAACTTGTCGCGAAATACCACCTCGGTGGCGTCATCTACTTCGGCTGGGCCAATAACATCGCCGACCCCGAACAGATCGCCGGTCTTTCCAACGGCCTCCAGGAGGCCGCTATGGGCGACACCGGTGTCCCGTTGTTCATCTCGACCGATCAGGAACACGGCGCGGTGGTACGCATCGGACCGCCCGTGACCCAGTTCCCGGGCAATCTCGCGTTGGGCGCCTCGCAGGATCCGTCGCTGGCCACCGACAGTGCCGTCGTCATCTCGCAGGAGCTTCGGGCGATGGGGCTCAACCAGAACTGGGCACCTGTCGCCGACGTGAACGTGAACCCGCAGAACCCCGTCATCGGCGTGCGTTCCTTCGGAGCGGATCCGGCCAAGGCCGCCGAGTTCACCGCTGCCGCCGTCGCCGGGTACCAGAACGAGCCGGGGCCGATGGCCGCGTCGGCCAAGCATTTCCCCGGGCACGGCGACACCGACGTCGACAGTCACACCGCACTTCCCGTGATCACCCACGATGAAAAGGAGTGGTGGGAACTGGACGCGCCGCCTTTCGTCGCCGCCGTCGACGCCGGTGTCGACATGATCATGTCGGCGCACATCAGGTTCCCCGCTCTGGACGACACCGGAACTCCAGCGACGCTTTCGCACCCGATCCTCACCGGTCTACTGCGTGAACAACTCGGCTACGACGGTGTCATCGTCACCGACTCGTTGTCGATGGAGGGAGTCAGACAGGACCACACCGATTCGCAGGTCCCGGTCGAGGCGCTGAAGGCGGGAGCCGACCTTCTGCTCATGCCGCCCGACATCGACCTGGCCGTTTCGGCGGTCATGGAGGCGGTCGAGTCGGGCGACCTGACCGCCGAACGTATCGACGAGTCGGTGCTACGTGTCTTGGAGCTCAAGCATCGCCGTGGCCTGGTCGGCGAACAGGGTGTCGACCTGACGACGGTGTCTCAGACGGTCGGTATCGGAGACCACCATGCGGTCGCCGAACGGGTTGCGGCCGCTTCGGTGACCGCGATCCGCAGTGACGGCGACGTTTTGCCGCTGACCGACGACAAGCCCGTCCTGGTCACGGGTTCAGGAAACGAGACCGTCGGCGCCCTGGCCGAGGCGATCACGACACACGGCCACACCTCCACCGCTCAGGCGGCCGGCGACGACCCCGATCCGCAGAAGCGAAGGGAGGTCACCGACGCCGCGCGGAAGGCCGGTGCCGTTGTCGTGGTTACCCGCAACGTCGCGGCCCACCCGGCGCAGGCGGAGTTGGTGGACGAGCTCGTCGCCACCGGGACACCCGTGGTCGTGTTGTCGGTTGCGGCCCCGTACGACGTCAACCGGTTGTCCGCCGCCACGGTCCTGGCCACCTACTCCGACATCCCGGTGTCGCTGAAGGCGGCCGCGGCGGTCATGTGTGGTCAGGCCGAAGCAACCGGCCGACTACCGGTCGACGTACCCGTCGTCGACACCCCCGACGACGTTCTTTACCCCATTGGGCACGGTATCCCTTAAGGAGATACAACATGCGACGTAGAAACGTACTGGCCGCCTCGGCGGCTTTGGCGGCGACCCCGCTTCTGATACCCGACACAGCTCAGGCACACCGAGGTAGGCGCCGAGTCCGCACCGGTTTCGAACGACTCGCAGACGACGGATTCGCCGCGTTGGCCGGGCAACGTGTCGGGGTCATCGCCAACCCGACCTCGGTCACCGCCGACCTGCGCCACGAGGTCGATGTGATGGTCGAATCCGGCGCCGTCGACCTTGTGGCGGTGTTCGGTCCCGAACACGGCTTCCGCGGCACTTCACAGGCAGGTGAAGGCGAGGACTACTTCATCGATCCCAAGACGGAGTTGCCCGTTTACAACGCCTACAACGACATGGCCAAAATGGCCGACTATTTTGCCGAACTCGATCTGGACACGATCGTCTTCGACATCCAGGACGTCGGTTCCCGGTTCTACACCTATATATGGACCATGTACCTGGCGATGGAGGCCGCTGCGGAAAACGACATGGCCTTCATGGTGTTGGACCGGCCCAATCCCGTCACGGGGAAGGCGGCCGAGGGCCCCGTGTTGCACGAGGAGTTCTCGTCGTTTGTCGGCCTCAAGTCGATTTCTCAGCGGCACGGCATGACGGTCGGAGAGTTGGCGCGTCTTTTCAACGGGGAGTTCCTTCCCGAGTCGATTGGCAAGCGGGTCGATCTGTCCGTGATGGAACTGGACAAGTGGAAACGGCGCGACGACTTCGCGTCGACGGGTCTGCCGTGGGTTGCTCCGTCTCCGAACATGCCGACCACGACGACCGCGGCCCTCTATCCGGGGACCTGTCTGTTCGAGGCGTCGGCGTTGTCGGAGGGACGCGGCACCACCCAACCGTTTCAGCTGATCGGAGCGCCCGACATCGACCACCGTTGGGAGGTGGCGCTCAATGCTCAAGAACTGCCCGGCGTCCGATTCCGGGAGGCCTATTTCAAACCGACCTTCTCGAAATGGTTCGACCAAACCTGCGGTGGCGTGGAGATACAGATCACCGACGTCGAACGCTTCGACCCGATCCGGACCGCCCTGGCGATGATCATCACTCAACGCGGTGAGTTTCCCGAGTACGGCTGGCGGTTCGAGGAGGAGGTCCCCTGGATCGACAAGCTCACCGGATCCTCTCAAGTGCGTGAATCCATCGAGGCGGGCGATGACGTCGACACCGTGATGGCCGGGTGGCGGTCGGAACTCGCCGACTTCCGCAAGACCCGGAAGGAGTATCTCCTTTACCGATGAGTGCGTTACGCTCGCGAGGTTCCCCACACCGGTGGCCACTGGATGGTTAAGACGTCCTAGACTCATGTGGGGCGGCTGTTCGACATGCTCGGAATCGATCGTGAAACGACGATCGTCGGCCCTGTTAAAAAGCGTTGTGAGACCAAGGAGTACGTCTGTGAAAAGCACCGTCGAAACCCTGAGCCCCACCAGGGTGCGACTGTCCGTTGAGGTGCCGTACGAGGAACTCAGTCAGCACCTGACGCAGGCGTATCAGCAAATTGGCGCTCAGGTGCGGGTACCGGGTTTCCGGCCGGGGAAGGCGCCGCGTGCCGTTATCGACCAGCGAGTCGGTAAGGACACGATCCACGCTCAGACCATCGACAACGCGTTGCCGCGCAAGATTGCCGATGCATATGCCGAGAACGAGATTCGGCCGCTGGGTCGTCCTTCGGTCGACTTCGAATCCACCGAGCTGAAGGAGAACGAAGAGTTCAACTTCACCGTGGAGGTCGACGTCGCGCCCGACTTCGACCTGCCCGAGCTCAACGAACTTACCGTCACGGTCGACTCGACCGATGTCACCGATGAACAGGTCGACCAGGAGATCGAGAACCTGCGCCTGCGCTTCGGCACCCTGAAGACCGCCGACCGCCCCGCGCAAAACGGTGACTTTGTGACCATGAACCTGGCGGCGACCATCGACGGTGAGGAAGTCGAGGGCGGCACCGCCACGGACATGTCTCACGAGGTCGGCAGCGGTGACCTGGTCGAAGGCCTCGACGAGCAGCTCGTCGGTATGAAGGCCGACGAGACCCGTAAGTTCCAGACGAAGCTGGTCGGCGGGGAACGTTCGGGCGAAGACGCCGACATCGAGGTGACCGTCAGCGTCGTCAAGGAACGTGAACTGCCCGAGCTCGACGACGACTTCGCGCAGCTTGCTTCCGAACACGACACGCTCGAGGAACTGCGTGAGGCGACCCGTGAACAGCTCGCCACCCGGGCCGAGTCCGGTCAGCTGCAGCAGGCCCGCGAACGCACCGCCGAGGCCCTGATCGAGGCCGTCGAGATGCCCGTTCCCGAGGGCGTCATCGACGACGAGGTACAGCAGCGTCGCGCGCAACTCGACGAGCAATTGGCGGCCATGGGCGCCAACCTCGAGACATACCTGTCCGCGCAGGGACAAAGCGCCGACGAGTTCGAGGCCGAGCTGAAGGAGAACGCCACAACCGGTCTCCGCCGCCAGCTCATCCTCGACAAGATCGCCGACAGCAAGGAAGTGAAGGTCTCCAGCGAGCAGCTGACCTCGGAGATCATCCGCCGTGCGCAGCAGCAGGGCGTGCCGCAGGACCGCTGGCAGGAATTCGCCAACACGCTCCAGGAGCGTGGCATGATCCCGAGCATCGCCGCGGAGATCCGCCAGGCCCTCGCTCTCGAAGAGGTTGTTCGTGAAGCCAAGGTGGTGGACTCCTCCGGTACGGAGCTGACCAACGAGCAGCTGTTCCCGGCGTTGGAAGGTCAGGACGAGGAAGCCGACGAGGAATCCGAGGCAACCGAAACCGAGGCACCCAAGGCCGAGTAACGGTTTACACAGGCTCGATGAAAGCGCGCCCGCTGACAACGGGCGCGCTTTCTCTTTCACCGGCCCACACCGGTCGGCCCATTCCGCACGGTCGAGATTGCCTCGTCCGGTTCGCCGCTCTGCTCGGCTCCGCGTCGCGGGCGCGCTCTATTATCCGATTTGCTGCGCGCCCGATCGATCTGCTCGCAGCGAACAAACCCCCTCGGTGCCGCGAAACGTCGTTTGGGACCGTTAGGGTCACAGTTGCTGGAAACGTATCAATCAAGAGAGGGCGTTATGACACACCCGGTGATACCGCATCCCACCGCCCGCCGCGGCGACGATTCCGCGTATGGCTTTGACGACATGGTCTACAACCGGCTGTTGCGAGACCGGATCGTTTTCCTGGGGACAGAGGTCAACAGCCAAGTGGCCAACCGTGTCAGCGCCCAGTTGCTGCTTTTGGCAGCCGAAGACCCTGAGCGCGACATCAACCTGTACATCAATTCGCCCGGTGGTTCCGTCTTTGACGGGATGGCCGTGTACGACACCATGCAGTTCATTCAGAACGATGTCGCGACGATCGCGATGGGTATGGCCGCCTCAATGGGGCAGTTCCTGTTGTGCGCCGGAACCCCCGGGAAGCGCTACGCGCTCCCACACGCGCGCATCATGATGCACCAGCCGTCCGGTGGCATCGGTGGAACGGCGTCCGATGTGGCGATCCTCGCCGATCAGATGCTGTACACGAAGAAGATGTTCCAGGAACGGATCGCGCAGCACACCGGCCGCACCATGGCGGAGATCGAGGCGGACTCCGACCGTGACCGCTGGTACACCGCCGAGGAAGCCAAGGAATACGGATTCATCGACCACGTCGTGACCGGTGCAGGCCAGGTGCCCACCGGCGCCGGCACTCGGAACTAGGACAAGGGACGACAGCTGCGATGACTTACGAAATGCACGGCCGGTACATCATCCCGTCCTTTACCGAGAAGACGTCGTACGGGGTCAAGGAGATGAACCCGTACAACAAGATGTTCGAAGACCGGATCATCTTTCTCGGTTCACCGGTTGACGACACTTCGGCGAACGACATCATGTCTCAATTGATCGTGCTCGAGGCGAACGACCCCGACCGTGAAATCGAGATCTACATCAACTCGCCGGGTGGCTCGTTGACGGCGTTGATGGCCATTTACGACACCATGCAGTTTGTGCGGCCCGACATTCGGACCGTGTGCATGGGGCAGGCCGCTTCGGCCGCGGCGATTCTCCTGGCGGCCGGCACCCCCGGCAAGCGCGTGGCGTTGCCGAACTCGCGGGTGATCATCCACCAGCCCGCGACCGAGGGAACGTACGGCCAGGCGTCCGATATGGAGATCCAGGCTCGCGAGATCCTGCGGATGCGTCAGCAGATGGAGGAGATCCTGGCCCGTCACACCGGCCAGAAGGTCGAGACCATTAAGAAAGACATCGAGCGGGACAAGATTTTCACCGCCGAAGAGGCCAAGAAATACGGCCTCGTCGACAGCGTGCTTCCATACCGTAAGAAGAACGCGGCCGCACCGGCGAAGGCTTCGTAACGCTTTCGGGGGTGCGCCTGGATCCGAAGGCGCACCCCTGGTGCGATCCGGTTGTTTCGGTTGATCGCACTCTTGTAACAGCCGGTGAAAGCTGATGGCATGAAGGCGTGAATCCGGGTACCGTCGGGTGTGGTTCGATGCCGTCCACTCGAGCGGCAAGCGCTGAGTCGCCGAGACTTGACGCCGGAACACTGGTGGGGGACCTAGCCGAACAGTCCCGGACGTCGAGCCGGGCGACCAAGATTGCAGGGAGTGGGCAGGCGTGGCACCACGACTGAGCGACAGTGAAATGCTGAAGTGTTCGTTCTGCGGTAAATCCCAACGCCAGGTGAAGAAACTCATTGCCGGTCACGGCGTCTACATCTGCGATGAATGCGTTGACCTGTGTAACGAAATCATCGAAGAGGAAGCCGCCGAGGCCGCGGCGGCCACCTGGCACGAACTGCCCAAACCCAAAGAGATCTGCGAGTTCCTCGACGAGTACGTCGTGGGGCAGTCCGAAGCGAAACGCGCGTTGGCCGTTGCGGTCTACAACCACTACAAGCGGGTTCAGGTCGACGCCACCGGCGCGGCCGCGACCAAGGCCAGCGAACCGGTGGAGCTGGCGAAGTCGAACATCCTGATGGTCGGCCCGACCGGCAGCGGTAAGACTCACCTGGCCCAGACGCTGGCACGGATCTTGAACGTGCCGTTCGCGATCGCCGATGCGACGGCCTTGACCGAAGCGGGATACGTCGGCGAGGACGTCGAAAACATTCTGTTGAAGCTCATTGTCGCCGCCGATTACGACATCAAACGGGCCGAGACGGGCATCATCTACATCGATGAGATCGATAAGGCCGGCCGCAAGTCCGAGAGTCCGTCGATCACTCGTGACGTCTCCGGTGAGGGTGTCCAGCAGGCCCTGTTGAAGATCCTGGAGGGGACGACCGCAGCGGTGCCGCCCCAAGGGGGCCGGAAACACCCTCACCAGGATTTTCTGCAGATCGATACCACGAACATCCTTTTCATCTGCGGGGGCTCGTTCTCCGGGCTTGAGGAGATCGTCGAGCAGCGCGTCGGTAAACGTGGGCTGGGCTTTACCGCACAGGTGCAACCGAAGACGGACGATTCGGCGGACGACCTGTTGACACGGGTGATGCCGGAGGACCTTCTCCAGTTCGGACTCATCCCGGAGTTCGTGGGCCGGGTGCCGGTACTGACAACCGTGCGGGAGCTCGACAAGAAGGCCCTGGTGAAGATCCTCACCGAGCCTCGGAACGCCCTGATCAAGCAGTATCAGCGACTCCTGGAACTCGACGGTGTCGAGCTCGTGTTCGAAGACGAGGCCGTGGGGCCGATCGCGGACCTGGCACTCCTGCGGGGCACCGGCGCGCGCGGTCTACGCGCGATCTTGGAGGAGGTACTGCAGCCCGTCATGTACGAGGTGCCCAGCCACGCGGACAAGGTTGCACGAGTGGTGATCACCGAGGACGTCGTGTGTAAGAACGTCTATCCCACGCTGATCCCGCGAACCAATCAACTGCGGCAGACACGATCGCTGCGTCGCAAAAAGTCCGCCTGAGACCCCGCACGTGTTCCCGTTCGACCGACGTCGAGCTTGTCAAGTCCGATCCGTCGGCCGACCCGGTACCTTCAGTGGCCTGACCGGGACTCGACGCCACACGTGAAATCGGCACGAATAGGTGTCGTCCCACCGCGTATCGCCTCCCGTTCCCGTCGTGTCCACCGACGAATCCTGTCATCTTCGTCTCGACACCGATCACGATGCACGACGTATCGGGATCGGCGGAATTCCACGCCCCGATGAGGTCGCGCCCGAACACCTGGACGGTAGGTGGCCGAGCCGATGTACCGGTGCCGGCGACTTCGGTTGGATCAACGCCGGCGCGGCGTGAGCCGCCGTCAACCGGTCGTCTTCGTCGTGGGTACGGTTCGTACCGACGCGAGGGGTGCGGACGTTTCAAAGGAAAGCGGTCATTGTCGACGGGCCGCCGTCGGGGGCGCATGCCGAACGTGCGGCACGTGACGCACGGACGGCAGGACTCGAGATCGCGCAGGCTACGGCGACATGTAACCTACAGACGCCTGTAACCCGACCGCTCGGTCGTCCGTTGTTGCCGCGGAGGCGGACGGAGTGGCAGGATTACTGGTTATGTCATCACGCGAGCCGCAGCATTTCGACGTCGTCGTGATCGGCTCCGGCTTCGGGGGCAGTGTGGCCGCGCTCCGGTTGACCGAGAAGGGATATCGCGTCGCCGTGGTGGAGGCCGGCCGCCGCTTTGACGACCCGAACGAGACCGACCCGACGCTGCGACACCATGCGCTCCCCAAGACGTCGTGGCGGCTTCGGAAATACCTGTGGGCGCCGAAACTCGGCTGCACCGGTATTCAACGCATCCACCTGATTCGTGGGAAACGTGCCAGCAGAGTCCTGGTGTTGGCCGGCGCCGGGGTCGGCGGTGGCTCCCTCGTCTACGCCAACACGCTGTATCGCCCGCCGCGTCCGTTCTACGAAGACTCGCAATGGCGCGATATCACCGATTGGTCCGCCGAACTGGATCCGCATTACGACCAGGCGTCACGGATGCTGGGGGTGGTCGTCAATCCGGTGGTCACGCCCGCCGACGAAGCCGTCAAACGAGTCGCCGACACGATGGGGGTGTCCCACACCTACCGGCCGACCCGCGTCGGCGTGCATTTTTCGTCGCAGAGCGGTGCCGTCGAGGACCCGTATTTCGGTGGCGCGGGGCCGCAACGTGCCGGATGCATTGCCTGTGGAGCCTGTATGACCGGTTGCCGTGTCGGCGCCAAGAACATGCTCACGGAGAACTATCTCTACCTGGCCGAACGACACGGTGCGAAGATCTTCCCGCTGACCACCGTGTCCGACGTCGCACCACGCGTCGACGGCGGTTATCGGATCACGGCGAAGGGCACCGGTTGGCGAATGGGCCGGACGGTGTTCACCGCCGACGACGTCGTGTTCGCCGCGGGGACGTACGGCACCCAAATGTTGTTGCACCGGATGAAGACCAAGCGCCGGTTGCCACACCTGTCCGACCGTCTCGGGGCATTGACCCGCACGAACTCGGAGGCCTTGTTGGGGGTCGAGCGGTTCGCATCGGACGGACCCGATCACAGCAGCGGCCTGGCGATCACCTCGTCGTTTCACCCCGATGCAGACACCCATATCGAACCGACACGGTACGGTGCCGGGTCCGGCGCCATGGGACTGTTGCGCACGCTCCTGGTCGATGGAGACGGTAGTCCACGGTGGTGGCGTTTTCTGGGCATGTTGGCCCGCCGCCCCGGGCTCGTTGTGCGCCTGTTGAAATATCGAGACTGGTCGCGTCGAACGGTGATCGCCCTGGTCATGCAAAGTAGGGACAATTCGATTCGGTTGGGGTTCAAACGGGGCCGCCTGTACGCCCGTCGCGGTCACGGCGAACCGAACCCGACGTGGATACCGGTGGCTCATAAGGCCGTTCGGCATCTGGCCGACGAGTTGGGCGCCTACGCCGGAGGAACGTGGCTGGACCTCGTCGACGTGCCGACCACGGCGCACTTCCTGGGCGGCTGCGCCATCGCCGACGACCCCGAGCGTGGCGTCATCGATCCGTACCATCGAGTGTTCGGTCACCCGGGTCTGCACATCGTGGACGGGTCGGCGGTGTCGGCGAACCTGGGTGTCAACCCGTCCTTGACCATCACGGCCCTGGCCGAGCGGGCCATGTCCATGTGGCCGTTGCGCGGCCGGATCGACCCTCGGCCGCCGCTCGGGCAGCGATATCGCAGGGTGAAACCGGTGCCTCCGTCGCGACCCGCCGTGCCGCCCGGAGCGGCGGGCGCATTGAGATGAGCCCACTTGTCCGGTAATCACCTTATGTCGTTTGGTCGGTTACGCGGCACTATCGGCTTCGCAACGAAAACGTCTCGGGGGGCGTCTACCGACCGATTGCCCCCGATGCTTGTAGACGCTTGCAATCACCTGCTCGATACAGCGGGAAGGCTTGAGATTTGTTCGGGGTTGTCTGGCGGGGTATCCGGCACCGTCGTTGGCGGTCCGCCGTCGTATTGGCCCTGGCGGTGGCCGCGACGGCTGCGGCGGTGTTGACCCCGGCGTACGGTCAGGCCGCCGGAGAATCGCTCCTGGCCGACGAACTGAGCCACCAGAGCATCCGAGCCACGCAGCTTCAGGTGTTCGATGCGCGCACTCCGTCCATCGGCCCCAGTACCTCCGTGTTGGGTCAAATCCGCGACAAGGTTGCGGAGTATCCGGCCATGCGGGTCTACGTCGAGCCGGTCGATTTCATCAGAGCCGAGACGTCGGTGTCCGGAGGCGCTTACGAGGCCCGAGTCTCGTTGGCGTACCGCCAGGATGCGTGCGACCACCTTGCCATGGTCGATGGCGACTGCTCCGCCAATCCCGGCGAGGTGCTCATGTCGCTGCGGTCCGCGAAGGCTCAGCGGCTGGAAGTCGGTGACACCGTGGAGCTGTTGTCGACCTATCAGGGCGTAGAAAAACCGATCGAGCACGAGGTTGTTGGAATCTACGAGCCCCTCGCCCCCACGGACAACGCCTACTGGGGACGCAGCGGCTACTTCGGACACGGAGCCGACCCCGACGGGGTCGAATATCTGGACACGTTGTTCGTCACCGACCCGAAGGCGGTCGACGCCGTGCCGGAGAAGGCACGCGTCGGGGTGGACTATCAACTGGACGTCACGGCGTTGCGCAACGGCGATGTCGACGCGGTGGTCGCAGCACTGGTAGCGCTGGGGACCGCGCCCGAAGTACGTGGCGGCGCCCTGACGTTGACCGTCGACAACAACCTGGTCGCCATCATCGAGTCGATCCGACAGGGACAGGCCGAGATCCGGGCGTCGGTCCCGGTGGCAGCGGTTCCGCTGGTCGTTTTGTGTTGGTTCGTTCTGTTCATGGTGGTATCCCGTGTCACCGACGAACGGGCCCCCGAGATCGGATTGGCGAAGCTTCGAGGGCTGCGGTTCGGGACCGTCGCCACGTTCGCGTTGGGGGAAACGCTCCTGTTGACCCTGGTCGCGATGCCCTTGGGGATCGTCGTGGGGCTGGCCGTCGT
>DXGR01000054.1 GCA_019113825.1 Candidatus Stackebrandtia excrementipullorum | reverse complement strand
ACCTCGACGCGGTCGCGCACACCCTCAACACCAGACCCCGTAAAACCCTCGGCTGGCGCACCCCGGCAGAAGCATTCAACGATCTACTAAACTCCCAGCAAACCAACGGTGTTGCGACCACCGATTGAATCGGAGCAATACACTTCGGACGCATTCACGACCTGGTGTACTGCACACGGCATCACCACCAGCCTCGGTCGCACCGGGGTGTGCTGGGACAACGCGGCCGCCGAGTCGTTCTTCGCATCCTTGAAGAACGAGTGCTACCACCAAACCACCTTCACCACCCGGGCCGCAGCCCGCCTGGCAGTAGCCGACTACATCGAAGTGTTCTACAACCGACAACGGATCCACTCCACACTGGAATGCAAGACCCCCGTCGAAGCCCTCGCCGCGTACTACGACACCGCGGCCTAACGAGACCAAACCGTAACCGAGAACTTGTCCAAAAAACTTGCCACAGCTCAGGGGCCACTGTCCGGAAAACCCTGGGCACCTCAGATATTGATGGGGATGGGGACGGCGATCGGGATGCGTTGGCGTTGTTGGAGTGGGTGGTGCCTGGTGGAGTCGATTACACCGGTTGGAAGGGGCTGTATGCGTGGTTGTGGGAGGACGGTGAGGTGGCTCCGGCTGCGTGGCCGTTGAGTTGGCAGTGGACTTGCGCTGAGGTGGAGGACGAACTCCGATTCGAGCCGCTCGGAGAAGGCGACCAGCATCCGGTTGTGGTGGTGTATCGGCCGGCTGGCACCGCATGCGGTGATGATGTCACCCCGGCAACACGAATCACGAGTTGGATCGGCATTTGGAATGGCTTTCCGGTGAAATACTCGCAATATGGGCACACTGATCGCCCCGACCGCATCGGAGCCACCGTTGCCTGCGAACGGGCCACAACCGATGATGTTTCTGAGGTCCCGCTTGAGGGCGGGGTTCCGTTGCTGTGGCCCGAGGATGGCTCACCTTCGGTGACCGAGGGCTATGTCGGGTTGGCTGCCTGGGAGGTTGAACTGTCGAGGACCGACAGTATTGAACTCCACAATGGTTACGTTCCGGTGTGGGTGGAGTGGGATGACTCGGTGGGTCGCGGCTGGCTGAAATGGGACTTCAACGAGCCCGCCTGAGCCGACACCGTGATCCCACGAGCAATGGGTCTACTGTGTAGCTGACTCGCTCATGGAAGAGATCGCGACCGACCGACGTGGCAATGAACGAGGCCCGGCTGTCACGTAGGTTGCGACGCGCCGGGTTCGCCTCGACTCACAAATGTCGCTACGGATGGCTGCGACGGTGTAACCGGCGGGAGCGCAGCGACCGGTCACCTATTGCATTACGAGAACGGTCGAATACGTGGGTCATAAGGTTCCGGGCCTTCGGGCCGTCACGTGACCGGAGGGTCGATCCAGTAGATCTCGATGCTGCCGGTTGCCGGGCACGGGAAGTGCTGGTTGGCGGCGGTGGGGGAGTTGAGGTCCCAACGGCGGTCGTCGCGGGCGGATTCGACGATGACGTCCCCGTCGCCGTAGTCGAAGCCCCAGGCCAGGATCGCCGAGTTCTCGGTCGTGTCGTCATGCCCGATGACGGAGAACCGACGAGGTGCGTTGGTTTGTGCCATGTGTTCCACGGCGGCAGTCCACTCCGGGCTGCGGTAGGTGGGGGTATTGGTGTGCAGTCGTATTTCGTTCACTGGTAGCTCCCTTCACGACCAGTTGTCGTATATTTACAGATTGCCACACGTCACGTGGAGACGTCTAGTGTTGACGCGTCCATTTTGTGTCTGGAATCTGACAGTGCTGACCGTGTTCGTATTGCGACTCCGGCTGGTACATGATGGTCGCGATGGTTAGGAGTGACCGAAGCATGAGTCAACGGACAGACCCTGTGGCACTTCGGTGGTTGATCGGTGGTGAGATGGCAAGATTTCGAGAACGCAGCGGGCTGTCGTTGTTGGATGTCGCCCAGAAGACCAACATCGGGAAAACCAAACTCGGGCACATGGAGGTTGGTAGATATAACCAAGACCCTGCCGACGTCCAGGCTGTGTTGACAGCCTGTGAGACACCTCCATTGGAGATCGAACGCCTATGTTCCATTGCCACCAAACCGACCGGCAGGTCATGGTGGTATCGCTGGCGATCCGTTGTTCCAGAATGGCTTGGCCTTTACCTGGGCTTGGAAGGCCTGGCGTCTCGTCTGTTCGTCTACGAGCTCACGTCTATACACGGGTTGGTCCAGACTCGACGGTATGCGGAGGCAATAACAGCCCACGCGGCATTGGTGGATGCCGATGATGTCGATCGTCTTGTCGCGCTGCGGCTCGCGAGGGCGGAACGCCTTATCGTCTCTCCACGGCTCGAGTATCACCTGGTGCTGGACGAGTCGGCACTTCAACGGAGCCTGGGCGACTCATTGCTGATGGTGGAGCAGCTTGACCATCTGCTTGACGTCAGCCGCAGACCGAATGTGCGCCTTCAAGTGATGCCGTTTGATCGGGCACTCCACGCCGGTGCATCGATGGGCAACTATGCAATCCTTGACTTTGACGTGTTGTCGGGCGTTGCCTACTCGGAGCTGTACGACGATGCACTGTTCATTCGCGACCCGGGAAAGTTGAAGTCGTACCGGATGGCGGCGCAGCACAGCATCGACACCGCACTGTCACCAGCGCAGTCGCGGACGTTGCTGGAAAAGAGACGGAAGGAGCTAGCATGACTGGCCATGACGAACCGATAGCCAGATCGTGGCGCAAGAGCAGCCGCAGTATGCAGAACGGTTCCTGCGTAGAGGTCGCGGCATGGCGGCGTAGCACGCGAAGCGCGGAGAACGGGAACTGTGTTGAGGTGGGCCTGCACTCCCCTGAGGTCGCTGCGCGAGACTCGAAGTATGTTGAAGGCGGTGAGTTGGTCGTGGGGCTCGATGAGTGGCAGAGCCTAATCCGACAGATCTCATCGGACACTCTGAGGTAGCTATACCGACTCCCACTCGGCGAACAGACCTTCAGCTTCGTCGAGATAATGATCGGGATTCTGGATCACCTCGGGGGATTGAACGGCAATCTTCCCGATCACCTGGTATTCGGCGGCCAGAGTGTCGGCGCCCGAGATGTCGTCAAGTAGGTGCTCTTCACCGCACGATGCACGGATGACCCCTTCGATCACCATTGGCTTTATCGGAGGGTCGGCCTTGCGGTAGTCGTAACGCATCTCGTCTACGAAAGACGCGATTGCCTCACGGCTCGAGTCTTCCTTGAACCGCAGTTCTAGCATGATGCTGAAGAACGCGGTGACAAAGGTGTGGTAGTCGGCGCGTTCCTGTTGAGGAATGGACTCGTTTAGCTCCTTGGCTCGGTCAGTGTCACCGATGGCGATTGCCTTCACCAGTTCACGGTGCTTGGGATTGACCTGTGTCATTCTCTCGCCTTCCTCCTGCGTACTCGTCGCGCAAACACCTCGGCGGCCACGGCGGTCATGACTATAGCTGTCGAGACGACATCACTCGGATCCGTTTCCCTGGCCGCCGGACTGGTGACTTGTGGAGTGTTTGAGACACCAACCGTCGAGTAGGTGTTTCCTGGTGGTGGATCGACCATGCCCCGGGTTTGAATTGCGACATCTGTAGCATCCTTGGCCTGGTCTTGCAGGTCTCCGATGTTCCGAGCGACGGCCCGACTCGCACGGCGGAACTTGCTTTTCGTCTTGTCGTCCTCGTCGTGCCCGGTCAGTTCTTGCCGGAAGGGTCCGGGAGCCTCGTCTGGAGCTTGGCGTTGATCCCCCACCTGAGCTGTCGGCTCGCGGAGGTTCTTCGGGGCTGCGTCGAGTGGCGTCGGTTGTCGACCGAGGCGGGGGGTTGGCCCGGTGCTGGTCTTGAGCTGTTCTGCTTGAGCGATGAGGTCTTCGAGCGCTGCGATGATCGGATCGGCCGAGCCGCGTGCCTGTTCGGTGCCCTGCTTGAGTTCTGTTGAGCCTGATGCCATCCGTTCAGCGCCGATGGATTGGAACGCGGTGGAGAGCTCGCTGGCTTGTTGCCCGGCTGCATCGATGACGGTCTGGGCCTGCTTTAGCGCCTCGATGTTCGATCGCACGGCTGCGATGAAGTTCTCAATCGATGCCACTGGCAGGCTCCCCGGGGGGGGCGCGGTTCCCTTCGCGCGCAATACGTACCGTACCCAACCCATCGACACATTGACATCAGGGGTGGTGGGCGCCGCCGAGTAGTGTCAGGGCATGTCGATGAGCAAGCGCGAGTCGAGCGGCGGCGAAGGTTGGTCGGCCGAGTGGCGCTGACCCTGGCGATCAGCTGCGTCGTCGGGCTGGTCGTCGCGTTGATTCTGTCTCAGGCCGTAGACAGTGTTGTCGCCACATGGGTCGCCGGTTCGACCGGCTTCGTCATCCTGGTCATGGTCGGGGTCCTTGGTGCGCGGTCGGTCATTTCGTTGGGGCAGAAGCAGAAGATGAGCCGTCTCGGGTGGACAGTCTTGTCTGCGCAGGCGTCGCCGGACTCCAGCTGGTGACATCGCTCATGCTCCTCCTCGCCGGGCAGGGCGAAGCGTCGGAGATGACCGGGTCGCTGAGCATTCTTCCGGTGCTGGGTGCCGTCGGCTTTCTCATCGCGGAGTGGACCAAGGACATCCCCGGCGGCGACAGCAGCGGCAACGTCGACTACTTGAACCACATCATCAACAACTGACGGTGGCGTGAGTCCACCAGTCAGGTTGACGCGGTAGGTGCCGCGTCCAGCCAATCAAGACATTGACATGAGTGATCGGTGGCAGAGTGTGCAGACTCCATCAATCAGTTATCCGACAACGGTTCCCGTGGATTTTGGTGCGACGATCTGATGGCATTGAGTGATGGTTGGGAAAGGGCGAAACCGACGGCGGTGGTTGCCGGTGGTCACGCCGTTTGTTCGAGTAGCTCGGCGGCCGACTCGGCTTTCATGGCTTGGACGAGCCAGGTGGTGAGGAGTTCGTGGTCGGTGCATTGGAGGATGTGCTGTTGTTCTCCGTCGGAGACGGGAACGCCTCGTGCGTGGAGCAGGTCCAGGACGGCTTCGGCCTTGCCCTGTGCCTTGCCTTTGGCTTCACCTTCGGCTTCACCTTCGGCCTTGCCTTGGGCGACGTATCGCTGTGTGAAGGCGCTGTGGAACGGATAGGCGTGAGTGCTCATCTGGGTCTCCAAGTACATCAACGCATTGCCGCTTAGCAGGCGGTATACGTAATCAGTGTAGTTAACCGCGCGGTCCTGGTCGCTCATGCGGGAGTAGACGATGTTCATGGCGTCGATGACGTCGGTGCCGCCGTCCCCGTTGCCGTGGAGTATGACCGACAGGGTGGTCATTTCGGGTGTGGCCTCGGGTGCGTCGGGGTCGACGATGCGTGGGATGTCGGACGGGCCGATCGCGATGGGTTGGATCAGGGAGCCCGGTCCGACCTCGATCGGTCGACCGGCCCAGCCTGCGACGATGTCGGTGCCACATAGGACGAGCAGGGCCACCGGTTTTCGGGTGTCCTCACGTAGCCGCGTCACGTACGTGGGCCAGGTGAAGAGTTTGTCGGTGTTTTTTCCCAGTTGTACTTCGACGGCGCAGACCAGGCCCACATTGTCGGGAGTCGTCAACGACACCACCGAGTCGACTCGGCGTTCGGCGTACTGCAACACCGAGGCGTTTTCCGACACGAGGGTGGCGCCGCTTGTGTCGACGCAGGACATTCCTCGTCGCCGCAGTAGCGCGGCGACGAACCCGGGCTCGTCGCGGACCAGGCGAATGAGGGTTTCGTGCGTTGCGGAGGGCATGTGACTACGGTAGGTAATTGATGCATTTGTGCGTATTTCGGATCCGTGCGTGAACGGTATGACCTACTCCCGCTTTGGTGCTCCACCGCTGGAAGCGACCGGTTTCACAGGCGTACCGTGCTCCACATGAGTGAGCTTCGCAGGCCGCGGGTCGGACACATCGAGTTCCTGAACTGTGTGCCCATCTATTGGGGACTTATGAGGTCCGGTGCGTTGTTGGACGTCGACTTGACCCGTGCCAGTCCGGTGGCTCTCAACGACGCGCTGGTCGCCGGGGAACTGGACATCGCACCGATCAGTCTCGTCGAGTATCTGCGGCACGCCGAAGACCTGGTGCTGCTGCCCGGTGTCGCCGTCGGCAGCGACGGGCCGGTGTTGAGCGTCAACATCGTTCACGAGCGTCCGCTGTCCGCGTTGGACGGCGGGCGGGTCGCGCTCGGCTCGTCGTCGCGTACGGGAGTGCTGTTGGCGCAGATGCTGTTGACCGAAAAATACGGGGTCGACTGTGAGTTCGTACAGGCCGAGCCGGATGTGCCGCGCATGCTGGAGAAGGCCGACGCCGCGGTCGTCATCGGTGACGTCGCCCTGCGCGCCATGTACGAGGCGCCTCAGCGCGGACTCTCCGTCACCGATCTGGGGGCGGCCTGGCGCGACTGGGCGGGCGTTCCGATGGTCTTCGCGGTGTGGGCGGTCCGACGCGAGTTTGCGCAGAAAAACCCGGGCCAGGTAAAGGCGGTGCACGACGCGTTCCTGCGATCGGTACGGCTCTGCCTGGCCGAACTCGATGTCGTGGCGGAGGCGACGTCACGGTGGGAACCGTTCGACGCGTCGACGTTGGCGGGCTACTTCCGTTCGCTCGACTTCTCTCTGGGGGAGCGGCAGCTGACCGGACTGCGAGCCTTCGCCGAGAAGGCGGCGGCGCGCGGTGAGGTGCCCCCGCTGCCGACCGAGGGGCCCGATCTGTTCTGCGGGTGAGCCGGGTCTGCGGCACGGTTGCCGTGTTACATCGGATTGATCATTCGGACGTAATCTGTAACACTTGGGTCGTGTACGGAAACGACATGCCCGTTGAGCCGGGCGCGCAAAGTCTGCTGGACCAGGTGGCCGAAGCCGAGAGGGACCTGGTGGACGCCGCTGCGCGCGATCGGCCGGACGCCGAATCCGATGCGTACTTCGATGCCGTCATCGCCGCCGATCAAAAAATCGAGCCGCGTGACGCGATGCCGGACGCCTATCGAAAGACGCTGATCCGGCAGATCGCGCAGCACGCACACTCCGAGATCATCGGCATGCAACCGGAAGGCAACTGGATTACCCGGGCGCCTTCGCTGGCCCGTAAGGCGATCCTCTTGGCGAAGGTCCAGGACGAGGCGGGGCACGGCTTGTACCTGTACGCCGCCGCCGAGACGCTCGGCGTCGACCGTGCCGAACTGTACGAACAGTTGCTGTCGGGGCGGCAGAAGTACTCGTCGATTTTCAACTATCCGACGGTGACGTGGGCCGACGTGGGTGCCATCGGGTGGCTGGTCGACGGGGCGGCCATCGTCAACCAGGTGCCGCTATGTCGCTGCTCTTACGGCCCGTACGCCCGGGCGATGATCCGGGTGTGTAAGGAGGAGTCGTTTCACCAGCGGCAGGGCTTCCAATCGCTGTACGTGTTGGCGCGCGGAACTCGGAAGCAACGCGATATGGCCCAGGACGCGGTGAACCGTTGGTGGTACCCGTCGTTGGCGATGTTCGGTCCGCCCGACGGCGATTCGACACATTCGGCGCAGTCGATGGCGTGGAAGATCAAGCGCTACTCCAACGACGATCTGCGGCAGAGGTTCGTCGACATGACCGTGCAGCAGGCGGAGGTGCTCGGCGTGAACCTGCCCGACCCCGATCTGCGGTGGAACGAGGAGCGCGGACACTACGACTTCACTCAGCCCGATTACGAAGAGTTGATGCGAGTGATCAAGGGCGACGGTCCGTGTAACCGCGAACGTATGGCCAACCGGCGAAACGCCGTCGAATCCGGCGCGTGGGTGGCCGAAGCCGCCTCGGCCTATGCCGCGAAACACAACAACCGTCAGGAGGCCATGGCGTGACCGGCATCAATCCACTGTGGGAAGTTTTTGTCCGTCCTCGACGCGGCCTGTCGCACAGCCACGTCGGCTCGTTGCACGCACCCGATGCGGACATGGCTTTGCGTAACGCACGCGACCTGTACACCCGCCGCGAGGAGGGTGTGTCGATCTGGGTCGTGCCCGCGGCCGACATCACCGCGTCGAGCCCGCAGGAGAAGGACGCGTTCTTCGACCCGGCGGCCGACAAGATCTACCGTCACCCGACGTTTTACGAGATGCCCGAAGGGGCCGAACACATATGACCGATTTTCGCCGGGTGCTCGGTTTGGCCGACGACGCACTGATCGCGTCTCACCGCCTGTCCGAGTGGTCGTCTCAAGCACACGACCTCGAAGAGGACATCGCGCTGTCCAACATCGCGTTGGATCTGCTCGGCCAGGCGCGGCTCCTGTTGACATTGGCGGGTGAACTCGAAGGCGCCGGTCGTGACGAGGACGCCTTGGCTTACCTGAGGGATGAACGTGAGTTCCTCAACGTTCAACTGGTGGAACTGCCACGCGGCGATTTCGCGGTGACCGTGGTCCGCATGCTGTTTTTTTCGGCCTATCAGGCTTTGCTGTACGAGACCTTGTCGGCACAGGGCGGTCGGCTGGGAGAGATCGCGGCCAAGGCACTCAAAGAGGTCGCCTACCACCTGGATCACGCCACCCAGTGGGTGTGGCGGCTGGGCGACGGCACCGAGGAGTCCCGTCGACGTACTCAGCACGCGGTCGACCGATTGTGGCCTTACACGTTCGAACTCTTCGAGACATACGGTGATCTGCGCGAGCGATGGATCGAGACCGTTGACCCGGTGTTGACACGGGCGACAGTGACGCGCCCCGCCGACGACGAGAACCGGTTCCGCCCCACCGGTGGGCGCGACGGCGTCCACACCGAGCACCTGGGTTACCTGTTGGCCGAGATGCAGCATCTGCATCGGAGTCATCCGGGAGCGACATGGTGAGCGTCTTCGACATCGCGGCGTCCGTGGCCGATCCGGAACTCCCGGTCGTCACGATCGCGGACCTCGGCATCCTGCGGGAGGCCTACGCCGAGGGCGATACGGCGAAGGTCACCATCACGCCGACGTATTCGGGTTGCCCTGCGATGGACACCATCAAGTCCGACATAGCACGTGCCTTGCAGAGTTCCGGGTACCTCACCGTCGACATCGAGACGGTGTACGCCCCGGCGTGGACGACGGACTGGATATCCGAAGAGGGCAGACGTAAGCTCGCCGAGTCCGGTATCGCGCCGCCTGTGGAGGAGGCGACGCACAGGCGGTTGCCGTTGCTGGGGCCTCCGGCTCCGGAGTGTCCGCAGTGCCGTTCGGCACGGGTGTCCGAACTGAGCCGGTTCGGTTCCACGGTGTGCATGTCGTTGTGGCGTTGCGAAGACTGCCGTGAACCCTTCCAACACGTCAAGCGGCACTGACGGCCGCATGATCTCACTCGACCAGATCAGCAAAGGGGAGCGATAGTGAGCGTGGTGCTGAGCAAGCCCAAACGGCGCAGGCCGCAATGGCACCGGTTGACCGTCGCCGACATCGAACGGTTGACCGACGAGGCCGTCTCCGTGACCTTTTCGGTGCCGGAGGAGTTGCGTTCGACGTTCGACTTCGTCGCCGGGCAGCACCTGACGCTCCGTAGGACGGATGCGGCGGGGGAGGAGGTCCGCCGGTCGTACTCGATCTGTTCGACGGGCACGACCCTGCGGCGGGACGGTTTTTTGCGGGTCGGGATCAAACAGATCCCCGACGGAGAGTTTTCCGGCTACGCGAACGCGGGCCTGTCCGTCGGTGACGAGGTCGAGGTTCTGCCCCCGCTGGGTTCCTTCGGCGGCGCCTCGGCGCAGCGTTGGCACGACGGCGATGTCCAGAAGCGTCATTACGCGGGGATCGTCGCCGGTAGCGGTATCACTCCGGTGATGTCCATCGCCGCGACCGCCTTGGAGACCGAACCCGACAGTCGTGTGACGTTGCTGTTCGGGAACCGGAGCGCCTCGTCGGTCATGTTCGCCGATGAACTGGCCGACCTGAAGGACCGGTTCGGCGGCCGACTGCATCTGGTGCACGTGTTGTCGCGCGAACCGCAGGCGTCCCGGCTGCTTCACGGTCGGCTTGATCCGGAGCGTTTGGCGGAGGTCTTCGAATCCCTGGTGCCGCCCGACACCGTCGACGAGTGGTACCTGTGCGGACCGTACGGGCTGGTCACGGGGGCGCGTCAAGCTCTGACGGACGCCGGCGTGCCGGCATCGGCGGTACACACCGAGTTGTTCTTCGCCGAGGAGGTCCCGCCGCCGCCCCGTGCCGAAACCCGCGCCGAAGGCGGCACCGCGTTGACGGTGGTCCTGGACGGGCGGTCGTCCACGGTGACGATGCGTCCGGATGAGCCGGTTCTCGATGCGGCGTTGCGGGTGCGTGGGGAGTTGCCGTACGCCTGCAAGGGCGGCGTTTGTGCCACGTGTCGTGCGAAGCTCGTCGACGGCAAGGTGCACATGGCGCGTAATTTCGCTCTTGACGAGGCCGATCTCGACGCCGGGTATGTGCTGACCTGCCAGTCGCGTCCGGAAACAGACGAGGTGGTTGTCGACTACGACGCCTGAGCGGTCGGCCGTGAACCCGGCGGTTGTCGACGGTTGTCCGGGCGAGGCAAAGAAGGCTTTGAACAGCGGCGTTGTGTATGTACTTTTTCGACAACGCTGCGAGACACCACTGAGGCTTCGCTCAACGGAGCAGGTGTGCAACGACGGTTTCTTGAAGCCGTACGGTACGCGAGACCGCGAGGCGTCCTCATGACGGTGGTCAGGCCGGTTGGTGCCCCGTAAAGGCCCGGAACCGGGTGCCGGCCGGGTCGGCGAGGGTGGTCCAGCGGCCGATCGACGGAATGGAGTGTGGTTCGGACAGAATGCGTCCGCCCAACGCCACGGCTCGTTCCGCGGTTGCATCGCAGTCGGGAACACCGAAGTAGACGCTCCAGTGAGGCGGTGTCGACGTATATTCGTCGACTTCGAGGCCGCCGAAGAAGTCGGACTGGTCGTCGGTTGTCAGCAACGGATAGTTCGTGTCGGACATCATGCGCATGCCCCAGCCGAAAACTCGCTGGTAGAAGCTCATGGACGGTTCGGGCTGTCGCACGTGCAGTTCGACCCAGCACACCGATCCGGGCTCGCCCCATTTTTGTGCGCCGGTGTGGGTGCCCGGCTGCGATACGGCGAACGGTGCGCCCGCGGGGTCGGTGAACTGGGCAATGGACGTCTGATCGAACACGTCGGCGGGCGGCATCCGGACGAGTCCTCCCGCGGCCTCGATAGCCTTCGTGCGGTCCCACAACGCCTCGGTCTTGAAATAGAGCATCCACTGTGGTGTTGGTTCGGGGATGAACGACGACCCGATGGCCGCGACGAGGTCGCCCTCATGCGACAGCCACGTGTAATGGCCCGAATCGGGGCCGGTGTCGGTGGCCTCCCAACCGAACAGGCGGCTGTAGAACTCGACGCTGGCGGACACGTCGGTGGCCGACAGGTCGACCCAGTACGGTGCTCCTTCAACGAATTTCGGTGCCATTTCGCTCCGCTTTCTCAACGCCTTCGGCTAATGGGCGTGGTGGTGACCACGATTGCCATCAGACTGCCAGTTGAGGTGGGCGATATGTGTCGGTTCCGTCGATAAGTCCACTGCGTGTTACCGAGGGCGCGTCCGCGTCGTGATCGGGACGGCTTTCAACGCGACGGCTGCTTACGTGGTCGAGCGGCCCGAACGCCACACCATGCCGAGTTGGCGACGGGAACGGATGCCGAGCTTGCGGTACACCCGCGTCAAGGTAGCCTCGATCGTTTTGACACTGACGTACAGCGTCGCGGCGGTCTGCCTGTTGGATGCGCCACCGGCCACCAATCGAGCGACCTTCGCCTCGGCGTCGGTCAGGCGTGTGCCGTCGGCCTGCGACTTCAATCGTTCATGTTGGACGGACGTGACGACGCACCACGCGTCGGCGCCGCACCGGCGAAAGAGCTCCGCAGCCGCGTTGATCGCGGCGTCCAGGCCGTCCAGGTCGGGGCGGCGAGCCTCCAGCCGAGCCAGGTCCAGCATGGCGCGCCCCTGCTCCAACGGCAGTCCGAGATGCTCGAACTCCGTTACCGCCCGCGTCAGGAGCCGCTCCGCCTCGGCGAGTTCACCACGCATCAGCAGCAGGACCGCCTCGGCACGATCGAGTTGCGCCGACACGTTGGCGCGTTCGAACCGTGCGGCGCCGGCCCGGCCGTCGGCCAACACCGACGCGGCCTCGTCAACACGTCCGTTCACGGCCAGTGCCTCGACCAGTTCGTGGTGCCACTGCAGCACCGACGGGTCCATGAGCTCGTTCGTGGTTTCAAGGCTCTGCACGTTCAGCAGTGTCTCCACGGCGGCCGCGTCACCGGACATGAGCTGGACCCGTCCGAGTGCATACAGGTTTCGGGTCGTATACAAGATGTCCTGGTCTTCACGCGACGAACGCAGGCCCTGAGTCGCGAACAGTCGCGCACGGTCGAGACTGCCGGCGGCGGCCTCGGCCAGTGACGCCACATACCAGGCGGCCCCCGGAGATGTCTCCGACTCGGCTGCCCGACGGGTCGCCTGCGTGGCGTAGTCCTGGGCGAGGCGGCAGTTGCCCGCACGAAGTTCTACCTCGGCCAGCGACCGCAGAACCTCCACCAGACCGGTGACCCGCCCCAGTCGACGTGCTTCGGGCAACAGCGCCGACAGGTGTTCCCGAGCGTCGACCACCCGATCCTCGAACAACGCCTGCCTGGCACGCACGAACGACGCGGTGCCGTTGACCTGGACGGGATTTTTCGGGTCGTACAGGGCTTCGGCGCGTTCGAGCAGCTCCTCGGCCGACGCATCGCCCAACGCGAGTTTGAGCCGTGCGATGGTCGTCAGTGCCTCGATCTGCGGTGTATTGACGTTGGCTTCGACGGCCAACGCCAACGCGCTTTCGGCGTGCTTGATCGCGGTGACCAGATCGGCGTCGCAAATGTGCGCCCGCCAGGCCCGCCACAGTTCGACCTCGGCCAGCAGCTCGGGGTGGCCCGCAGCGCTTTCCGCAGCATCGGCGAACACGTCGTCGATGCCGCCGAGAGCCTGGCCGGCGACCTCGATCAACGCCAGCTGGACTCGCGCCCGGTCGGCGGGGACGGTCACCAAATCGAGGGCGGCCGCTGCGGCGTGATTGGTGAGACGACTGTCGGCCGCGAACGAGGCCGCGGCCGCCGCGGCAAGGTAACGCCGTAGGCGAGCACGGTTTTCCGTCGGTGGAGTGCGGTCGGCGGCGAGGATGGTCAACTGAGCCGCTCGCTTGGGATCACCCGCCCGATCGACCTCTTCGCCCGCACGTTCCAGCTTGTCGGCCAGCTCTGGCGAAGGGGACGGGTCGGCCATGGCCTGGTGCCACAGGGCCGCTGTCGGGTCGGTCTCGGCCTCGGCGAGGGCACGGTGCCCCGACGCCAGGGTCGATTCGTCGGCGTCGGCGCGGAGCGCGTCGGCGATGACACCCGCGGAGAAGGTCACGACACCCGCATGGTCGACGGTGACGAGAGCCGCATCGGCGGCCATCTCCAGGTCGCCCCGGGCGTGGCGTCGCCCCGTGCGGCGCAGCAATGCGACGGTGGGGCGATGCGCGAGGGCCGCGAGGAGAAGCGTGCGTTTCGCCCGGATGGTGAGCCCGTCCAGTTGTCGAGCGGCCATGTGGAACGCGGCGAAGTTGTCGGTGCGTGCGATCGTCGGTCGAGGGGTCGCGATCACTGAACCGATATGGACGGCCAAAGTCGGGTTGCCGCCGCACGCCTGGTGAATGCGACCCGCGAACCGGGACGGGAGCCCCTGCCCGGCCAGCAACTCCGACAACTCGCTGACGGTCCACGGCGGCACCGGCATGGGTAGGCAGTTTCCACCCACCGCCGAAGCCAGGGCGGCCTGATCACTGGTCAGCAGCAGGGCAAGGCGGGATGGACGCAGGTTGCGTAGCGCGAACCGGATGATGTCGCGTGATTCACCGTCCATCCACTGGGCGTCGTCGATGCCGATGAGGATGCCGTCGTGTCCGGACATCCGGTGAAAGACCTCCAGGGTCGCCAACTGGATCGCGACACGATCTCCCGGTGGTTCACCGTCTCCCCGGATCAGGGACGACAGAATGTGCCGCCACTGAGGCGGAAGATCGGCGATGACGTCGCCGTCGACGGCTCGCAAAAGTTCGACGGCTGTCGTGAAAGGGCGGGGTGCACGCCTGGGCGTGGCGGTGAGGCACAGTCGGTTCTGTTCCCGCATCAGCTGCCGGAAAATTGTGGTTTTACCGATCCCGGTGGGGCCATGCAGAAGTAGTCGACCGTTGTCGTCGAAGGCGCGCTTTACGGCTGCCAGGTGCGGGCCACGGTCGATATACGGGTGGGCAAGGTCCATGTCGCATCTCCTCGCCGTCGGAGATCTCTGGTACCGAAAGATACCGCCCCTACGCGGTTCGGGGTCCTACCGAAAAAGGCATATTTGTCGTCCCAAAGGTCCGTTCTGCCAAGACCTAGGGGTGAGAACCCTGTACGGAGTGGCGGTTCACCACATGTCGTTGAGACTGCCGTAGGCGAAGACAACGACGGCGACCGTGCCCAGGACACACGCCAGGCAGGCCAGGAAGCCGCAGGTCATAAGGACGAACAGGATCGGTCGTCCCAAGGTGTCGGACAGTTTGACGGCGGCCGGTTTCGTGTCGTGTTCGGCTTCGTCCGGTTGTTCGGGCTCGTCGACGGTGTCGGTCACCGCGTTGATGATAGAGATCCTCGTCGAGTCGGGTGTCTCACCGCCGCAATCGGCTGCTCGCGGTGTGAGTCATAGTTCACTGCCGACGCTCCATCGTTTCGACGGTAGGCTGAGGTACGTGTCGAACGAGATAGCCGAAATCCTGCAACGCGGTGCCGACGGTGGACGTATCTCCACCGACGAGGCGCTCCTGCTGTACACCGACGCGCCGTTTCATGCGCTGGGGGAGGCCGCCGACGCGGTCCGCCGACGCCGTTACCCCGACGGCATCGTCACCTATCTCATCGACCGCAACATCAACTACACGAACGTCTGCGTGGTCGCCTGCCGTTTCTGTGCCTTTTACCGGGCGCCGAAACACAAGGAGGGCTGGAGCCACGACATGGACGAGATTCTGCGTCGTTGTGCCGAGGCCGTCGACCTCGGCGCGACTCAGGTCATGCTGCAGGGTGGCCACCACCCCGAGTACGGCGTCGAGTACTACGAAGAACTGTTCGGCGCCGTCAAGCGGGAGTTCCCCCAGCTGACGATCCACTCGATCGGTCCGTCCGAAATCGCTCACATGTCCACCGTCTCCAATGTTTCGATTGAGGAGGCGATTCGGCGTATCAAGGCCGCCGGGTTGGATTCGATCGCGGGCGCGGGAGCGGAGCTTCTGCCCGAGAGGCCGCGTAAGGCGCTGGCGCCGTTGAAGGAGTCGGGTGAGCGTTGGTGCGAGATCATGGAGGTGGCACACAATCTCGGGGTCGAGTCCACCGCCACGATGATGATGGGCACCGGCGAGACCAACGCCGAGCGTATCGAGCATCTGCGGATGATTCGTGACGTGCACGACCGCACGGGTGGTTTCCGGTCGTTCATTCCGTGGACGTATCAACCGGAGAACAACCACCTGAAGGGTCGTACGCAGGCGACCACGATGGAGTACCTGCGGATGTTGGCGGTGGCGCGCCTGTACTTCAACGAGATCGCGCACCTTCAGTCTTCGTGGCTGACCACGGGTAAGGCTGCCGGCCAGTTGTCGCTCCACATGGGAGTTGACGATCTCGGTTCCATCATGCTCGAGGAAAACGTGATCTCCTCCGCCGGCGCACGTCACCGGTCGAATCTGCACGAACTGATCAATCTGATCCGTGCCGCCGGCCGTATTCCCGCCCAGCGGGACACCCTGTACGAGCGGTTGGCCGTTCACCGGACACCTGCCGACGATCCCACCGACGACCGGGTTCGCTCGCACGTGTCGTCCATCGCCTTGCCGCTGCTGGAGGCGAACAAGGCCTAACCCGGGCTTTCCATGAGCCCGGCGGACCCGATCGCGGTGTGCCGTGCCGGCGCGGTCGTTCCTTGACGCCCCACAAAGGAGCTGTAGTGACCACGTTGTACCGTGCCCCCGTCGTCGTGCCCGTCGCCGGGCCCCCGATCCGTGACGGTGGTGTCGTCGTGGCCGACGGCCGTATCCGGGAGGTCGGGCCGATCGCGACGTTGACCGCCGACGAGGTGATCGAATTCGACGGCGTTCTCACGCCCGGGCTTGTCAACGCCCACACACATCTGTGCTATTCGGCATACGCCGATCACTACACCAACGGCAAGGAGTTCTTCGAGTGGATTCAGGACTTCGCTCGCCGTAACCCGACGATGTCGAGTGAAGACTGGGTGGACTCGATTCGGGTGGGTGTTGCTGCGAGCCTGCGTAACGGCGTTACCGGTGTCGCCGACGTCGTGACCCCGTCGGCTGCCTTTGCACCGCTGCTGGAGTCGGGCCTGGCCGGGACTTTGTACTACGAGGCGTGCTTCGTCGACCACGTCGCTTGGGAAAACGAGCGGTCCGGGCACATCGAGGTTCTCGATCGTGTTGTGGCGGGAAACGACACCGATCTACGGGTCGGCGTCAGTCCCCACACGTTGTACACACTGGGACGGTCCGTCGGCGTCGACCTGGCCGAGATCGCCCGCACTCGCGGCCTGCGACTGCATCCGCATCTGGCCGAGACGATGCACGAAGACGGTTACGTGCGGACCGGCACCGGCCCGTTCGCCGACATGAGTCGTAGACTCGGCGCGGCGTTCGAGCTGCTCGAGGGCGGGTGCGGCGGATCGCCGGCCACCGAAATGGACGGCTGGGGGCTGTTGGGCGCCGATTCCCACGTCGCGCACGGCGTACACCTGGACGCCGCCGACCGTGCGCTCCTACGTGCTCGAGGCACTCACGTCGCGTTGTGTCCCCGCTCGAATGCCCGGCTTGAATCCGGTGCCGCCCCCGTGGCGGCCTACCGGGCCGAGAACAGCCCGATCGCGGTGGGCACCGACTCGCTGGCCTCCTCCCCGGACCTGGACGTGGTCGGCGAACTGCCGGTGTTGCGTTCGATCGCCGTCCAACAGGGCGACACCGGTGACGGCTTGGACGAGTGGCTGTTCACCGCGGCGACGGCGGGCGGCGCCAAGGCCATGGGACGTGACGACTTCGGAACCCTGCGGCCGGGCAACCGGGCGGATCTGGCCGTTTTCTCCGTCGACACCTCCGGTGACCCGTACACTGCGCTCGTCGCGGACGGGGCGGGCTCGTGTGTTGCCACCGTGTTGGCCGGGCGGTTGATCGACCACCGGTAGAGCCGGTCGAGCGCCACCCTGGTGCACATCGGACGGCCATGCCGTGACGCGGGCCGACAAGTCCTTCGTGCGGTAGCGAGATGTTCCCCCGCAGTGGACGGATACGTGGCGCCATGTGGTGCTTGAGGGTCTTTCGGAGCTTTGCTCCGGTTCATGCGAAAAAGTGCCCATATCAGGGTCTGCTGTGAAGCCCGCCGGTGTCGGCGCGGGTGCCCCCCACATTCGCCGGATCCGCAACGAAACGGACGCGGAAGCCGTTTGTGGACAGAACGCAACACAACGGCGGGTTTAACGACACCTTCTTAAACACCGACGTCACCGCCGATGCCCAAGCAGCGAAAATCTCATAACGGGTTGGCATCGTTTGTTGATCATTCGCGTCCCGGCGGGCATCGTTGGCGTGTCCTGGTCGGCGGACAGGAGTCGGCGTTTCACCCGTCGCCCACAGTGCCCGTTGTTCATCCCTTTTCGAGTGGAAGTCACCCCATATGTCTGTGTTTCGTCGTCTGTTGAGACGTGGTGTGGCCACCGGTGGTGTGGCCGTACTGGGTCTGTCGGTTGCCTTGACCGCGACGTCGCCCGCACTGGCCGAAGACCCCGCCGTGGATCTGTCGGTCTCCGTTCACAGCGCCACGGCGAGCTTGGACTCGTCGGCGAAGTCGGTCCGTGTCGTCGTCGGTAACGACGTGTCGGCCGAGGCCACGGCCACCAACGTGACCCTGCGTTTCAAGCTGCCCGAAGACTCCGAAGCCGGTTCCATGCGGGTGTCCGATGAGCTTGCCCCCTCGTGCGAGCTGGCCGACGACGGTCGGGGCGGCTCCTGTGCCATCGGCAGCCTCGAAGCCGGCGCCCTGGCCAACCTGAACGCCTTCACGCTGTTCACCTCGGGCGGGGAGGCCGGCACGCTTCTCGGTCTGGCCACGATCGAGGTCGTCGCCGACCAGGTCGACCGCGACCCCCGTGACAACGCGACGGTCGTCGAGGCCCGGATCGCCTCCGAAGGCGGGCCGGACCTGGCCACCTGGGCCAAGCGCGACCTCGCGGTAACACCGGGCGAGGACGGTCTTATCGACGACTCCGTGTTGGCGTTCAGCAACGAGTCCGACCGCACCATCGAAGGCGTCGCCTTCACGGTCATCGTGCCGACCGAGCTGTCCTTCACGACGGCTCCCGCGGGCTGTGAGATTCAAAGCCTGGCGTTCATCGTCGACTGTGTGTGGCCGGACGAGACGATCGCCGGCGGCGAGGAACTGTCGCTCGGTGGCGCGCAGGCATTGGGCTTCAGCGTCGCCGCTGACGCCCCCGTTGACACCCGTCTGCGTAACCAGGCCTGGGTTGCGGGTCAGGCGCTAGGCGCAGCCGACCACGTGTCGATCACGTCCAGCCGTCCCGCCGAGGCCGGTATGACCGCGTTTTCGACGACCGAGCCCGGTGAGACTCAAGACGACAACTGGGCGGAGTTCGCGGTCTTTACGCACGGCGACCGCGCGGACCTGTCGCTGTCGGGCAACGACCTCGTTGCGCCGATCAACAACAAGACCGAGCTGCACCTGACGGTCACCAACCACGGTGGCGCGCCGGCTCGTGACCACTCGGTCGAAGCGTATGTACCCGCTTACGCTCAGATGGGCGACCTGCCGGAGGCCTGCTACGTCAAGGGTGCGGACCCGACGCGTATCCAGTGCGATTCGCTGGGCCTTCTCGAGGTCGGTGCCTCCGTCGTCTACACGATCCCGGTGACGATGGTCGACGTTCCCGCCGAGTCCGATGAGGGACGCGCGCAGGTGACCGGGTCTCAGCCCGACCCCGACACGTTGAACAACTTCGACGTCTTCGATGTGACCTCGATTGAGAACCGTGCGGATCTTGAGCTTGGTGTCGAGGACACCGACGGTTTCCCCGGCGACGTCGTTGACGTCGTGTTCACGGTTACCAACCACGGTCCCGCCACCGCGGCCGACCACCAGGTGTTGTTGACCGTTCCGGCGCACGCCGAGGTGGCCGAGCTGCCCGAGACCTGTCAGGCCGTCGGTAACGGCACCGTGTGGTGCGCCGTTCCGACCGCGCTGAACGGCGGGGAGTCCGCAACGGTCACGATCACCGTGACGATCCTGGACGCTCCGGACGAGCAGCAGGCGGGCCTGGCGACGGTGAACACCCAGTCGGCGGCCGACCCGGACGAGACGAACAACACCGCCGCGTTCCTGGTGAACGCGACCGAAAACCGTGCCGACCTGGCGATCGCGGCCACCGAGATCGACGGCAAGATCGGCGAGGAGGCCACGGGTACGTTGACCGTGACCAACAACGGTCCGGCCGAGGTCGCGATCTACCACGTCGTGTTCACGTTGCCGGTTCATGTCGAGTTGACGGCGATGCCGGGCGGCTGTGAGTCCGTCTCAGACGACGCGACCGTCGTGCTGTGCCCCGTGGGCGACCCGCTGGGTGCCGGTGAGTCGCGCGACATCGAGTTCACGGTGACTCTGGTGGACGCTCCGGACGAGCAGCTGCCCGGCAGCGCCGCGGTGCTGTCGACGCAGCCCGACACCGACGAGTCGAACAACAGTGCTCAGTTCACGGTGCACGTTCAGACCGAACCGGGCGCCCCGGGTGAACCCGGCGATCCCGGTGACGACGATGCCAGTGGCAAGCTTCCGACAACCGGTGTCAGCTTGACCACCGCCGTCGGCGGTGCCGCATTGATCGCAGCACTTGGATTGGCAGCGTTGATGGTGACCAGGCGCCGCCGCCGTGCGGCAACCTACGGTGACCTGTAACGGTTGCGACTGAACGCGTTTTCGCGAGGCAACGGTGGCTCCACACGCTCGTCGTGTGGAGCCACCGTTGTATGCGGTCGGCCATCTGCGCGCACGTTCGTCCATGGTGGTTGGTGCCGCGATTGCGGTGACGCCGACGGTCTTGGCGGAATCGAGTGGGTCGAGGCGTAGGTGGTCCTGCACGGTGCCTTCGACGCGCACGGCCTTGTGGATTCCATGTTGCAACGGGCCTTGACCGCCCTCAACGAAGCCACCGCACTCCGAGTTCGCCCGGGGCGTCGTCGCGAGGTCGCCGATGAGATCTTCGCCCGGGCAGGTGCCGTTGACGAGGTTTCGAACTGTTCGGACGGGTTGCCCGGCATGGACTGTCGCCTCGACGCCGCGGATGGAGGGCCCATGAGGACTATGAGCTTGCCGTCCTGGACGTGTGGCAGGAATGTGCGGAACGCATAGTGACCCACGTCTACATTGAACACACCCAAGAAGTGCGGATGTAGGTCGAGCTGTTCCATCGGACGAGTCGGAGCAGGCCGGGAGCTGCACCGTGCTGCGGTTCGTTGACCGAAGACCCCTTCGTCCCCCGACGGCGCGCGCCATCGGCTCTCCGAAAAAGCCCTCGAGCACGAGATGACCTGGGCAGTCGACGCCACCAAATACGCCGATGAGGTGATCTACGCGCGGCACCGACCACCGAACGGGATGCGGCGTTCAGAGCCCGGGTGGACGGGCACCACGCCGCGGTGGCCTCGCCGGGTAAGACCGGGCTTGTGTCCGGTGCGGTACGGCGGAGACCGTTGGCCGGTTGATCCGCCCCCAAGCACGAGAAACTCCACCGGCTCATACAGGCCTGACGAGGC